>JAZNJM010000047.1:0-20540 GCA_045578045.1 Eubacteriales bacterium | reverse complement strand
CTTTCAATTAAATTATATCATAAAGCGTGTGGATACTCAATACCTTTTGGTAAAGAGTATCCACTTTTTTTACTTTTGTCTCTTGCTTAATGCAACAGCCCCGTTTTATTTTCAGATTATAATTTTGTGTTCTATTAGTTTTTTTATTAGGCGTTTTGTTCAGATTTTTATTATTTTTTCTGTTTTATATTCTATTCAGATTTTTATTAGTTTTTCTGTTTTATATTCTATTCAGATTATAATTGATTTCTATTTTAGTTTTGAATTTAACTTTATATTCAATTGTCCATTAGGCTTTCAGCATTATTTCTGTTCGTTTTTTAATTCTAATAATACTATTTCAGGTCTGTTATTAAGTCTGAAAGGGAAAACGCTATTCCCAATTCCTCGGCTTACAGACATTTTCGTATTATTTTTCTCACAAATACCGCTATCATATTCTGGAAAAAAACCTTGATTAGGAGCATATATACCGCCAACAAAAGGAACTCTGAACTGTCCTCCGTGAGCATGGCCTGATAATACAAGGTTTATATCTGCCTCAACGTAATTTTCAAAATATTCAGGTCTGTGGGAAAGCAATATTTTAAAGCCTTCAAAATCAGAAAGTTTTTTTATATTTTCTACGCTCATATAAGAAGCGGGAGATGAATTATTTTTCATTGCAAAATCTGAATCGTCAATTCCCGAAAGGCTTATTTTTTCTCCGTCTTTTTCTATAAAAACGCTTTCACTTCTTAATATTCTTACTCCGTGTTCTAAGAGCCCTTTTTCAAGCTTTGAAAAGTTTTCGTCTGTAAGCCAAGCCTCGTGATTTCCTGTAACGTAATAACAAGGGGCAATTTTAACCGCCTCTTTTACAAAATTAAGACTTAAATCTATATCAATGCGGTTACAATCAACTATATCTCCTGTTATGGCAATTATATTGGGAGAAGATTCTTTCAAAAGAGATAAAAGTTTTTCGTTGTTTTTTCCAATTTCAGCATCGTGAAGGTCGGAAACGTGGGCAATTTTGAATCCGTTAAATGCTTTTGGAATTTTTTCGCTTTCAACTGTATATTCGCTAATCTCTAAAGCAGAGTTTCCCCATATTGTCCAAATAAAAAGAGCTAACAATATAAAAAGAAATACTAATCTTCTTTTTTTATTCTCTTTTGATTTTTCAAACTTATTTTTAAAGAGAGTTATTTTCATATTTTTCCTTATAAAAAATTCGTTTTTTAAATTCAGATATAGTTTTAATACTTTAAATTTGCCAATTAAAAGAATGCATTAAGTCTCAAAAAGATTTTAATGCATTCATTTTAATATACATTTATATTTTTGTCAATGGATTTTTTGTTTTTTCATAAGGAAGAATGAAACAAAAAACGCCGTTATCATTCCCGAAAGAATAACAACAAGAATATCAAATACAGAAAATACAATAACGGGAATACTTTGGAAAAAAATTCCATTTCCAAACTTATAAAGTTTTCCGCCAAGCAAAATCATTTCCCCTATATACATAACTAAAGTTACGATAGAAGCTGAAACAGAAGGCAAAACCAAAGATAAAACAAAGCCTCTATTTGAAGTGAAAGAAGAAACGTATATTCCAACGGTTATTCCAAAAACAAGGAAAAACAAAGTCATAAGGAGGGCAGATATTGGAGAAATATAAATACCGCCCGTTCTGTAAAACGCTGTAAAACACGCCCATATACACATAAGAAGAAATAAAACACTAAGAACAGATTGAAGAATAAGATGCTTTATTCGTTCTTTGTTTCCCGTTAGAATCATTTTTCCAAATCCATAAAATGAATTCAGAAAAGAAATAATAAGAACAAGAGAAATAATATAAAAATGCAGCTTAAAAGCAGGACTGTAATCTGCAACGAGTAATTTAACAAAATCCCAATCCTTGAATATATATTCCGGGGTGGCAATGCATAAAAATAACTGCCAGTTTTCAAGCTGAGTTGAACCATTCGAACCCGAAACAATAACAAGATTTTCAAAAAGCAATTCTGAAACAAAAAACGTTAAAACAGAAACTACGTTTGCGATTATAAAACCGAATTTTTTTATTTTCTTTAAAAGCAAAGGCATCAAGGCAACGCCTAATATTATAGAAATTGAAACGGGAGTATATGGAATTATATATTTTGGATAATCCCTCGCTTTAACATAACTATTTTTTATCATATCTATAATAACTGTTATTCCCATATACAACGGGTAAAAAGATATTATTAAAACAGCAAAAAAAGAAAAAATACAATATTTTTTAAATTTTTTGTTTATCTCAATTTTCATTTTTAGCCTCCATAAATTATGCATTAGTCAATAGAAAATAAAAAGTTAAAGCAATAAAAAATATAAAAAAAACAGAAGATAATAAAGTTATCTTTTTATACGAAATTATATTATTTATTCTTGTTTTGATTTTTGCTCCGCCAAAAAGTGAAACAAAAACAACTGTTTTTTCTAAAGAAGAAAGAAGTGTTTTTGCATATTCTTTTCTTTCATCTTCTTCGAGATGAAAAAGAACTCTTTCATCGCAAGACAGCTCCATATCAATATAAAATAGCTTTAAAAACAAAAGACAAAAAGGATTAAACCAATGTAAGCAAACAAGAAAAACAGCAACCACTCTAAAAAAATTATCAAAACTTTTAATATGCATATTTTCGTGTAGTAAAATATATTTAAAGTTTTTTTCGCTGTAATTATTTGGAATTACAATTTTGGGGCAAAATATTCCGTATACAGCAGGGGTTTTTATTTCATCTGAAACGTAAACGTTATCTTTCAGCAAAACAGATTTTCGAATCTCTTTCATTGTTGAAAAATAGATTATAAAAAATGAAAGCAATAAAGCAAGAAAAACAACAATCCATATATATCCGCAAACAGAAAAAAACGTTTCTGCTTTTTCGGTTTTATACGTTATGGGAAAATAGCTCTCTGCTTTTGTTAAATGGTTCATCATTGAACTACTGAATTGCCCTTCGTAAACGCGAATTGTCTTTGAAGTAAACAAAGAAACTATTTTCATTAAAGAAAAATCACTTGAAATAGATATGGGCAAAGCCATTCTTAAAAAAGGAATAGCCCATATGAAAACGATATATCTTCTTGGTATTTTTTTAACGGCTCTTATTATCAAAACGGGAATTGCACAAATCAGAGCGTTTATGCTCATATTTAAAACCCAATAAAACAACTCTGACATATTATTTTTTATCTATAAGCTGTTTAAGCTCTTCTATTTCTTCTTTCGTTAAAGATTCATCTTCTATTAAAGAAGAAAACAACGCTTTTTTTGAACCCCCAAACAGTCGATCAATAAGTCCTTTTGTTTCAGATTTACAAACGTCTTTTTTTGAAATAAGAGATTTACATATAAACCCAGGTTCTATTCGGCAAATATATCCCTTAGACTCGATTTTTTTAACAACCGTATAAGTTGTATTTTTATTCCAACCATATTGTTCTTCCGCCAAAACACTTAGTTCTTTTGCACTGATAGGTTCTTTTTTCCAAATAAGCTCCATTACTTTTAGCTCACTGTCAAATATTTTTATTTCCATAATGCCCTCCAGACTATTACTATAGTATATACTATCACAATAGTCTGAATTTGTCAATAGGAAATATTATTTTTTAAAAAATATATAAAAACCTTGATTTTATACAAAAAAATGGTATACTGTTTTATAATAAAAGAAAATCGTTTTGAGAATGATTTAACGTTATTGTCAGGTATATTAAAAGGTGATTTATGAAAAAACAAAAATACGTTTTAAAAATGGTTTTATCCGCCTTATTTTTAGCTCTTACTTATATTCTTCCATATATAACGGGGCAATTACAGAAATTTGGTTCTATGCTTTGCCCTATGCATATTCCCGTTTTACTTTGCGGATTTATTTGCGGGTGGCAATGGGGACTTGTTATCGGTTTTACTGCTCCCATTTTCCGTTCTGCTGTTGCAGGAATGCCAATTATGTTCCCTTCCGCTGTTTGTATGGCTTTTGAACTTGCGGTATATGGGGCATTATCAGGAATTGCTTATAAATTATTGCCGAAAAAAAAGATATATACATACGTTTCTCTTTTAATTTCAATGGTTTCGGGAAGAATTATCTGGGGAATAGCTATGCTTACTTGTATGAATATAAAAGGAGGAGGCTTCACTTTTTCTGCTTTTATTTCAGGTGCGTTTCTCAATTCAATACCGGGAATTGTTCTTCAAATAGTTTTAGTTCCTTTAATAGTTATAACGGTTGAAAAGCTCATTAAAAATTCAAGGAAAGAAGAAAGCGTTTCTCTATGATTATTAACAATATCATTAAAACAGATTATTCAGAGCTTTTTGAAGAAATTGAAAAAAGAAAAAACGACTCTTTTACAATTATTGCTATAGAAGGCGGAAGTGCAAGTGGAAAAACAACTCTTGCTGAAATATTGAAAACGAAATATAACTGCGCTGTTTTTCATATGGACGATTTTTTCCTACGCCCCGAACAAAGAACGAAAGAACGCCTTTCAGAAGTCGGAGGAAACGTTGACAGAGAAAGGTTTGAAAATGAGGTTCTTCTCCCACTCAGCAAAAACGAAAACGTTTTATACAAAAGGTTTGATTGCTCTTCAAAAACCATTCTCCCCCCTGTTGAAATATTAAAAACAAGGCTTTGTATTGTTGAAGGAGCATATAGTATGCATCCCGAATTACAAAAATATTATAGCTTTTCAGTGTTTCTTGATATTTCTTCGGTCACACAAAAAAACAGAATTTTAAAAAGAAACAAAACCATCCTTCAAAAACGATTTTTCGAAGAATGGATTCCGATGGAAAACAAATATTTTTCAGAATTTGATATTAAAAATAAATGTAATATAGTTATTAACGTAAATGCAATTTAGTTATTAACATAAATGCAATTTAGTTATCAACGTAAATGCAATTTAGTTTTTAACGTAAATGCAATTTAGTTATCAACGTAGAATAAAAGCGTGAGAAGGATAATTTTCTCACGCTTTTATTTTCATTAAAAAAAGATAACGTATACTAACCAAAGTACAAAATATATAGAGACAGAAATTCGATAATACATCTTAGGCAAATCAAAAAGTGCACCTAAGAGAATTAGTAAGGCTGGAATAAAGCATATTTCCATCAGCTTCAAAAGAATCTTTGTTATAACAAGAGATCCCCAAAGCATATTGTCAAAAGTATGTCTACGCAACATACTAATGACAGCTGCCTCCGCAATGGTGATTGTCTCCACAGTTATGACCTCCCTCGCCGTGAGTATGACTGCTGCATTTTACGTTTGGATTATATTCAAGATCACCGCAAAGGTATGAGTTAACCACTTCATCACAATTTCCCGAAACTCCGCCGAAAAGCTCTATTCCAACGTTTTCAAGAGCAGTTTTTGCTCCTCCACCAATACCACCGCAAATCAGAAGATCTACAGCGTTATTTTTCAAAAACGTTGCCAAAGCTCCGTGTCCAGCCCCCTCAGAAAAAACAATGACTGAGGATACTACGTCTCCGTTTTTCGTTTCATAAAATTTAAATTGTTTCGTATGACCGAAATGTTGAAAAATTGTTCCGTTATTATAAGTTACTGCAATTTTCATTTAGTTTTCTCCTAACCAAAAGTAAATTAGTTTTTTACTAACTCCTTTTTTATTTTTATTCCTTTCTCTTTTAATATAGGTATGAGTTTTTCTTCCGTTTGTTTTATGTCCTCAAAATCATATAAATCAAATTCTTTTCCGTTTTTTAATACTACAACGTATGAAGGGAAGTTAAGAGTTTCTCCAAAATCGTTAACTCTTTCACTTTTATAATACACCTCTTCCACGTCTTCATATTCATAAAAAACGCCCTTAACGTCAAAAAACTTTGTATTATCAATAAATCCCGTTTCTGTAAAATTCAAATTCCATTTAACTACGAGAAACATTAATGCAACTGAAAACGCAAAGCAAAGAAAAACAAACCGCTTCATCCATTTATCTGTATTCACGCTGTTTTGTATTGCATCCATTTCTAAAATTCTTTTTGAGTCTTTTTTAAAAAGAAGCTTATAAGAAATATGCCTTGTAAAATAGCTCAAAGCTATCCCCGTTACGAAAGCACCGAGAAAACAAACGTAAAAGGAGTATGAAGGTCCTGAAAGATGAAGTGAGTTCCTGCTTTCTAAGAATATAAACGAATAATAAATACCAAGATAAACAAGGGAAAAAACAACACCCGAAGCCAAAGCGGAAAACAAAACGGAAAACAGTTCTTTAAAAGAGGTTTTGCAAACTCCGTTTTCATTATATAAAGAAGAATTTTGTTGTATACAAGATATATTGCAAAATTCTATTTTATCTTTATTTTTAATTATGTTTAAAAGTCTATTTTCATAAGACGTTTTGTTTTTTAGCTTTTCAAGCTGTTTTATTGCTTTTTCCTTTTTTCCGTTTAAAAGGTTTATATATGCCGAAGAAGTGAATCTGAAAGTGAAATAGCTATAACACTGCTCAGACGCAAGGTCTTCAAGAGATAAATCTTCTTTTATTTCATAAAAAGCTATTAGCTCATTTTCAAAATATTGGAAAATCTCTTTTACTTTCAAAAAGTCTTTACTTGTTTCTGATATTTTACTGCTCAGATTATCAATAACGGAAGAAAGGCAAACAAAGGCTTGTTTCATTCCCTCTCGGTTTGATATAAGAGGAATACTTAAAGGCAAAACAGTATCCAATTCATAATAATCTGCTAAAAACTGCAAAGGGATTCCTATTTTATCATCAACACTCCCGAAATAAACCATAACCTCAAGAATACTATTAGTTATAGACATAATAGAATGAGCAGTATATTTAAAGGTTATTGAATATGAAGAAAAGTCTATTTTTGCAAAACGGTATTTCAAATTTTCAACCGTTTCTTCATTTTTATATTTCGACCGAATTTTGCAAGATTCCCCGCCTCTTTTTTCACAAAAGGCTTTTGATTCCATATCAAATTGTTCAAATATTTCCTCAAGTAATTCTTTTCTTTTCATAATAATTATTAAAACTCGTTTTCATAATACGAAACAGAAATAAAACGAATCTGAGGCATTTCAGCGTAAATCAGCTCAAACAACGCTTTTTGCTCTGTTTCAAGGGTTTTTATGCAATAGTTTTTACATAAAACAGCAACGGTATTTTCAACCTTTTCTATTTTACAAGAAAGTTTTCTTTTTGCAAAAGGAAATGTTTTAGTTAGCATTTCTGAAATTTTTTCTTCCATTTCTTTTTCAGCGTTGTTTTCTATACAGTTTGCTATATTTTCCTTTTCTGCAACTGCAAATTTAAAAAAGTTAACGAAAGAAGCTCTGTTTTGTTTCACTTCACAATAATGAAGTTGTTTTTTTGAAAGAATTTCATCAATTGTATATTTTCCGTTATTTGCAAGAATTGGCGGCAAGGTACTAATCAGCTCTATACTTTCTTTTTTCATTCCCTTTATAGCCAAAAGTATTGCTCTGACATATTCTCTATGATGATTTAGCTTTGAAGAAAACTTAGCTGAGTATTCAAGATATTTTTCACATTGCTCGTATTCGTGGCAATACAAATATACGGTTGCCATTTCATAAATTATCATACTAACAGTTTCCGCATCGTTGCCCTTTGGAGTTGTGTTTGAAAAAAGCTCCAATGCTTTTTCAAAATAATGCAATGCTTTTCTACATTCAGATTCTTTTTGAGCCAATTTTGCAGTTCTGTAATATGGATAAAAAAGAGATGGAAAGCTGTGTTTCACCGATTTATTCAGTTTTCCGTAATACTCATTCATTTTAGGAAGATTTGACATAAATTCATAATTAAGACCTATGAAATAGCACATAGCTTCTTTATCAAAATCTGAAACACAAGTTTCATAAAGAGCTTGTAAAATCGGTTCTGCTTTTTGAAACTCTCTTCTTGATACAAGAATTAAAACCTCTGTTAATCCCTTTTGACCTTCGGGATTATCTTCAAAGGCTGATAAAAACAGATTTCCAAAGGCTTTTCCGTGAACCTCACGCCACTTTTTATAGTTTTCTTCGGGTGATTTTATTGAATTATTACTCATATTTATTTCTCCAAAATAGCTGCAATTTCAGGAAACGGTTCAAGAGTTCTTTTCAAAATTCCGTTGAGATATGAAATTAAAGTTCCATAGTTCGTTATTGGAACACCCGCTTCTTTGCAAGTTCTTATTCTATATTTCATTTCCCTTTCGGTGAGCATACAGCCGCCACAATGAATTACCATTTTATATTCCTTTAAATCCTCTGGAAATTCATTTCCCGAAGTGAATGAAAAGTCTATATCATCGCCAATATGTTTTCTTATCCACGCAGGAATTTTCACCGTTCCAATATCCTCACAGCTTTTATGGTGGGTGCAACCCTCGGCTATGAGAATTTTATCCCCTTTTTTTAAAGTATCAACAACCGCCGCACCTTCAACTGCAAGAGGCAAATTTCCTTTATATCTTGCCATAAGAATTGAAAAAGAAGTAAGGGGAATATCATTTGGTAACATTTTACTAACAATTCCAAAAACCTGACTATCCGTTATAACTAGTCGAGGCTTATCCTTTAGCTTTGAGATAGTTTCCAAAAGCTCTGTATCGCGGCAAACAAAGGGAGAAGCTCCAGCTTCAAGTATATCCCTTATTGTTTGCTGTTGCGGTAAAATTAGTCTGCCTTTTGGGGCGGCTTTATCAATAGGAACGACAAGAACAACAACATCTCCCTTTTTTAAAAGGTCTGAGACGATTTTTTTATTGTTTTCTTCATTCTTCGCAACCTTTGCACAAAGCTCTCTCAGCTCATTTATACCAAGGTTATTTTTTGCACTTGTATATATTTCGTTAGGTAATTCCGTTTTTGTATTCTCAGAAAGGTCTGATTTTGTTCTTGCGATAATATACGGTATATCACGCAAAACACATTCTTCCACCAGCTTTTTTTCTTCTTCGCCTATTTGATTATTTGATTCTGAAACAATTATAGCCAAATCTGTTTTATTAAGAACTTGTTTTGCTTTCAAAACTCTGAGCTTTCCTAAATCTCCTTCATCGTCAATTCCCGGGGTATCTATTATCATAACAGGTCCTAAAGGTAAAAGCTCCATTGCCTTATAAACGGGGTCTGTTGTTGTTCCTTTAACGTCTGAAACGATGGAAAGCTCTTGCATTGTGAATGCATTAACAAGGCTTGATTTTCCCGCATTTCTTTTACCGAAAAAAGCAATATGCAATCTTTCGCCTTTTGGCGTTTCGTTTAATGATGCCATATTAACCTCCAAATTATCAGAAACGGAAATCTCTTTCACCCAAAGAGATTTTGAAAAGACGGTCTTTAACAATATTAAAAACCTTTTCTTTAGGAATTAAAAGCATTTCTTTTTCTATTATTTTTTCTCCAACCTCTTTTGTTTCTTCTGATGCATAATCTTCAAGATATTCTTTCAAGGTCATCAATGCGTTTGGCAAACAACAGTTATGTATTTGCCCCGATTTACAAAGCTCCATAAATCTGTCGCCCGTTCTTCCCTCTCTATAACAAGCGGTGCAGAAAGACGGAACGTGTCCAAGCTCCATAAGCCAACGAACAACCTCATCAAGAGTTCTATGGTCGGAAACGTCAAACTGAGCAGAATTTTCTTCTTCTTTTTCGGGTGTTGCATATCCCCCAACGCTCGTTCTTGAACCTCCCGAAATCTGAGAAACTCCAAGCTCTAAAACTCTTGCTCTTGCTTTTGGTGATTCTCTCGTTGAAATTATCATTCCCGTATATGGAACGGAAACACGAATACAAGCAACAATTTTTGCAAAGGTTTCTTCTGAAATTCCGTTATCAAATTCACCGGGATCAATATCGTCAGCAGGGCAAACTCGTGGAACGCTTATTGTATGAGGTCCAACGCCGAAAACAGCTTCAAGATGTTCTGCGTGCATAAGAAGACCTGCAAACTCATATCTGTATAATTCTAAACCAAAAAGAACCCCAAGTCCAACGTCATCTATACCGCCTTGCATTGCTCTGTCGTGGGCTTCCGTGTGGTATGCATAATTGCTTTTTGGCCCTGTTGGGTGAAGTCTTTCATAGCTTTCTTTATGATACGTTTCCTGAAAAAGAATATACGTTCCAATTCCAGCATCTTTGAGCTTTTGATAATTTTCAACTGTAGTTGCGGCAATATTAACGTTAACACGGCGTATCGCCCCGTTTTTATGCTTTATGGAATATATTGTTTTTATTGATTCAAGGATATATTCTATTGGGTTATATATGGGATGCTCCCCTGCTTCAAGGGCTAAACGTTTATGTCCCATATCTTGCAAAGCAATAACTTCTGCTTTAATTTCCTCTTGGGTTAATTTTTTTCTTGCAATTCTTTTATTTTTAAGGTGATATGGGCAATATAAACAGCCGTTTACACAATAATTTGAAAGATAAAGAGGTGCAAACATAACTATTCTGTTTCCGTAAAAATCTTGCTTTATCTGTTTTGCAAGGGCATATACTTCTTGATTTTTATCTTCAAGCTCACAAGCCAACAAAACAGACGCTTCTCTATGGGAAAGACCTTTTCTTTCCTTTGCTTTTTCAATTATTTTTGAAATAAGCTCTGCATCTGTTTTATGTGCATCGGCATAAGCCAAGGTTTCTAAAATTTCCTCGTGGTTAATAAATTCTTCTGCTTTCATTGATTTTGGATTATACATATATTTTCCTTCTTTCTTATAATTTACTAAAATTCATATTCAGCTATAATTACTATACTAAATTTTCAGCTATAATTATTATACTAAGTTTTTGCAATCTCCTCTTGACACAACAACGTTATACCCTATCTTACTCATTCGGGTTTTCAGCTTCAAAAACGCATCTGCTGATTCTGCTCCCTCAGAAAGTTTATTATTATAAAGCATATATTTATTACGTACACTTTTTGGAGAAAGGTTTGGCATACAAACGTTTGCCCCCGATAAAATTCCTTTTTCCCGTCCGTTTTCGCAAATTGTTCCTAAAGCCGTTGTTGAAGGAATTAAAGCGTTAGGAAGAATTAGACGAACAATTCCAAGCATAATCAAGGTTTTCAGGACGGTTCCCGCTTTTTCGTTTCTGAAAGGCGTATCTTTATGTGGAATGAACGGACCAATTCCAACCATTTGCGGTTTAAATTCTTCTATAAATTTCAAATCAGACACTATATGTTTATTTGTCTGAAAGGGTGAACCAACCATAAAACCGCATCCAACTTGATAACCTATTTCTTTAAGAGAATAAAGACAGTTCATTCGGTTTTCAATTGTCATTGAAGAGGGATGCAAAAGGGAATAATGTTTTCCGTCTGCGGTTTCGTGTCTTAACAAATATCTGTCTGCACCTGCGTAAAACCATTTTTTATACGTTTCTTTTGAATGTTCACCAAAAGATAAGGTTACAGCACAATCGGGAAATTTATTTTTTATTTCATAAACGATTTTTTCAATTTTATCCGCTGTGAAATATATATCCTCTCCCCCTTGTAGAACAAAGGTTCTGAGACCTATTTCATATCCGTATTCACAACATTCAATAATTTCTTCCCCCGTTAATCTATATCGCTCTGCTTTAGAGTTTCCCGCCCTTATTCCGCAATATAAACAGTTATTTTTACAATAATTTGTAAATTCTATAAGCCCTCTCACGTATATATCGTTATTATAATATTTTTTTCTAACCCTGACAGCTTTTTCAAAAAGAATCTTTTCCGTTTCAAAATCTATATTTTCAAGGATATATTCATATTCCTCTTTTGTTAAGGTTCTTTCTTTTTCAAGTTTATCTAAAAGATTTATCATTATCATACCTTTGAATAAAGAGCTTTTGCAGTTACGCCCTTTAACATTCCAACTTTTCCCGTTAATGCACTTATTATATCGTTTGGAGCATCAATAACAATACTAATAACGTTAACGCCTTTTGGTTTATATGGGATTCCCATTCTTCCAACAATATTATCTTTATAATCGTGAAGAATTTTATTAAGCTCCTCTGTTGATTCAGGCTCTTCAACAATAATTCCAATCAGTGCTATTCTGCTTTCCATTTATTCCTCCTTATTTTTTTAAAGCAACAAAAATGCGCTCCCCGAAGGGAACGCAAAACACACCCACGTAAAATGGGATATATTACAAATATATTATAATGTATTTAAGCGCACCCTTCAACGTCAGGCTTCCACCTTTCGCCTTAGTAATGTCTATAACACTTATACCATATTTTTTTGAAAAAGTAAATAGTTTTTGAGTTTTTTATTTTATATATTCAGAAAAATATTTTTTCGTTTCAGGAACGTGAATAATTTTGAAAAGGTATTTATTATTTTCGCCGTAAAAAACGATATATCCCTGTCCCATTCCTGAATATCTGAGTCCTTGCACTTTCAAAGAATTTCCCGAAAATGAGGAGGCTTTTTTTATTTCGTCTTTTCTGAACGTTTTTTCAAATTTCTTTCCAAAATAATAGTCTACAGCTTTTATATAATCCCCTTCAATTATAACACAGGATTTTTTAATATCGTTCTTTAAAATAAAAAATATCAGAGAAAGAATCAAAAAAGGTCCTGAAATCAAAAGCGCTGGTAGTATATTTCCAACCTCAAAGGAACATACAACAGAGCCAAAAATAATCATAGCAAAAAACAGTGCATATAATCCATAAAGCATTATTACAATTGATTTTTTGTTTTTGACTCTTGGTGTTCTGTCGTGAGTATTAAAAACCATTTTTATTCTCCGTTCATATTCAAAATTAAACATTCAAAATAAAACACATAAAGTCCATTCCAAATGAATGGTCAAAGCAAATATTCTGAGTTAAACATACAGAGTTAACACAATAAAGCTATTTTTGAGATAAATATTTCAGGTTAAATTCCTTGACGACCATTTTTATCGTTCCATCAATGCGAATATCACAAAATCTCTTTATATGTTCTGGAATTTCTTTATAATACGCCTCTGCAATTCCTCCCGCAATACACCCCTGAGTATCTGCATCTCCACCAAGAGAAATGGCGTTTCTTATCGCACTTTCATAGTCAAAAGATTCAAGGAACGAAATAATTGAAGGAGGAACGCTATATGACGTTCTACTATTGAAAATATATTTTTCCCTTATTTCTGAAAGCGTAACTGAAAGATTATATCCAAATTTATTTTGAATATATTTTTTTATGTATTCCTTTGATTCTCCATTTCTTGCAAGAAAAACAGAAGCCGCAACAGCTTTTGCACCTTTTATAGCTTCTCTGTTATTATGAGTTGGTACACAGCTTGCTTTTGCCTGAATCATAACCTGTTCGATTGTATCGTATGCATATCCAATAGGCAGAACACGCATCGATGCACCATTTCCATAGCTTTTACCGTTTTGGGTATATGGTTCTTTCGCCCATTTTGAAAACATATTTCCATATCCAGCATATGGGAAATACGAATAAAATTGTCTGTACTGAGCTGCAAATTCTCTTGAACGAGCAGAAATTTTAAACATTGAAATTTCTTCTGGATTATTGAGAATCGTTTTGCAAACAGCAGAAATCAAAACGCTGTCATCGGTGAAAGTGCTGTTTTTATTTAATGGGAAATCATAACTTTTAGTGCAATGGTTTTCATAATATGAGCCTATTATATCTCCATAAATTGCCCCAAACATAGCTTCTCTCCTATTTATTGCTTCTCCTTTATTCTTTCATTTTGCTTCAAGATAATAATATCTTCCCAAAATACACTTTTTATCGGGAGAATATGGGCAATATTCCTTTTTTCCCATATACAAGATGCTCTCTTCAAAGAAAGAAGAACGAACAACAAGAACGCTACCTCGTTCTCCGAGAAGACAAGCCTCTTCGTATGCTTCATATAGATCAGGATGCCAATGGGTTATACTATATTTTATATTTTTAGAAGAAACAGAAAAAAGTTCAAAATAACAATCTCTTTTGCCCACTGCAATATGAATCTCAATTGTTTCTTTTTTTCCACATAACTTCCAGAATATAGTATCTTTGCTTTCCGAATATTCAAACTCTCCGCAAAGTGTTTGAGTTTGTTTCATCATTTCATAAAGCTCAAAAGTATTTTTCGGAATAATAAACTTTAACGGAGAATCCTCATTCTCAAAAGCTGTTTCATATTCTCGTGTTACAAAAATGTTTTCGGGTATATCGTTTTCAGACAGCTTAAATTTGTTGAACATTTTTCTTTCCACAAGAATTTTCGCCTCAAAGTTTTTATTATCTAAATATGATAACATCTTTTCATACGCTTTGTCAAAACTTTTCCACTCTCCGTCATAATCAACCAAAAAAGCGTTTTTTTCTTTATTGAACTCAATTTGTTCAAAATCGGGGAACATATAAATCTTTCCATCATATATGAAATATTCAAATCCGTTTGATTTTTGTTTTATATATTCAATAGGTAATTTTCTTTTTACAGCATTATTATAAAAGCGATATTCGGGAGAATAGATTATTTTACGTTTATATTTTACTCCAGTTTTTTTATAATAAAATGAATTCTTGTACCTTTTCTGTTTTTTGGATTTTCAAAAATGAGAGTTACTCCAAAAACAATCAAAGCCACGATGATTAAAGGAGAAAACACATAAATAATAAAAGCTATAATAATTTTATCTTTCCAATTCCTATTTTCCATTTTTTCTCTCTTGCCTTTTTCCCTTTTTATATATGAGAAAGCCTATTTAATTTTATATTCAAACAAATCAAACTGAGTTATTCCCATTTTTGAAAGAAAATCAACGCTCTTTTCTCTGTCTTTTTCAGTATTGAAATTCGGAATAAGCGGAATACGGACAACAATACGCTTTTCACCAACCAAAGACAAAAGTATTTTTAAATTATCAAGCATATTTTGATTATCCTTCCCCGTATACTCTTTATAAATTAATGGGTTTATATCTTTACAGTCAATATAAAACATATCGATACATTGAGACGCAATATAAACGTTTTCCGTTGGAACGTTCAAAGACGTTTCAGCACAAAGATGCCATTTTTCACCACAGCACAGACGAAACTCCTTCAAAAAATTCGAATACAGCAAAGGTTCTCCACCGCCAAACGTAACGCCTCCGCCCGTTGCTAAAAAATAAAGCTCGTCTTTTTTAACGCTTTCATAGAGAGAAAAAGGCGTTTCATCTGTTCTTTTTGTTTTTTTGTCAAAAGAAAAGGGGTTTATACAATATCTGCATCTCAACGGACAACCGTGAAAACATACCAAGGTTGTAACTCCCTTTCCGTCTGTTTCCATTCTTAATCGTGAAAAAGATATAACGGGGGCTGTTATTATTGTTTTATCGTTCATTTCTGTTTCACACAATCAGTTTTCTCTTAATCATCAGTTTCAGGAGCAGGAAATTCGCCCATAATTTCTATTTTTTCATCTGAAATATATATATTTTCAGAAGAGTTGTCCCCAGAAGAATCGTCCTCAGAAGAATCGTCATCGGAAGAATTTTCTAAGAAAGAGTTATCATCTGATTCCTTTGATTCTTCTGAAAAATCAGATTCATCTTCAGAAGGATAAATAATAACCCCTGTTGTCTGGTAATACATCTCACCGTCAACCATTTCTGAAACGGGAGAACCTCCCAAAGATTCGTATGAAGAAGCTTCTGAACTATTCTCATCTGGTGATGAAGATTCCGAAACAGCCATATCACCCATTGTATTTTCTGCAAAAGGTCCGTTTTCAGAAAAAACACATCCTGATGACAAAACCATACTTGCGGCAATTCCTGCAAGAGCAACGTTTTTTCCAGCATTACGGCGTTTTTCAAGCTCTTTTTCAAGATATCTGACCTCAGCTTCACATTTGGGGCAAGTTCCGCTGCACTCTCCTTGGTATTTACATTCTGTTGTTACGTATTCAATGTTATTCTCTTTTGCAATAGCTTTTCTTATTTCTTTTAAAATTCTACACTTGTTTTTGCCTTTCATATAGACCAACTCCTTTATTATTTAAATTAAATTTCCATAATATCTTTCTATATGTTTAAGTCAACTTTTTTCACAAAATATTACAGCAAAAACATTTCTTAATTATTATACCACAACAGACTAATAATGTCAACGCATATATAAACTTCATAAAACTAAAAATATAATTTTTTGCAGTATAGTTTATATAGTTTTTTACAAAATATAGTTTTTTACAAAAAATTATAATTGTTCTTTAAATATGAATTTTCGTTCATATTTTCATTTAAAACTGCAAAAAACTCGCTTTTTCTCTCTATTTGTTTAGAAACTCAAGTTTTATTCACATATTTTCTCTTTTTGACACACTTTACAAAAACAGATTTATCTGATATTCTCTCTTTGCTCTGAAAAACAAGAAAAAGAGCTTATAGATTTACAGATACTATTTATTCTTTTGCTTTTCAAAGGAAAATAAGAGTTTGGGAGAAAACTATGGAAAAACCAAAATCCTTTCATATAGAATATTCAAACATTATTATGTTTAAAGAAGAAAAATTTTCAGATTTTACCGTTTCATATGAGCTTACAGAAGCATATACTAACAACGAAAAGTCTTTTTGTCTGAAACTTTCAAAAAAGCCTTATAAAAACAGAAAACCGCCACTCAAATCCAACGAAGAAATTGAAGAAGCGGTTTTACCAAATTTTGAATCAAGAAAAGAGACAGCCATATCAATATATAACGCACTCGTTAAAAACAAAGTAACTCCAATGTGTTTATACGATAGCGTTTTGGAGCTTATATAAGGCTTATTCTCCCTCTATTATCTTTCTTATTGATTGCATTTTTTCGTCAAGAATATTGCTTAATTCAGCACATTCCAACAAATCACTCTGAGTTTTAGCGAATATTTCTTCGCTTATATTCTTTTTATATCTCATTCTATGCTCTAATTTTGCCCAAGATTCCATATTTATAGTTCTGAGCTGTACTTCAACCTTTATGTATTTCTTTTCATCACAAAGAAATATTGGAATTTCAACAATAACGTGAAGGCTTCTGTATCCGTTTGGTTTTGGATTTTTAATATAATCCTTAACGTTTATAACTCTCACGTCATCTTGATTCATAAGACAATCTGCAAGCATATAGATATCGTCAATAAAGCTGCAAACGACTCTCACACCAGCAACGTCATTTAAATTTGCTTCAATAGAAGAAAGGCTTATTGGGATATTATTTCTATCCAGCTTTCCTTTTATACTTTGGGGTGATTTAAGCCTTGTTTTTATACTCTCTATTGGATTTCTTTCTTGCTTAAGGGAAAATTGTTCGTTTAAAACTCTGAATTTTGTTTCAATTTCAAGCATTGCACAACGATAATAAGTCATCAATTTTGAGGTTTCGTCCGCAAGACTTTTCAATTCTCCACCTGTGGATTTTGAAAGCCAGTTAATTAAGTCTATTTTAGATCGTTCGTTTAATACTTCCATTTTAATTTCCTCTGATAATCACATTTTAAAACAAATATCAGACAACAACGGCTTCTTCGGTTTTTTCTGTTTGCTGTGAAGGATTATATGCCGTTCCATATGCATACGCCGTATATTTCATTATTCCCTTATGCGTCTCACCGTCAATTTGCAATGGAGAAGGCTCATCAAACTCAACTGTTATAACCTTTCCCGTTAAAACCGTTGAAACGTTTTTATATTTCGTATGCTTTCCTTTGTAAAGAGTTGGAAAATACCATAAGGCTTCCAGTTTATTTTTTGTTCTTAGAATTGTTATGGAAAGAGTTTTTTCTTCGCTTGACCTATCCTGCTCAGGAGCAGCCATAACTCCACCGCCATAATATCTTCCGTTCATAACGGGAGCTATCCATACCTTTTCAAACTTATGAACAACTCCATCAACCGTTACGGTTGCGTTTTTCGGCTTAAAACCGTAAAGCAAACCTTTTATCGCAATGAGAGAATAATTAACCTTTCTTTTTGATTTCTTTTTCTTCTCATCGCCTTGTTCACAGCAATAACCGTCTATACCATATCCTATTCCGTTTATGAAACGATATCTCTTCCCCTCTATTTCACAGATGGGAAGATTTTTTATGTATGAGCTTATTTCAACAGGCATTTTCTTTTGAGAAACACCAATATCTCTGAGAAAATCGTTACCCGTTCCTATGGCACAATAATAAATCTTATTTTCAAAATCAATTTCTGAGGTTTCGTTTATAAATCGGTTGAGAGTTCCGTCTCCGCCGCATATTATAATACCCGCCCCCGAATGAGATTGAAAAAAATCTTTATAATTGTCAATTTTCGTCATATCAACAAGCTCAACGGGATGTTCCATTTTAGGCTCGATTTTTGCCTTTATCTTTAAAGCAGACCTTTCTCCCGTGTTATTACCCGCAAAAGGATTATATAATATGTAGTATTTTTTCATAATAAAAATACTCCGTTTATTCTTATTTTGCGTTTGAGCCTTAATTGTCTGAGCATAATTATATTATATCAATAAATCTCAACTATTTGTAAACTCAAACTGTTTAACATTATTTATAAGAATTTTATCATATATTTTATTAATATTATACTTATAAATAGTAAAAAAATTCTTAACGTTTTTTACTTTTTTATTGATTCAATTTTATAAAGCATTATTTTTCCCCTTTATTTCTTAAATAATATCATTTTTTTATGCAAAAAAACTTGAATTTCGAAAAAACATATGATAAAATCCTATAAAGTGTATTTTTAAAATAATAATTCATCTGAACTATTCGTATTAACTAAAAGTCTGAAAGGTTTATATAATGAAAGAGATTGATATAATAAAACACGCAAAAACATATATGGATATGCTTTCAAAAGGAATAAATCCCATATCGAAAGAAAAATATCAAAAAAATTCAGATATAAACAACGAAAGGCTTTTAAAATGCTTTGATTTTGTTTCAAGAATACTTGAACGGGTTATAATTGAAACAGAAGAAAAAGAAAAAAACAGTGAAAAAAGCTCGGATATGCAAACAGAAAAGGCTGAGAACAATAATCAAAATGAAATTCCTATTCAAGATTCAAACGGTTTTGTTAACACTTTAGTTTCAGAAGAAATTAAGGGAGATGCGGTTGTTGAGCTTCTTATTTCAAAAGGAGTTTTAAAGCAAGGCATTACAAAAAAAGAATAACCTTTTTAAAATAAAGCGTTTTTTCAACACATATAAAGCGGAGATTGAAATGAACAAAAATACAAAAAAATTAGTTATTGGTGCGGGAGCCTTGGGCTTTGGTTTTTCCGCTATTGCCGCCGCAACGTATATGCTCACGGGTACGCTTGTTAAGGTTGCCCTTGAAAGAAACGGGATTGATAAATTCAAACAAACGCCAAAAACAAGAAAAATTATTTCCGGAATGGACGAAAATAAAGAATTTATGGATTTAAGGTCCGCTTACGCTGAAAAACTTTCATCACTTCCTATGGAAGAAATTGAAATTGAAGGTTATGACGGAACAAAACTCGTTGGACATTTTTATTCTTGCGAAAACGCTGAAAGAATCATTATAGCTATGCACGGTTGGCGTTCTTCATACGGAGAAGATTTTGGAATGATATCAGATTTTTACCACGAAAATAATTGTTCCGTTCTATACGCCGAACAAAGAGGACAAGGAAAAAGCGGCGGAGACCATATGGGTTTTGGACTTATTGAAAGATTTGACTGTCTTGAATGGGTTAAATATATATGTAGCAAGTTTTCTCTTCCCGTTTATCTTTCAGGAGTATCAATGGGAGCTGCAACGGTTCTTATGGCATCTGGATTTGATATGCCTCAAAACGTAAAAGGCATAATTTCAGATTGTGGATTCACCTCCCCCAACGCCATATGGAAGCATATTGCAAATAATAATATGAAATTGGCGTATGGGGTAATTGGTAAAATTGCAAACGATATGTGCAAAAAGAAAATACAAATGAGTTCAAGTGATTTTTCAGCGACTATGGCTTTGAAAACTACAAAAATTCCCGTTTTATTTATTCACGGAACTGATGACCATTTCGTTCCTATCAATATGACTTACGAAAACTATAAGGCGTGTGCCTCTCCTAAAAAACTTCTCGTCATTCCTGGAGCTGACCACGCAATGAGCTTTTTTATTGATTCAGAACAGTATAAAAAAACAGTTTTAGATTTTTGGGCTGAATTTGACAAATACGAATATACGTCTCTCAGGGATTCAGATATTATTTAATCATCAATTTTTTTGCATTTTTAGAAAAAAATTCCAAAAAAGGTATTGACAAATGGATTTTAATATGGTATAATGCTTTTCGCTGAGGGGAACAAAACCTTTAGCGAAAAGAATATGGGGGTTTAGCTCAGCTGGGAGAGCATCTGCCTTACAAGCAGGAGGTCACAGGTTCGAGCCCTGTAGTCCCCACCAAAACCAAGTCGAAAAAGTCGGATCGTAGCCATGTCGTTCTGTGAGCCAAGGAG
>JAZNJM010000046.1:0-46725 GCA_045578045.1 Eubacteriales bacterium | reverse complement strand
CTACATCATCGGGATAGTGCTTGTAACCTAATAAGTTCTGTCCGCGCAGAAGCATCTGCAGTTTTGTAGTCGGCATTTTTGCCTTGATTTTGCGCAGGCGTTCCCAAGGATCCTCATCGAGGAAACGCAGACAAGAATCGAATGTTGCACCGCCCCAAGCTTCAAGAGCATGGTAACCCACGTTATCCAAAGCGGTAAGTATGGGTTTCATTTGTTCGGTAGTCATTCTTGTTGCCGCAAGGGACTGGTGTGAGTCGCGCAATACGGTTTCAACTATTTTTACCTTTGCCATATTATTATCCTTTCAACAATTATCTTAAATCTTAAAGAGGGAGATAAACACACCCGCTGCAACGGCAGAGCCTATAACACCTGCAACGTTGGGGCCCATAGCGTGCATAAGTAAGAAGTTTGAAGGATCTTCCTTCTGTCCAACGAGCTGTGAAACACGTGCTGCCATTGGAACAGCAGAAACACCCGCAGAACCAATAAGAGGATTGATTTTTCCCTTTGTTATGAAGCACATAAGTTTTCCAAAGAGAACACCGCCCATTGTTGCAAACGCAAATGCACAAAGTCCGAGGCAGATGATAAATAAGGTTTCTGAAGCGAGGAAGCTCTCTGCTTTCGCCGTGGCACCAACGGAAATTCCCAACAAAATAGTAACGATATTCATAAGCTCGTTCTGAGCTGTTTTTGCAATTCTGTCAACAACACCGCTTACCTTCATAAGATTTCCAAGCATAAGCATACCAATAAGGGATGCCGCATCAGGAAGAATAAGAGAAACGATAGCTGCAACAACTATGGGGAAAACAACCTGTTCAAGTTTAGAAACGGGTCTGAGAGCTGTCATTTTGATTACTCGTTCTTTCTTAGAAGTGAACGCCTTCATAATTGGAGGCTGAATAAAAGGAACGAGAGCCATATATGAATAAGCCGCAATAGCAATAGCACCTAAAAGGTGGGGAGCTAAGGTTTTTGTTACGAAAATAGCTGTTGGTCCATCAGCACCGCCGATGATACCGATTGATGCCGCTTCCATAACAGTAAATCCAAGAAGTAATGCACCAATAAATGCGGCAAACACGCCAAACTGTGCCGCAGCGCCTAAGAGAAGGCTTTTGGGGTTAGAGATAAGGGGAGTAAAGTCGGTCATCGCTCCAACGCCCAAAAAAATAAGGGGTGGATAAATTCCGAGCTTAACACCTAAATATAAAAAGTCAATAAGTCCGCCCTTTTCAACTATCTGTTGAATGTTGATAGGAGCACCTGTGTCGTTTATGAAAAATTCGCTGTGATAAAGCCCTGCGCCCGGAAGGTTTGTAAGAAGCATACCAAAAGCGATAGGGAGCAAAAGCAACGGTTCAAATTTCTTTACAATAGCGAGATAGAAAAGAACGCCAACGATGAGATACATAACGAGATATTTCCAACCGCCGTTTGCAAAATTTCCCGAACCGAAAATCTCTGTGAAACCAGAGCTTTCAAATACACCGAGGATGGAGTCGATAAATCCACCGCCCGACAAAGAAATCGTGTTAGCCAAAATATCACTCCTTAATTCAGTTTAATCTATTTTTCGACAATTCAGATTTACGCAATCGTCATAATAACATCGCCTGAATTAAGGGATGCTCCTTCGGATGCAACTGTGTTAACAACACCGTCAGCAGGTGCAAAAATTTCGTTTTCCATTTTCATAGCTTCGATAATGCAAACGAGGTCGCCTTTTTTAACGGAAGTTCCGTTCTTTGCGATGATTCTGAGAAGAGTTCCGGGAAGGGGAGATGTAACTTTTGTTCCGCCAGCGGGAGCTGCTGCTCTTGGAGCTTGTGCAGGAGCTGCGGGAGCTGCTGGTGCGGATGCTGCGCTTGCTGCGCCTTCTTCAACTACTACTTCGTAGCTAACGCCATTTACTGTTACGATATAAGTTTTTGCCATGATAATTAAACTCCTTTTTTGTTTTTTTTCTTAAATAATTCTGATTGAGCTGATTGTGAAATCAATAGTGTCTTTTCCTTCAAGACAAGCAATAGAGGCAGCTATTTGAGCAACCGTTTCGGGTGCTAATGTAACAGCGCCGTTTCCGCAGGGACGAATTGATGAAATGTTAAAATTAACCGTATCTTCGCCTCTGTATGCCGCAATAGCCGCAGATGCCACAACAGCAACCGTGCTGTAATCAGCAGAGCTTGAAGCAGCGTTTGATGCAGTTTTTGTCTCGCTTACGGGAGCGGTTGAAACTTTTTCTTTTGGAGCTTTATCTTCCGATTGGGATTTTTTACCCGCTCCTCCGAAAACCTTTCCCATTAAAGCACAAAGAACCCAGATGATAATGAGAATAAGAAAAACTGTTGCCATTCCGATTAAAGCAACTTTTCCACCGTATGCAAGACGCTCCATTAGCGTTGCGTTCTCCGGCAGATTCTCAAATCCGCTTGGGAAAACTGTCATATACTCGGAGGTAGTCTCGTTTTCGGACGCTTCGGAATTGTTTGCAACGCTTTCTTCTGCAACTGAGTTTTCTACAGAGTTGGCAGTTTCAGCCTGAAGCACAATAATTTCGGTTTCTTCGCCGTTTTTAATTCCCGAAAATTCGATTTCGTACATAAGTTTTATCTCCTTCCTCGGAGAAAACCACATTCTCCGCTATTTTACTTTTGCCATTATACACCATATTTTTAAGATAATCAAGAGCTTTTTTAAATAAAAAAATATTTTATTATTGTTAGCAATTTTGTGATGATTTTTCGTTTATTATATGATATTATATATTATAATTATATCTCTTGGAGGATTACGATGAAAAAAGGAATGGAAAACAAAATTGAAAAGGTGCTTTTCACTGAGGAAGAGATTCAAAAAAAGGTCGCTGAAATTGCTAAAAAAATCAGCGAGGATTATGAGGGCAAAAAAGTTCTTATGCTTTGCATTCTCAAAGGCTCTGTTATTTTCTTTTCAGACCTTGTCAGAAATCTTGATATAGACTGTACGTTCGATTTTATGGTTGTTTCTTCATATGGAAATTCAACCTCGTCAACAGGACAGGTTATGATTCTTAAAGACCTCAGTTATTCTATTGAAGATATGGACGTTATTATTGTTGAAGATATTCTTGATACGGGAAACACTTTAAGCTACCTTAAAAAGATTCTTCTTCAAAGAAATCCTGCAAGTTTAAAAATATGTACGTTCCTTGACAAGCCTTCGAGAAGAACTCAGAATCTTGAAGCGGATTATTCAGGATATACTATCCCCGATGAATTCGTTGTTGGATACGGAATGGACTATGCCGAATTATATAGAAATCTTCCCTTTGTTGGCGTTCTTTCTCCATCTGTTTATACCAAAAAAGATTGATTTTTAAACTGTTTGGAATCTTTTTAAAACATTTGTTTTTGAAAAAAAGAAAGTCGGCTTTTGTTATTATACATACTAAAAAATAAAAAGAAGGAGTCGGACGGGGAGCGTTAGCCGAAAGCTCTGTGCGTCTTGTGTTCAAAAAATAATGACACGTTTCAAAAAAGTAATTGCTTTTCTACTTATTTTTACAGTTTTTTCCTCAGCAGTGTTTCCCGCAACGACATTTTTCGCAGATGCGGCGGGAACGGATACGCCTTTTTACGATTGGAAACAAACCGATCCCCAATGGGCGAATATTTATATCGGTAACGACACGATAGGTAATATAGGGTGCTATGCCACGTCAACGGCTATCCTTGTTGTATATAGCGGTCTAAGAACGGAGAAAGACTTTGATCCGGGAACTTTTGTTAGTATGATGAAAGCTGTTGGTGGCTTTTCGGGTAACCTCATATACAAGGGAAAAATAAAAAATGCTGTTTCGGGTTTTCAATATCGTTCAGAAGTCCTTCTTGGAAAAACAAAAGAAGAAAAAATAGAAGCTATATCATATTACCTCGATAAAGGCTATTACATTATAGCAGGAGTAAAAAATCTTGGACACTATGTTGCTATCCGCGAGGTGAAAGACGGAGTTGTTTATATGATGGATCCCGCAGGAGACAGAGAAGTTTTGTTTGATCATTATGCTGTTTCGGGAGTTACTAAGATTTTTCTTCACACTTCAACAGGAAAAAAAGTTGAAATAAATCCTGATGATACGTCAAAAGAGGAATCTTCTGACTCAAGCGAATACAGAACGGGTATCTATGAAACAACCGACAATTTAAATTTAAGGGCGAGTGCATCAATTTCATCAAATGCTTTGACGATTATTCCAAAAGGAACGGAAATAACAATAACGGAAATTGACGGAATCTGGGGAAAAACATCATATGGCGAAAATGAGGGTTTCGTATGTTTGACGTACGCATCTTTTATATCTGACATTATCTTCAAAGATCCCGCCGAGCTTTCCAGCGAAGAACCTTCAAGCGAAGAATCCTCAGAAGAACCTTCAAGCGAAGAATCCTCAGAAGAGCCTTCAAGCGAAGAATCCTCAGAAGAACCATCAAGTGAAGAATCCTCAGAAGAGCCTTCAAGTGAGCCCGATGTATCTCCCGAATACGTTACGGGAATTTATGAAACAACGGGAAGCGTTAACTTGAGAAAATCAGCTACAACTTCTTCATCTATTCTTGGAGTTCTTCCAAAGGGTGTAACCGTAACTGTAACAGAGGTCATTGGAACGTGGGGAAAGGTAACGTACAATGGTCAAGAGGGATATTTCGGACTTAAATATGGAAAGCTCATTTCCGCAGACGTTGATAACGATGAGTTTGTAGAAACTGAAACAACGGGAGAGGACGAATGGATAGAGCTTCCATCAACAGATAAATATACAAAAGGAAACTATATAACAACCTCAAATCTTAATTTGAGAGCAGAACCAACAACCTCGTCTTCTAAGCTACTACAGATGCCTATCGGTGCAAAAATACAGATTCTTGAGGTTAAAAACGGTTGGGGAAGATTGATATACAACGGAAAAGAGGGATGGTGTTCCCTTGAATATTGTAAATTTGAAAGTGCGTATATTGAAAGCTCTTCTTTATCAAATCAAAGTATTATAGCTCTTTTGTCTGATAAGGCAGACGTTTCCTCTGTCTCTTTGAATTTATATTACAGCGATGGAAGCGTTTATTCTGTGAAAAAAGGTATTTCCATTTCGTATACTATTCCAAAAACAGCGGGAATTGTGAAGGCTTTAGCTAAATATAACGGAGAGGAATATTCATTTAATATTCTTTACGTTGATTCAAGAAAGATTGAAGCTAAAGATAATAACGTATATGTTTTGATTCCAAGCGAAAAGACTTCTTCTGATGTTTTCGGAATAGAAAGCGTTGAAATGAAAACTTCTGCTTCTGCAAATATTGAAGGAGTAAGTTTTATTGTTGTTATTCTTGGTGACGTTGACGGAAACGGAAATATTAATTCATCGGATTATCTTAGAGTGAAGCAAATATTCCTTTCAGCTCAAACGTTAAGTGAAAGCCAAGCATTAGCCGCAGACGTAAACTGTGATGGCGTTGTTAATTCAACAGACTATCTTTTGATAAGAGACATTTTTACAAAATAATTTTTTATAAATTTTGCCAACAATCGTTTTCTGGCTATTTTAAACAAATGTTGAAAGGCTTGAAAACGCTTGTTGGCGTATTAAAACAATCTTTAAAAGGGGAATTATTATGAGCGTTATTAAAACAGATATCGAAATTGCAAAAGAAGCAAAATTGAAACCCATTTCTGAAATTGCATCTGCTTTAGGTATAAGCGAGGACGATTTTGAGCCATATGGAAAATATAAAGGAAAAGTTAGCCTTTCTTTTTCGAATATGAAAAAGAAAGGAAAATTAATTCTTGTTACCGCTATTACACCAACTCCTGCGGGAGAAGGAAAGACAACAACAACAATAGGTCTTGCAGATGGCTTGAAACGAATTGGAAAAAATGTTGTTGTTGCTTTAAGAGAACCCTCTTTAGGACCTGTTTTCGGTGTTAAGGGAGGAGCAGCGGGAGGCGGATATGCTCAGGTTGTTCCTATGGAGGATATAAACCTTCATTTTACGGGAGATTTTCATGCTATAGGGGCGGCAAATAATTTACTTGCCGCAATGCTTGATAATCATATTCATCAAGGGAACGCCCTTAATATCGATCCAAGAAGAATAACTTGGAAAAGAGCTGTTGATATGAACGACAGACAATTGAGATTCATAACAGACGGTCTTGGAGGAAAAGCAAATGGTGTTCCTCGTGAAGACGGCTTCGAAATAACTGTTGCTTCCGAAATAATGGCAATTCTTTGTCTTTCAAACTCCATTGGAGATTTAAAAGAAAAACTTTCAAATATTATTGTTGGATATACATATGACGATAAACCCGTAACAGCTGGTCAGCTTAAAGCTCAGGGGGCAATGGCGGCGTTACTTGTTGACGCTTTGAAGCCTAATCTCGTTCAGACGCTTGAAGGAACACCCGCATTTGTTCACGGCGGTCCATTTGCAAACATTGCTCACGGATGCAATTCTGTTATTGCAACAAAAACTGCTCTTGCCCTTGGAGATTACGTTGTAACAGAGGCTGGTTTTGGTGCAGATTTGGGCGCAGAAAAATTCTTTGATATTAAATGCAGAAAAGCTGGTCTTGAGGCTTCGGCTGTTGTTGTCGTTGCAACTGTCAGAGCGTTGAAAATGCACGGCGGAGTTCCAAAAACAGAGCTTAAAGGTGAAAATCTTGAAGCATTGAAAAAAGGTATGCCAAACCTTATGCGCCACGTTTCAAACATTGTTGAAGTTTATAAGCTCCCTTGTGTCGTTGCGATAAACCGTTTCCCGGATGATACCGATGCTGAAATTGAAGCCGTTTCTGCGGAATGTAAAAAATTAGGCGTTAACGTTGTAACTTCAACTGTTTGGGCAAATGGTGGAGAGGGAGGAATTGACCTTGCAAAAGAGGTTGTTTCCTTGTGCGAAATAGAATCCAAACAAGAGCTTTGCTATGATGATGATGCAACTCTCGAAGAGAAAGCAGAAGCTATTGTAAAACGTATATATCGCGGAGAATCCGTTAGCTTTACTTCAAATGCTAAAAAACAGCTCTCTCTCATTAAATCTCTTGGCTTTTCAAATCTTCCCGTTTGTATGGCAAAAACTCAATATAGCTTTTCGGATGATCCAACAAAGATTTGTGCTCCCGAAAATTTTGAGGTTACTGTCAGAAACGCAAAGGTTTGTGCCGGGGCTGGATTTATCGTTATGCTAACGGGTGAAATTATGACTATGCCAGGTCTTCCAAAAGTACCTGCCGCTGAAAAAATTGACGTTGATTCAGAAGGCAATATTTCGGGACTTTTTTAATAAATTGAGTATATTTTACTTCTTAAAATAAGGTTTTTAATATAACTAAACTAATATTAATGAGCTGACAAACTTTTATACCGTAATACCAAGATTTTTTAGTATAAAGGAATTAAATCATTTAAAACGCAAATCAAAACGCAAATTAAAACGCAAATTAAAACGCAAATTAAAACGCAAATTAAAACGGCTTACCCGATGCTTTAACGCTTTGGGCAAGCCGCTTTTTGATTGTTTTTATAAACGAGAGAAATCTTATTATTTGTCTATAAAAACACATTTCATCAATAACGTTTTATGTTTTTAAAAAATCAAAATTCAATGTCTGAATAGGTCAAGGAGAGAGAATACAAATGTATTCCTTCCGAGGCATAATCGGAAACTGTTAGTTTATAAGACCTAATTTCGTCTCCGCTTTTAAGTTTAAAATAGCAAACGAGCTTTTCGGATTCTGAAACAACGTTTTCATAAATCGTCAAAAGCTCTAAACCGTTTTCAGTGTTTATATACGCTTTTCCTTCTGTTGATACACTTTTGACAGCGTTAATTATCTGGTTATAATATCCCTGTCTTTCAAGAGCAGAATCAATTTGGGAAAGAACTGTAAATTCATATTCAGTTAAAAGAATTGAAGCGGTTTCGGGGGTTTCCGCAATAAGAGAGCATTTTATATACTCCTCAGGAATGATTTTTGAAAGACCGTGCCTTGAAAAAAGGTCGTGCTTTTCCGCTTGTGAGATTTCCGAATTTTCTAAAACAGACGAAAAAGATTCTGCTGATGATTCGGTCTTATCTCCACACGAACACAATGGAAAAACTAAGCACAAAAATAATAAAATAAGAAAAAGACGTTTCATTACGTTGTTATACGAATATAAGAATTTTATCATAATCAGGCTTTACTCTAACACAGAATCAAGAAGAAGTATTGACGCTTGAATTGCTTGAACGGAAGCATACAAATTTTCTATATGTAAAAGCTCTTTTTGTATATCAATGTTTGTTGAATCGTATTCAGATTTAAATTCAGTTTGCTTTTCTTCCTCAACAACAATTGATTCTATGATTTGAGAAATATCAGACAACTTTCTTTTGGCTTCTTTCAGCTTTCTTTTTCTTAATGTCTTTAATCCGTTTTTACCTTTTAATTCTCTTAGTTCCTTTAAATTCTTGATTTCTTCCATTTTACCTCCGCAAAATAGTATGCGTACTAAAAAAGAGTGAAAAAATAAGGGCACGTCCGAAAGAACGCACCCTAAAAAATGTCGTCCCTCATTGTTGCTACACAATTACGTCATTCCTCAGGAATTCGTTGAGAGAAAACACTTTTCACTATAGTAATTCCCTGAGGAAGATATAATATGCAATTGCGTAGCATCTATATTATACCATTTAAATTGCATTTGTCAATAGAAAAACAAAAAAATGTTTTAAACCTTGCAACAATTTAGTGCGGGGATATGAATGATTTAAAATTATTTCGAATAAAAGAATTTGAAATTAAAAAAATGAACACGAAAAAACATTAAATCGTTCAATTTTATAAAAACAAATGAGCTAACTCATTGTATGCAACCTTCGCCGCTTCGTCATCCATATTGCAATGTAGCTTATATACTTCAACGCCAAAAGAAAGCTTTGATACGAGAAAAAGGGTTTCCTTTGCATTTTTGCAATCTTTTGGCATATAGGTTTGTTTTATAAGCTCTGAAAAAACGTCTGCTTTTTGAACTCTTTCAATTTTGTTTTTTTCGCTTCTGCAAATAATGCAAATAGCAGAAAGAGGAAAAGAAACGTTGTTTCCGAGACGGTGAACTCCCATCCACGGAGAGCCGTGAACAAGAATTTTGTCTTCAACGGAAATATACGGTTTATCGTCATTTATGTATTCCGCACCAAAAAGCCTTTTCCATTTCTCAGAATGAGTTGATTTTCCTGTTCCGCTTGGTGCGGTGAAAATAATTCCTTTATTATTAAGCATAATTGCAGAACCGTGAAAAAGGACTGTTTTATAAGAAACGAGGGCAGTTGATATCTTTCTGTGAAGAGCAAAAAATTCAAAATCATTTTCTGAAAGACGAATAGAGCGTTTCAAAGCGATTTTCTCATTGAAAATATCTTCCTTACTTATTGAAACGGGAATTTGTTTATCTTTTGGTTCGCAGATAAAGTTTTTGCAAAGATTGGCGGTTGAAGAATAAAAGGCTTCAACAGAAAATTCCTTCTCTGCAACTTTTATGCTGAAACGTATTTTATTATCATTCATTTTTAACAATCAGTCAAAGGGGATAAATGGAAGAGAAACAGTATCATCAGAAGATTCTTCAAGGCTGTCGGAAATAAATTCATATGATTCTGTAGAGCTTTCAGAATTATCTTCCGCTTGGGATATCTCAACACTTTCCGTTGAAAAATCAGAATTATCAACATTTCCTTGTTTTTCGTTGCATGAAGATAAAAGAGTAATAATCAACAATCCTATTAAAGAAAAAATTTTTGTTTTAAACATAGTAGAACACCTCACTTGAATAAATTATAACACAAGATACAGACGATGTCAATTTGTTTTTCATATAAACAAGGATGGCGATAATTGACTTTTAAAAAAATATTGACATATGAATGTATTGGTGGTAAAATAAAATAAAAAGCAATAATTTTATTATCGGATATAAAGAGTGGTTTTAAAACTAATATATGAAAAAAACAATAGATATAAAAACGTTTAAAAACACGTTAGGTTTAAACGCTGTTTTCACTTTAATTTTATGTTTTCTTTTCTTTTCTTTTGCAAATTTTTCCGTTTCTGCCTGGAAAGAAAAAGCTGATTTTGAAGGAGCATCAAAAGCGTATGCCGAAGCTGTGAGAGAGGGCAAAACTCAGGTTGAATTGGGAGATTACAATATTCCCGAAGAAAAAATTGCATTTCTTATTAATTATTCATCAACACATAATGCTGATATTTTCTGGTATCCTTCCTCTATTGAATATGCTTCGTATGAGAAAGGTAAATGTATTGCAAAGATGTCGTGGGAGAATTCTTTTAAAGATATTTCTGAAATTGAAGAAATGAAAAAAGATTTTGAAAAATATTCCCGCGAGGCAATAAACGTTTGCTTTGACAGAGAGATGACAGACCTTGAAAAAATTATTTCTGCTCACGATTATTTAACAGAAATGTGCGTTTATCATTTGGAGGACGATTATTCATATACGGCGTATTCCGTTTTTGTTAGAAACGAAGGCGTTTGTCAAGGATATGCATATGCTTTTAAATATCTTATGGATGCTGTTGGAATAGAATGTTACGTTGTTAGCTCAAATGAGATTAATCACGCGTGGAACGTTGTTAAACTTGACGGAGAGTATTATATGGTTGACGTAACGGAAGATGATGGAAAGGCGTATTATAACAACGTTGAAATTAAACACGGAATGTCTACACACAAAAAGCTATTATGCTCTGACGAGGCATTCGCTTGTGAAGCAACGGATGTTATTGTGTATAGCCTTGAAGAGTCTATACAATGTATCAGCAAAAAATATGACAACGCCTTTTTTAAATCTGTTCGTGGCTCTATGGAATATATAAACGGATATTGGTATTATGTTGAACCAAACAAATATCTCAATGGTTCAACGAAAATTCTGAAAACATCTTCAGATTTTTCTGAAACGGAAGTTTTTTATGAAACCTCTAAACCTGTTTATGCGGTTGCAAAACACGGAAAAAGTTTGTATTGTGCTGTTAAAGATAAGGTTTTAGTTATATCTGAGAATGGGAAAGAAAAAGAGGTTTGCTCAACCGTTGGAGATATTTTTGGACTTTGCATAAAAGAGAATAATTTATTATACGGTGTATATAGAAAGAAAAGCTATGCTGTTTGCAATAAAATCATACCTAAAAACCTTGATTTTATTGAAGGAATAAACCTTGACGTTTCTATGAATTCTCTTTCTCTCAATATATACGTTAAAGACTATATCGAATTAGCTGATGAATCTGTTGATTATTTCTTGGATGTTTCGGAAACGAAAAAAAATACTATTAAGTTTAAGGAGATAGAAAACAGAAAAATTTCAATTCCCATTGATTTTTTAAAACTCAATGATAGAGTTTCAGTATCAATAAAAACGGAAAGCGGAGAAGAAACTTATTTTATATCTCTTTCAGATTATTTTTCAAGTATACTTGAAGGAGAATATGATGAAAAAACAAAAAATCTCGTTAAAGCCTTACTTTCATATTCGGGAATGTGCAAAGAGTCTGAAATAGAGTTTCCAGATTGTCCAAAGGTTATTGTTTCAGATAATTCAGACGAGATTTCATATTCAGGAATTGAAATTGAGGTTGGAAAAACCGTTAACGTGAAAGTTGATTTTTCCGTTATTGGTAACGCTGAATTTACTGTAAATGGAAGATACGAAACGAATAAAAACGGATTACATTACAGCGTTTTTATTCCCGATATTTCTTTCGTTAATTTTGAAGACGAATTTATAATAATCTCAAAAGACATATCTTTCCGATTCAGTGTTATTGGTCTCCTTGAAAACTGTGAAGCAGAAACGAGAGAGCGTATTATTTCTGTTTATTGGTTTGGGAAAGCTCTCTCTTCATTTTAGGTTATATTAAAACATATAAAACAAAAAGGGGTATTGAAATGAAATACTACGTTAAAACAATTAAAAACGAATCAGAAATTGATTCTGTTCCAAAAGCGTTTATTGACCAATACGTTTGGGGTGGAGAATACAGACCTGTTGCATACGCACAGCTTGGTCTTATTAAAGAAAAAGGTCTTTATCTCAAGCTCACTGCGGTTGAAAAAAATCCTAAGATAACGGGAACTGAATATGGACACAAAGTGCACCTTGACAGTTGTCTTGAATTTTTTACTTGTATGGATAATACATCTCCTATCTACGTTAACTTTGAAGCAAATGCCGCGGGTGCATTCGTTTTGACTGCAAGACTTAACAGAAATGACGATGTTCGCCACGCTCACACTATTCAAGGCTTAAAATTGCCAGAGGTTAAAGCAAAAATTAACGAGGATAATTGGACTGTTGAAGTTTTATTTGATTATGAACTCGTTGAAAAACTCTTCGGAAAGAAAATCGAATTTGAAAAGGGATACGTTTTCAGGGGTAATTTCTATAAATGCGGAGATGAAACTGAATATGTTCATTATGGAATGTGGTCTCCCGTTCTTCTTGAAACTCCCGATTACCATCAAAGTGCATTTTTTGCTGATATTGAAATTGAATAAAGATAAGCTCCCTGCTTTCTGCTGAGAAAGTGGGGAGCTTTATGCGTTAATAGGTATTGAAATGTTAATAATCTGTAAAATGTAATAGGCATTAGTGAATTAAGAATCAAGAATCAAGAATTAGGAATTAGGAATTAGAAATGATGGAAAGTTTTCTCCCAAAGGTCGAAAACTATTCAGTTGAAAATTGAAAATGGAAAATGAATGTAATTTTTCTTCCAAAGGTCGAAAAATGTGTTATTGTATTTCATAATATAATAAATTCGCTTTTGACCGTTAGGGAAAAAGCTTTCATTGACTTTCAATTTTTAATTTTTAACTTTCAATTTGAAAACGCTTTTGAGCAAAGCGAAAAAGGTTTCCTTATAATCACTAATGCCTAATGCCTATTGCCTTGGAGCGAGCAAAAAAGATTTTATTTCCCCACTCTGATGCTTATTTCTCCGAAAGATAACGCTTCTGTTTCTCCGTTTTCATATTGGACTATTAGGTTGCATCTATCATCAATATGGAGTGCCAATGCTTCTTTTATTTCGTTTTTTTGGTGGACGTTTATTTTTTTTCCAACAACAACGCTTCTTTTTCTGTATTCCTCAATAAATGAAGTATCAAAAAAAACTGTTTGACTGTTTTGAGATTTGTTAAAAAAGCTGTTCAATATTTCTGAAATAATTTCATTTCTTGCGTTTGGGCGTTGAACATTGAAAACGCTCCCCGCGATATTTTTTATATCTGATGGAAAATCGTCTTGCGGAGGATATACGTTTATTCCAATTCCGACTACTATATATCCAAGTTTTCCGTTTTCAATACCTGCTTCTGCGAGTATTCCGCAAACTTTTTTTTCGTCCTTTATTATGTCGTTAACCCATTTTATTCCGAGAGACGCGCTTCCGGCTTTTTCTAACGCTTTGCAAACTGCAACTGCCGTATATGCGGTTATTAATCCTATGTCTGTTTCTTCTGTTGGGCGAATGAGAAGGCTCATATATATTCCGCTTTGAGACGGGGAATGAAAGCTTCTTCCAAGTCTGCCTCTTCCACCCGTTTGGTTTTCAGCAATAATAACAGTTCCGTCTTTCGCTCCTGCTTGTGCTTCTTCTTTTAATCTTGAATTTGTTGAATCTGTTGAATCTAAAATTTTAAGAGCAACTGTATTTGATACGTTTTTTTCTATAATGTCTTTGCTGATGAAATCAATTTTGCCTTTGTTCATTTCGCTTTATATCCTTTTTTTATTGAATTGTTGAATTTGCCTTTTTTGAATTATAATATATTTTTTGAGAAAATTCAACAGTAAAAATGACAGATTGTTTTTTGGATTTTTTGACTTATGTTATATCGTGTTTGCACTTTAAGAAAAGTTTGTGAAGGATTATTTTATGGAAAAAGGTTGACAAACATTTTTATGTGTGTTACAATTTATTATACAAAAAGATGTACTAATTTGTAATTGATGCCCAAAAATTTCCCAATATTTTTATGAAAGGATTTTATGCAATGAAACTGAGAAGTAAACGAATTATGGCGTTAGTCTTGGCAACAGTTTTTGTTTTGGGATTAATTCCCACAGAAGCAGTAAAAACCGTTACAGCAGGAAGTGGGTTAGCCGCGGGAACTGTTGTTTATTACGAGGATTTTAATTATCCCAATGACTCAACTAAAAAATCTGTTTTGTCAACTTTGGGATGGGAAGTGTCAACTGAACAAAACGCAAATAATACTAACTATGAAATAAAAGACGGAAGGCTTTATTGTGATAGTATATCAACTTCTGCGGCGGCTGATTCTTACGTTACCGTTTTGGATAACGAAGCTATGGGTGAGGTTGCACAGGGAGATTATACTATAACGTATAAGCTGACTTATGCGGCGGCAACAGGTCATACTCGCTACGGAGCTATGATTTACAATTACAACGGATATAAAAGCTATAACTCTGTTCATCTTCGTATAGCTGGTTTTGGTAATAACGAGGCAAGAAATGCTAATAGATGGTACGCTTATGACGGTGGAACATTGATGGGAAAAGATACTTCTTCCGTATCATATAAGCTCTTTGGCGTTAAGGCTTCAACAGCTGATGCATCAAGCAATACAAACTATCCTTTTGTTAAAAAAGAGCTTACCATAAGAGTAGCTATTGACAAGGACGTAGGCCCTACCGTTTACGTAAACAACGTTAAAGTTTCCACTCCAAATTCCAAATATAAATCATTGTTTGATTCGTCATATGAATATGCAAAGGCAATAGGACTTAAAATTTCCAATGGTATACAGCTGTATATTGACGATATAATGGTATATACAGGTCTTGGCGCAATACCAACGGGTGTTACCAAGGAAAGCGTAACGTATGAATCTCCTATTCCCGCTGCTGATAAAAACGCTATGAAAGTTATGACTTTAAACACTCTCTATAGCGATTTGACTTATGATGTATTTGCAAACGGAATAACCCGTGCATATCATATGTGTAACGTTGTTGCTGGTTTTAAACCTGATATAGTAGGTTTTCAGGAACGTACAACGTCTAACGTTGCGGGGTTCACAACTTTGCTGTTAAAAGAAACGGACTATAAAATTGCAGATGAATACAGAACAGACACTAACGTGGCAAACGTTGTTAACTGTGTTCCAATAGCATATAATTCTAAGCGTTTTACTTTAGTTAAAAACGATGCGTCAAACGGAAATAATGCACACGGTGCTATGCTTTTTAAAGATTTCTATGGTAGCGATAGTATGACAGCAGAACAATTTGCCACGTCTTCAACAACGAAGGGATTGTCTTGGGCGGTTCTCAAAGACAAAAAAACGGGGGATTACGTTCTTGCTTTAAACACACATTTTTCTCTTAAACCCAGTAGCGCTACAAACTACACCGATGATGATGCAAGGCGAGATAGACTTTCTAACGCTGCTGAAACTATAGGAAAAGTTAACGCTATATACGATGTGTTTGGCGTTATCCCAACAGTGCTTACTGGGGACTTTAATATGAAGTTTATTGATCCTTCATATAAGCTCTTGTTAGAAACCTTAGAAGACTCGATTTATGGCAGTGAAGATTTTATTAAATACGAAATGTCTATGAACAAAATCACAGGTGCTGATTTCACTCGTGCGCCTAATCTGCCTATAGACCATATTTTTTATAACGAGAAGACACTTTTGCCCACTAACTATTATGTTGGAAACAAGACGGATGAACATATGATATCCTCAGACCATCTTTCTGTTATGACAACGTTTTCGTACAAGAAAGTGTATGAGCCAATTTATTCACATGCGACGGGCATATATTCATCAACACAGTTTGTAAAGCTTGATGGTGCGGGTGATATATACTATACTACAGATAATTCCGACCCACGAACATCAAAAACTCGTAAACTGTATGGCGGTCCTATCACCGTAACTAACGACACGATTATTAAGAGCTGTTCCAAAGTAAACGGAGTTTACAGCGATATAAATAGGGTAACTCTCTTCTTTGCAACGCCACTTTACATAACCGAGGTTATTAAAAACGCTCCGGGTGCAGATCATACCGAGGGCTTTGAGATAATAAATGTTTCTCCTGTTGAAGTTGATCTTAATGACTTCACTGTTTGGAGCTATAGCAATGCTGATATGGCGACTTGTCTTGCTATTGCAGATGCTTCCGTAGTTGCACATATGCCAATGGCATATAAGGAGGGGGACGCATTAGTGCCTTCAGGCGCAGTGGCGTATTGTCCAATAGTTTTTGGCGATACTTATCTTAAAAAGGATAATTTATCCGATACTCAAAGTTCATATCTTGTAACGCTTAACGAAGATGGAACAAAAGTTATCTATCGTAAAGAAAGATATGCAAAAGCTATATCTTACGATGGTTCGGGAAAAATAGCCGCAAGTCTTATTTTCCCCATTGACAGAACAGCAAGAAGCATAGGTTATACAAGCTCTGGTGTTGCTGTGCGAAGACAAGACTATTATCATTCAACGGATGGCGATGTTAATAATATAACAAACTCTTTTGTTTTGTCTAATAGTACATACACCAGACTTTATATTACGTTTAAAACAGCTCAAAGCGTTTCAAACGCACTATGCGTTGCTAATTTGGATTCGACGGACGGCGGTATAACTACTACTGGTTCTACAACTACTGCAAAAGAGGGTGCGTATAACTTTACTCCTTCGAGTAGCAAGGTTATGAATACCGAAAGCTTTACCGCAAATAAATACACAATAGGTTCACTTACTGCGGCACAGAAAACTGCTTTTGATTCTCTTATGAACTCAAGACGCGGCGAAAACGGTAAAGCAATAAAAACAGCAAGTGAATTTGCGGCTATGAGTGCAAGTGGAAATTATTATCTTGCTGCAGATATAACAATAGATAAAACTTACGCAAATGTATTCACCGGCACGTTAGACGGAAAAGGATACACCATAACAACAAGCGTTCCTCTGTTTAACGATATGAGTGGTACTGTTAGAAATTTAATCGTGAACGGTAATATAGTTGTTAAAGGTACGAATAACGGAGCGGTTTCCATACAGACAACGGGGAATGCACATTTTGAAAACATAACGGTGAACGCCAATCTATCGGGTGGAGCAAAAACAGGCGGCATTGTTGGATATGGTTATTCTGGTGCAAAGATATCGTTTTTCCGCTGTATAAACAACGGTGAGATAAAAGGAACGTCTCACACTGGTGGATTAATTGGATATATAGCAAGTACTATTCTATCTGTAGACGAGTGCATTAATAACGGTAAAATATACTCAGACGTTTGTGCGGCAGGCTTGGTAGGCAGATTTGGAAAAGACGCCTCAACAATGGACTTTATATGTAATATAACAAACAGCATAAATAACGGCGAGATTTACGTGGCTGACGGAAGGGCAGCAGGTATACTTGGCCGTGCCGTAGGTAATGTGATGATATCTGGCTGTATCAATTATGGTCATATTCATTATAAAGGAACTCCAAAAGAAATGAATGCTGGTGGTATATATGGAGACAGTGTAAACGAATATACATCGGGAGAAACCACTGTAAAAACCAAAAACGGCTTCGTAATAAGAGATTGCTATAACTATGGCAAGGTAGAAGGTACTAACTATGTGGGCGGTATAATCAGTAGATTACCAACAGTAAAGTCTGAAAGTGGTTACAAGTATATAATAGAATCTTGCGGTAATGCGGGTGAAATTATCAGTACAGGCGGTAGTGCGGCTGGTATAGCTGGTTACTTTTATGGTTCGAGCGCAGAAAACAGTATTCTTTCTCGCTGCTTTAACGTTGGCAATGTTTCAGTTGTCGCTGGTTCGAGTGGCTCTGCGGGAAAGGCTTGCGGTATATTAAGCTATACAAACGGTGCTGCTGTGTATGTTAAGGATTGCTATAACGCAGGTAAGATATCTGCAAGCGGAACAGGTAGTGCTGCATATCAGATATTATATAACAAAAATGCAACGGGTGCTTCGGCTGATTATATCAACAATAACCACGCGTTAGCGGTTAGCGGAGCAACGTATATAGTAAACGGAACTCAGGCAAACAACGTAACAACCTTTACTGCAACAGAGCTTAAAAACGGAACGTTGAAGAAACGTATAAACAGCGGTGCGGGAAGTAACTATTATTTCCAAAAAACTTCTGTAGAGGCATATCCCGTACTTCGTGAGTATGGCGGATTCACCCTTTGGGATTTAGTTCTTCGTGAAGGTAGCGGATATAAGGCTAACAATAAACAGATATATAAGGTTGAGGCAAAAACTAACGCAAAGATTTTTGAATCTGAGTTTATAAACGAAGTTAAGGTTTATAACCAAATTAAAGCATTAATAAATGACAATGCTTTCGTTGGAACGGGATATACCGTAACCTCTTTCGATGGTAAGATTGAAAAAACTATCATTGTAACGGGTGATATAGACGGAAACGGAAAGATTACTTCAACGGACTATGGTGCTGTAGAACAATACATAAAGGGCGAAAAAGAGTTCACAGCTGAACAAAGTCTGGCGGCTGACGTTGATGAAAACAAAACCATAGGTATTGGCGACTATCTGTTGATGAAGAAAAAATCAAAAGGTTGATAAAATCAAAAGGTTAATATAAAAATGGGCTGTTTCGTATGCACGTTATGCATATGAAACAGCTCTATTTTTTGTTCTTGAATTTTTCTGACGTAACAATTAAAATCCATATTTCATTACATTGAAAAATATTATAATGATATGTTTATGTAGGGTGTCAAGAAAAAAAGTGTTGAGCAAAACGCAAAGTGAGGGAAACTTTGTATTGACAAAGTTATGATTCTATGGTATTATGTTTAATGAAAAATTATATATGTGATTAGACTTGGAATAAAGGAATTTAATTGTTTTTCTCCTTTAATTTTCGCATATTCAGATGTGTATAAAACATAGATAAACAGATAAATCAGATATGAATAAACTGAAAGGAAAGCGGTTTTTTCCGCAGTGTTAATAAAAATGGCAGAAACCAAAAAACGTAAAGATAAAGATATTGAGAGTGCAGAAGACAAAAAGGCTGCGGCTCTTAGTGCGTGTATATCCCAGATTGAAAGAGAATGTGGAAAAGGCTCTATAATGCGTCTTGGAGAAGCGAGGGCAATGGAAGTTGTTGGAGTTTCAACGGGTTCTCTCACTCTTGACCTTGCTCTTGGAATCGGCGGTATTCCAAAGGGAAGAATAACAGAAATATATGGTCCTGAATCATCAGGCAAAACAACAATTGCCCTTCACGCCATAGCTGAGGTTCAAAAGGCGGGAGGCGAAGCGGCTTTTATTGATGCCGAACACGCTCTTGATCCCGTTTACGCCGGAGCTCTTGGAGTTAATCTCGATACACTTCTCGTTTCTCAGCCAGATTACGGTGAACAGGCGTTAGAAATAACGGAAGCTCTTGCAAGATCGGGAGCTGTTGATATTATCGTTATAGATTCCGTTGCGGCTCTTGTTCCAAAGAGTGAGCTTGAGGGAAATATGGGACAGTCTTCCGTTGGCGTTCAGGCAAGACTTATGTCTCAGGCACTCAGAAAATTAAGCGGTGTCGTTTCCAAATCTGGTTGTACGGTTATTTTTATTAACCAGCTAAGACAAAAAATTGGTGTTATGTATGGAAACCCTGAGGTTACAACGGGTGGAGTTGCTTTGAAATTCTACGCATCCGTTAGAATTGACGTAAGACGTGCGGACGCTATAAAGCAGGGCGGAGATATTATTGGAAACCATACAAGATGTAAGGTTGTGAAAAATAAGGTTGCACCTCCGTTTAAACAAGCTGAATTTGATATTCTTTACGGAAAGGGTATTTCTAAAGAAAGCGAAATCGTTGAACTTGCAACACAGCTTGGTATTATTGATAAAAGTGGTTCTTGGTTCTCTTATGAGGGACAAAGACTTGGTCAGGGAAAAGAAGCTGTAAGAAAACTTTTCGAATCTGATAAAGAATTGTCTGATGAAATTGAAGGAAAAATCAGAAATGGAAACGAAGCTATTGACCTTTCAATTTCTTCTGAGGATATGTTTGAAAGAGTTGATGAATCAGAAGAAGATAGCGACCTTTTTTAAAGGCATGGCTTTTTCTTTGAATTAAAACAAAGATGAAAGATATATCAAAAACAGAAATACCATACGGCTGTTCTTGTATCAAAAACATTCGTTCTACACACGGTGGTCTTGAATACGTTATCCAGACAGCTAACAGAAAATTCACAATAACGGCAGCAGATTTCAGAAGAATTGGTGAAGACGTTCTTGCAGAGGACAATTTTATAGACAGCGATACGGTTTATGACCTTGAGTTTTCTTCTGAAAAACTTTCTTGTATTCAGAAAAGCTTAAATTTTCTTGAATATTCGTCTATGCCCGAAAGAAAGCTGAGAATGAAGCTCCACGGAAAGTTTTCTAAAGAGGCGATTGATGCCGCTTTGGAAATTTTGAAGGAAAACGATTATATAAACGACAGCCGCCTTGCAGAAGACCTTTGTGAAGAATATTTCAGAAATTGCAGAATGAGCCCTGCGATGATTAAAGCTAAACTTTATCAGAGAGGGTTTTCAAGAGAGACTGTTTCAATTCTTTTTGAAGAATATGAGTTTGACGAAGAGACAATTTATGATAATATGACAGAGCTTCTTGAAAGCAAATTCGGTTATGAAATTGATAAAGAAGAAAAACGAAAAGCCCTTGAATTTCTTGTTAGAAAGGGATATTCGTATGAAGATGCAAAAAGCTGTATAAACAACATATATTGAACATAAAACGGCAAAAACGGAGAAAATATAATGGCAGAACAGAAAATAAAGGTTGGGTTTGTTTCCCTTGGATGCCCGAAAAACCTTATAGATACGGAAATAATGCTTTATAAACTTTCGGAAGCAGGATTTGAGGTTGTTCCCGAAGATATAGATGCAGACGTTGTTGTTATAAACACTTGTGCTTTTATTAAAGATGCAAAGCAAGAGGCTATTGACAATATTCTTGACGTTGCTTGGCTTAAGAAAAATCGAACGTTGAGAGGAATTGTTGTTGCGGGATGTCTTGTTCAGCGTTTTGGTGAAGAGGTTCTCAAAGAGCTTCCTGAGGTAGACGCTGTTGTCGGTGTTGGCGGAGCTTTGAAAATCGTTGAGGCGGTTTTGGCGGCATATAACGGAGAAAAGTTTTCTTTTATTCCTAATCCCACAGATATTCCGCTTGAAGGAAACAGAGTTGTAACAACTCCTGAACATTTTGCATATCTGAAAATAGCAGAAGGGTGCGATAACAAGTGCGCATACTGTGTTATCCCATCCATAAGAGGAAGTTTCAGAAGCCGCCCTATTCTTGACATTGTTGAAGAAGCAAACGACCTTGCAGAAATGGGTGTCAAAGAGCTTTGCCTTGTTGCTCAGGATACAACTGCTTACGGAAAGGATATTTTCGGAACGTATGCCCTTGATTCCTTGCTTAAAGAGCTTTCTGCCATAAAGGGTATTGAATGGATAAGAATTCTTTATTGCTACCCCGAAAGGATAACGGATTCTCTGATTGAAGAAATTGCAACTAATCCAAAAGTTGTTAAATATATTGATATGCCAATTCAACATATCTCAGATGGTGTTTTGAAAAGAATGAACCGCAGAGATACTTCTGAATCTATAAAAAACGTGATAAAAAAATTGAGAGAACGTATTCCGGAAGTTGTTATCAGAACAACGGTTATAACTGGTTTCCCAGGTGAAACGGAAAAAGAATTCAACGAACTTCTTGCTTTTGTTAAAGAAACACGCTTTGAACGACTTGGGGCTTTTGAATATTCCCGAGAAGAAGGAACTTCGGCATATGATATGCCCGAACAAGTTCACCCTAAAAAGAAAAAGAGCCGCCGAGATGCTATTATGCGTGCCCAACTTAAAATCCACAGCGAATATAACGATAATTTAGTTGGAAAAACTTTAACCGTTCTTTGTGAGGGGTATGACACAGCGGCGGAAAGCTATTACGGAAGAACGTATGCTGACGCTCCCGATATTGATGGAAAGGTATATTTCACCTCATACAGAAGAATAAAAGACGGAGAAATGGTTAAGGTAAAAATCGCCGAGGTTCTCGATTATGATTTAGTTGGTAAGGTGGTAAAGGAAAACTGATGAATACACCAAATAAGCTATCTTTGGCGAGAGTTGTTCTCACGCCCATATTTACTATATTTCTTGTCTATTCCTTTTTTGGAAACGGACATATTGCTCATATAATTTCTACGTTGCTTTCAGCGGCAATTTTTGGTGCGGCTGCTTTAACAGATTATTTTGATGGCAAAATTGCAAGACGCGATAACATTATAACAAAATTTGGAATCTTTATTGATCCTCTTGCAGATAAATTTATGATATTCTGTGCAATGATAGGTATTTTGGCTTCAAGCTACGTTGGAGACGGTGCGCCCGTTTTTAAGCATTTTTACCTTTGGTGCGGACTTATTATTATTTTCAGAGAGCTTGCTGTTACAACAATGCGTCTTGTTGTTGCGGGAGAATCGGGAATTGTTGTTCCTGCGAATATATGGGGAAAAATGAAAACCGTTTCTCAGATTGTTGCAACTCTCGTTACCCTTGCAGAAAGTCTTCTTGACGATATTCTTCTTTTGGCGGGGATTGAAGGGGGATTTTTAGGCGGTGGAATGTATTTCAGTATCGTTGCTGTTTGCTTTGCGGCTTTCAGCTCTATAGGCTCAGGACTTATTTATTTGAAAAGCTATTGGAATGCAATAAAACCCTGATAAAAAGTATTAAGCGAAACAAAACACAGTTAAAACTTAAAGATTTTAACTATTTGAAAGGATTGAAAGAAAAAAATGAAATTATATAATTCTCTGACACGCTCTCTTGAAGAGTTTGAAATCAAAGACAATACGGTAAGAATGTATGCTTGTGGACCAACTGTATATAACCGTTTTCATATTGGTAATTCACGTTGTTTCGTTGTTTTTGATATGCTCAGAAGATATTTGGAATATAGAGGTGTTAAAGTCCTTTTTGCGCAGAACTTTACAGACGTTGACGATAAATTGATTAAAAAGGCTGCTGAAGAGGGAACAACTGTTTCTGAACTTGCAGAAAAATACATAAAAGAATATTTTATCGATGCAGAAGGTCTTGGAATAAGAAAAGCAACTTATCATCCAAGAGCAACGGAAACTATGGACGAAATTATCGCTATGGTTGGAAAGCTCATTGAAAAGGGACACGCATACGTTGCAGAAAACGGAGACGTTTATTTCTCTGCTGAAAGCTATAAAGAGTATGGAAAGCTCTCTCATCTCGATTCGGATAATCTTGAAGCGGGGGCAAGAATAAGCGTTAGCGATGTTAAACGCCATCCTTTTGACTTTGCTCTTTGGAAAGCAAGAAAAGAAGAAAGCGAAATTGCGTGGGAGTCTCCTTGGAGTATGGGAAGACCTGGTTGGCATATTGAATGTTCTGCTATGATTGATAAGCTGTTCGGCTCTGATATTGATATTCACGGTGGCGGTCCTGACCTCATTTTCCCACACCACGAAAACGAAATTGCCCAAACGGAATGTGCTGTTGGAAAGCCATTGGCTCGTTTCTGGCTTCATAACGGATATATAAACGTTGACAACAAAAAAATGTCTAAATCAGCCGGAAACTTCTTTATGGTTCGCGATGCGGCGGCAGAATTTGGATATGACGCTGTCAGATATTTCGTTTTGGCTTCTCATTACAGAAGTCCTATAAATTATAGTGCAGATATTCTTCGTCAGGCGGCGGCGGGAGTTGAAAGACTTCAAAACTGTGAAGAAAACCTTGTTTTCAGAAAACAAAACGCTGTTTCGGTACCTATGACCGATTCGGAAAAAGAATGTATTCAATATCTTGAACAGAAAAAACAAGATTTTATTTCTGCTATGGACGAAGATTTTAACACGGCAGATGCTTTGGGATGCGTTTTTGAAATGGCAAGAAAGATAAATTCTCTCCTTAAAGAAGAAACTCTTTCTCTTGAATTTTGCGAAAAAGCATACAACGAATATTATGAGCTTCTTTCCCTTCTTGGCTTTGAGAAAAAGTCAAAGGCTGAAAACAATGATGATGCGGAAATTGAAAAGCTGGTTGCTGAAAGAACGGAAGCAAAAAAATCAAAGAATTTTGCGAGAGCAGATGAAATTCGTGAAATTCTCAAAAATATGGGCGTTGTTGTTGAAGATACAAGACAAGGTGCGAAATGGAAGCGAGTATAAGCTCATACAGTCCTCTTGTCCTTGCATATGCAGGAGATGCGGTTATAGAGCTTTTGGCAAGAGAAACTCTTATTTCTAACGATGTTTCCCAGCTTTCTGCTATGAATGATAAATGCAGAAAATACGTAACTGCTATTAATCAGAGCGTTGCTTCTTTTAAAGCGGAAGAACTTTTTACGGAAGAAGAAGCAAATATTTTCCGAAGAGGGAAAAATACTAAAATAGCAAACGTTCCAAGAAGTGCGTCTGCAAAGGAATATCACAGAGCAACGGGACTTGAAGCGGTTTTCGGTTTTCTTTACCTTTCGGGGCGAATGGAAAGGGCGAGAGAGCTTTTTGGTTTGATTTATCAATAATTTTTGGGTGTTTTTTGGGGAACGTTATGAACGATTTAAGTATGCTTCAAAAAAGAGTTTTGACTTTCGTTAAGGCTTTTCTTAATAATTATGGATATTCCCCCTCGGTTCGCGATATTGCAAAGGGGTGTGATATAAAATCAACGTCAACCGTTCATACTGCTCTTAACGTTCTTGAACAAAAAGGATATATAACAAGAGATGGCGGTCAAAGCAGAAGCACTGTTTTAACAGGTGTTAAACTTGAAAGCGGAGTTTACAGTATTCCTTTGAGAATTTCAGAGGAAAAAGGGGATAGCTTTGGAGTTATTGATATCCCAAAAAGTCTTGTTCAGGACAGAGAGGGAGTTTTTGCTGTTAAAGCCTCTTTTAGCTTTGAGAAAAAGAATATTGTTAAAGGCGATATTCTCGTTGCAAAAGCGGGAAATGATATTCAAAAGGGCGATATAATTATTTTTGATGACCTTTCTCTTGGAATTTTTGATGAAAAATCAGATAGCTTTCAAGAAGACGTTTCAGATATTGATGAGCTTGAAATTTTGGACGGATTTGAAGATATAAAAGAAGAAAATGAAGGCGTTTCAAAATTCTTTGAGACAAATGACCGTTTGATTTTGGGAAAAGTTATCGTTTGCATAAGACATTTATGAAAAAAACTTTTGAAAATAACATAAAATACAAATTAATAACATAAATTTCGAAAGGAAAATTAAGGATGGCAAAATATAAGCGAGTTTTGCTCAAGCTATCGGGAGAAGCTATGAGTGGCGAGGATGGAATTATAAATTTTGAGTTTGTCAAGCAAATAGCAGACGTTATTAAACGTTGTGCTGACGAAGGAGTTTCTTTCGGTATTGTTATAGGCGGAGGAAATATCTGGAGAGGTGCTGTTGGCGTTCAGGTTGAAAGGTCGAGAAGCGACCATATGGGAATGCTTGCAACGGTTATAAACTCCTTGGCTATGCAGGATATGCTTATAAAATGTGGAGTTAAAGCACACGTTATGACAGCTCTTGATATGCAAAGAGTCGCAGAAAACTATACTCAGTATAAAGCAAACGAATATCTCGACAATGGCGAAACCGTTATTATTGCCTGCGGAACAGGAAATCCTTATTTTTCAACAGATACGGGAGCTTTGCTAAGAGCAGCAGAAATTCACGCTGACGTTGCATTGCTTGCGAAAAATATAGACGGCGTTTATGACAGCGATCCTAAAAAGAATAAAGATGCTGTTAAATATGATACGGTAACTTATGAAGAGCTTCTTGAAAAGAATCTCAGAATTATCGATAGCGCCGCATCTTCCTTAGGAATTGAAAATAATATAAAATCTCTTATCTTTGCTCTTAAAACTCCCGAAAATATATATAAGGCTGTTATGGGCGAAGATGTGGGAACTATTGTGAAAGGACGAAAAGACATATGAAACTTGACGTAAAACAATTTGAAGACAAAATGAAAAAAACTATCTCCGCATACGAAGAAGAACTTGCCGCTATTCGTGTTGGCAGAGCAAACGCAAAGGTTCTTGACAGAGTTGAGGCTCTCTATTACGGAACGCCAACTCCAATCAACCAGATGGCTGAAATCAAGGTTCCCGATCCAAGAACTCTCGTTATAACTCCTTGGGACGCTTCTTCGCTCAAAGCAGTTGAAAAAGCAATTCAGGCTTCTGACGTTGGAATAACTCCTGCAAATGACGGAAAATGTATAAGACTCGTTTTCCCACCTCTCACAGAAGAACGCCGTAAAGAATTAACAAAACAGACCTCTAAATTGGGAGAAGGCTCAAAGGTTGCCCTCAGAAACATTCGCCGCGATGCAAACGACAAATGCAAAGAATTGAAAAAGGCTTCTGAAATGACAGAAGATGAACAAAAGCTGAGCGAAAAAGAGGTTCAGGACCTTACAGACAAATATATCAAAATCGTTGATGAAGTTACAGCCAAAAAACAAAAGGAAATTATGGAAATATAATGGGTAGGCTTAATATTCCCGAAGGATTAAAACACATTGCTATAATTATGGACGGGAATGGACGTTGGGCGAAAAAACGTTTAATGCCCCGAACCTTTGGTCATTCTGTCGGGAGCGAAACCTTTGTTAAGGTTGTTGATACTTGTAACGAATCGGGTTTGGAATACTTGACGGTTTATGCTCTCTCAACGGAAAACTGGAACAGAAGCGGCGAAGAAATTGGCGGTCTTATGAAGATAATGCACGCATACATTGCCAAATACGTTCCCGAACTAAAAAAGAAGAATATCCGTTTGAAGCTCTTTGGAGATTTATTAAGATTTGATGAAAAATCAAGAGAAAAGCTCATAGAAAGCGAGAAACTTCTTGAAAATAATACAGGAATGACTCTTGGTATATGTCTTAGTTATGGCGGACGCGATGAAATGGTAAACGCTGTTAATAAACTTATAGAACAAGGAAAAAAGACTGTTACTGCTGATGATATTTCTTCCGCGCTTTATACAGCAAACGTTCCCGATCCCGATCTTGTTATAAGAACGGGGGGAGAAAAACGTATTTCTAACTTTTTGCTTTGGCAAAGTGCATATGCGGAATATTATTTTACCGACATTTTATGGCCAGATTTTGACGATTCTGCTCTTTCTGATGCTATAGAATCTTTTGCCGGTAGAAAAAGACGATATGGAAAAGAAAACTGACGAATATCTTGGATAATTTATGAAAGCAGGTGATTGTTAAATATGAAACGAGTTATAACAGCTATTGTTATGATAGCGATTTTTGTACCCGTCCTCATTTTTTCAAATACTTTGGTGTTTCCCATCGCCATCTCTTTAATGGGAGGAATTGCGGCTTGGGAGGTGCTTTCTATAAGAGGGCTTCAAAAAAAGCTTTATATATCTATTCCAACCTTGCTTTTCGTTATGTTTTGCCCGTTTGTTTCAGGGACAGAGTGGTTTTCGTCTCTGGCGGTTCAAAAATATGATTTTCTCGTCGTGGTATTCCCCGCATATATGATATATCTCTTCTTTATTGCTGTTGTGTTTAACAGAAAGGTTGCTTTTTCTGATATATCGTATACTTGTATGAGTATATCATACGTTGCTCTTGCAATGTTTTCCGTTCCATTTGTTAAGGAAAGAGCGAAGGTTGATTATCTTCTTCTTATAATTTGTCCTTGTGCAACGGATATTTTCGCTTTATACACTGGAAAAAAATTTGGAAAAAAGAAACTTTGCCCTGCTGTTAGTCAGCATAAAACAGTTGCGGGATTCGTTGGCGGAATCATTGGCGGAGTTGTTGGTGCGTTCCTTTATGGCACCGTTAGATTTTTAGTTATGGGCGGAGAATTTGAATTTCTTTTCTTGATTGTGGCAGGCGTAGGGATTTCCATTGTTGGACAATATGGCGACCTTGCGGCTTCAATTATGAAAAGAAGTAGCGGCGTTAAGGACTTTGGAAACATCTTCCCAGGACACGGCGGGGTTATGGACAGATTTGACAGCGTTTTTGCCGCTTTCGTTTGTGCGTATATATTCCTTAACACATATAACAGAATATTTTTGTTATTATAATTTATTGATTTGTACTGAAACGGGATGCATTGGTGTCGAAAAGGACTCCTTCGTATCCCGATTTTAGCAAAATTTTGGTTAATATTGAATTAAAAAGGATGAGTATAATGAATAAGACCATAACAGTTTTAGGTTCAACAGGTTCTATAGGTGTTCAAACTCTTGACGTTGCAGAACGCTTTGGATACACGGTTGAAGGTATATCTGCATATTCAAACGTTCGTGTTGCAGAAGAACAATGCAGAAAATTTGGAATAAAAAGGGTTTGCATAGGGGAAAAATATTATAGTGAATTGAAAACCGCTTTAGCTGATACTGAAACAGAGGTCGTTTCAGGAGAAGAAGCTGTTTCGGAAATGGCATATTCGTGTAAATCTGACGTGCTTTATAATTCTGTTATGGGAATTGCGGGAATGAAACCAACCTTGGCGGCTCTCAGAGGCGGCGTTAAAAAAATTGCTTTCGCTAACAAAGAAACTCTCGTTGCGGGAGGAAGTATTGTTATGAAAGAGGTTGAGAAGAGGGGGGCGGTTTTGCTCCCTGTTGACAGCGAACATTCAGCAATTTTTCAATGTCTCAGAGGTGGCGGAGAGGTGAGAAAAATATTGCTCACAGCTTCGGGCGGTCCGTTTTTTGGTAAAAAAAGAAATGAACTTGAAAATATTCGCCCTGAAGATGCGTTAAAGCATCCAAATTGGAGTATGGGCGCAAAAATAACTATTGATTCTTCAACAATGATGAACAAAGGACTTGAAATAATTGAGGCTGCACATCTTTTTGGAGTGTCTCCGGACGATATTGAGGTTGTTGTTCATAGAGAAAGTATAATACATTCAATGGTCGAGTTTTGTGATGGGGCAGTTATAGCACAGCTTGGCTTTCCTGATATGAGACTTTGTATTCAGTATGCGGCAACGTATCCTGAAAGAATGCCTTCTTCCGTTAAACCCTTAAATTTTGCGGAAATAGGAGCGCTCACTTTCCATAAGCCTGATACTGAAACCTTTACTTTGCTTGATACGGCTGTTTGGGCGTTTAAAAAAGGCGGAAACGTTCCTGCGGCAATGAATGGTGCAAACGAAGAGGCGGTTTCTTTATTCCTCTCGGGAAAGGTAAAGTATTTACAAATTTTTGATATTGTCAGAGAAGCAGCAGAAAATGTAAAATATATTTCTGAACCAACGGAAAAAGAGATTTTTGAAACGGATTTAGCCGCAAGAGAATACGTTAAAAGTCATATATGATAAATAATTGGAACATATAAACGTGTTTTTTATATTAATTTGCATACATATGTTTTTCAGTGGAAAAGCATCGAAATATAAATGTTTTTTGTTAAGTCCATTCAGGACTTTGAAAGGAGTTAATTTTGGCATCTATTTTATCATCATTAGGCACTATAGCTTTAACCCTTCTTATGTTTGGGTTTCTTATCACTATTCACGAATTTGGACACTATATTGTTGCAAGACTTTTTAACGTTGGAATAACTGAGTTTGCTATCGGTATGGGCCCGAAATTAGTTTCTTGGAAAGGAAAGAAAAATGTTTTCACCATAAGGCTTCTTCCTATTGGAGGATACGTTAATATGGTTGGCGAATACGGAACGGAAGATGAAGAGCTTTCCGAGGAAGACAAAAACAAACCGCCTTTCAATAAAAAACCTATCTGGCAAAGGCTTTTAGTTGTTCTTGCAGGTCCTGCTATGAACATTTTTGTGGGGCTTCTTATAATGTTTTGTATTGTTCTCAATTCAGAAGTTATTGGTTCTCTTACAATTGCAGATTTTGCATACAAAACAGATGTTGGATTTTCAACAAGTGGAAATAACGTTTTATACGTTGATTCAGTGGAAAATACAAGCGATAAAGGTTTTCTTAAAGGAGACGTTATAGTTTCCGTTGGCGGTGAAGATTTTATTGTTAATGGACTTTCAGTTTCTGATGCTGTTAAAAAATATAACGATACTTTTGAATCAAGCGGTTTAAAAACTGTTGAGGTTATGAGAAAAAATATCGTTGTTAAGTTAGAAAATCCCGTTTTGCCAAGGGAATCTGAGCTTAAAGTTAGCGGAAAACTTATGGCGAATGATACCATACTTGAAATTAACGGAAGAAACGTTCACGTTTATACAGATATGTCTTATCAGATTTCACGTTTCGGAATAAAGCCTATTCCCATAACTGTTGAAAGAGACGGTAAAGAAGTTACGGTTGAAAACATTATTTTCCCAATGTATTCCGAAAAAGGCGTTGTTTTCGGCGAGGGAGATTTCAGAGTTAAAGTTAAAGAAAAGAATGTTGGAAATTTGCTTTATGAAGCATTTTTCAAAAGTACAGCAACTCTCAAAATGACTGTTTCTTCTGTTTTTGACACCTTTTCGGGCAGATATGGTGTTGAAGCGCTTTCAGGACCAATTGGTATTGGCGGTCAGGTTGGTGAAATGGTTGAAAGCGAATTTCCGATTCTCAATCTTTTAACCCTTCTTGTCCTTGTTTCTTTAAGCCTTGGCGTTTGTAACCTTCTCCCTTTGCCCGTTCTTGATGGCGGTAGAGTTTTACTTTTTGTTATCGAAGCAATTAGAAGAAAACCACTCAATCCGAAAATTGAATCTGCAATTATGGCAATAAGTATGGCTGGAGTTCTTCTTTTAATGGTTCTTGTTGCTTTGAAGGATATTGTTTCTCTATTTTGATTTTTTAGTTTTCCCTTTTTCCATTGGCTAAAATTGTTGTTAAAACAAGGAGTAGAAAAGATGTATAAAGTTATAATTGAGCTTAAAAAAGATATTTCAGACGAAACGTTAAATGAGCTTACAACAATTATAAATAATGCCTTTGATAATCGGGTCGGAAAAGTGGTTAGAACTCAAACCGATTCACCGTATTGCTTTGAATTTTTGGGGGAAACGGAAACTGAATATGGGTGTATGCATTGGGGACTAATGCTTCTCAAAGATAACGTAACGTTTCGCCAATGGGTTTCTGTGTGCCGTTGGGAAGAAGATGATTTGCGAGAGTGTTGCGATGTTCTTGCAATTTTTGCAAAACCTATAAAATAAAGCTATGACGAAAAGTGAACAAATATCCTTTTGGTAATGTTCAATAATCTTTTGTAATTATATTATTTCAGGAGGATGTATGAGAAGAATATCAAAAAAAGAGGCGTTCAAATGAGTCTTCGTTACTTCGAAAAATCGTCCTATAAACAATCGGATTTAAAATTCAATATATTAAAAATTCTAACATTTATTCTTTTGATGATTGATATATTTTGGATGGATAATAATAAAAACACAATCATATTTATGATTGGTTTTATTTTCATCGATTTAGTTTCTATTTTATATTTTGTTTTGCGAACAGAATTCATAAAAAACAAGTTAAAATGCAATAACTTAGAATTGACGTATTTTTCAAATAAAATAATTAAAAGACATTTTATCATTATGGATATATTCATTTTATTGATGACTATTCATATCGCAAGTATTGTTTTTTCTATTATTAATGAGAATTATGAAGTAAAAACTTGGATATGGTTTGCTGTCGTGTTACCTATCCTATATAGCGATAGCGTATATTTGTCTGGAATTACAGCTTTTGGGGAAAATTTATATGCAAGCGGAGAGTATTTAATTGATTATTCAGCTATAAATCGCATAACAGAAATTTGCAATGTAGATACTATGCCTGGAAATATTATTATTTTGACACTTTGGAATGATGAAAAATATATAGGATATGATAAAATGTTCTTAGAAGAATTTCTTTATTTAAAAAATAAAGTTCAGCATCATAACTAACAGAATATTGGATTTTTACATAAAAAATGAGACAATAAATGTTGTCAAAAAAATAATCACTCCCATAAAAGAGAAACGTTTGTCAGCGACAAAAGAAACGGAGAACACGTTATGAGAAGAATATCGAAAGAAATTAAAATTGGAAATATAGCAATAGGCGGGAATAATCCTATTGCAATTCAATCTATGACAAATTCCGATACGGCGGATAGAGAAAAAACTTTAGCTCAGATAAAAGCTCTTGAAGATGCAGGGTGTCATATTGTTCGCTTTACTGTAAACACCTTTGAAGCGGCAAAAAATATATCTTACTACAAGGAAAATTCTTCAATTCCTTTAGTTGCAGATATTCATTTTGACTACAGATTGGCTCTTGAAGCTGCCGCCGCGGGAATTGATAAAATAAGAATTAACCCTGGAAACATAGGGGAAGACAGCAAAATAAAGGCTGTTACAGACGAATGTAGAAAAAGAAATATTCCTATCAGAATTGGTATAAATGGCGGTTCTCTTGAAAAAAGTCTTCTTGCAAAATATGGAAGCCCAACAGCAGAAGCTATTGCAGAAAGCGGAATAAACGCAGTTAAAACCCTTGAAAGGTTTGATTTTGATAATATTGTTTTATCTCTTAAGTCTTCTTCTGTTGCAGATACAATAAAAGCAAACAGAATTGCCGCAGAAGCTATTCCCTATCCATTACATTTAGGTGTTACGGAATCGGGAACGAAAGAAAAAGGGATTTATAAATCATCAATAGGAATTGGTTCTTTACTTGCAGACGGAATTGGAGATACCATAAGAGTTTCCTTAACGGCAGACGTTGTTGAAGAAGTTAAGGCGGCAAGAGAAATATTACTTGCTTTAAAGCTGATTCCAGGGGTTACCCTTATTTCTTGTCCAACTTGCGGAAGATGTAAAATTAATCTTATATCTATTGCAAAAGAGCTTCAAGGCGAAATTAATCAGATTAAAACAAATAAACCAATAACTGCTGCTCTTATGGGCTGTATTGTAAATGGTCCTGGAGAAGCATCTGAGGCAGATATAGGTGCGGCAGGTGGAATTGGGGAAGCAATTATATTCAAAAACGGTAAAACCGTTATGAGAATAAAAGAAGATGAAATTAAATCAACTCTTGTTGATGAAATAAAAAAACTTGCCTCAGAATAAAGTTTTTTTCTAAAATAAGTTTTTTAAAAAGAGGGAAATACATAATGGAACAAGTTAAAGAGCTATTTTTAAAAAAGCTATCAAAATATGCGCCGACTAAAATTGAGTCGGCGGTTTTTGACAAATTGAAGAGTTTTTCCGTTAAGGTTCAAAACGATACTGTTAAGGCTTTAAGAATAGAGGCTGTTTTTGAAGAAGTGGTTTCAAAAAAGCTGATTTTTAAAATCGAAGAATCTATAAAAAAAGCATATGGAATAGACTTTGTTGAAATATGTTGTGTTTTTCAAAACGTTGCTTTTTCTTCTGATATATTTTACGATATTATTGCAACTCTTGAAAAAAAGAGCAACAACGGTTTTTCAAAGGGATTTTTTGAAGACTCACGAGTTGAATGGAAAGAAGAAGAAAGCAAGTTTATAGTTTATCTCAGAGAAAATATTTCTTCAGAATTTCTTTATTTTTCAAGCGTTGGAGATTTTATAAAAGAATGTGCCGCCAAAGAATACGGAAGAGAAATTGAAACGGAATTTATTGGCGAAACAACCGCAGACTACGTTTCGGAAGATGAAACAGCAATGCGTCTTGAAACGATGAAAAGTTATGCGGCGTATGAAGCAAGGTCTACCGTTGTTCAAACGGGGGAAAAATCAAGGTCATTTTCTCCTCTTGAGGGAAACGGTGATATACAGATAATTGATGCTGAAAAAGAGCATATACAAGCTGGAAGAATTGTTTTTGATATTTCATCTCTCGATTGTGTTTTTGGTGAAATGAAATCAACAAAAAAGGTATCTGTTCAGAAAACAGATAAAGAGGGAAACGTTCTTACGGAAGAAATAACGAAAATTAGTTCGTCAAGACTAACGACTATTAAAAAAATAGAAGAGGGAAAAAGCGTGAGGTTCCCTTGTGTTGTTTTTGCATCTGATGGAAAAGATACGAAAACGGGAGATGCAACAAACTATAAAATAGGCGTTACAGACCTTGAATGTTCAATAACCGTCAGATTTACATCGGAAAAACCGATGAAGTTAACAGGGAAATCAATTATTGTTGAGGGAAAGGCACAATACGATAAATTTGAAGACGAGGTTATTGTTCGTGCATATGCAATAGCGGCTGTTAAGAAAGTTCCTCGCCGTGATAACCACCCAACGCCACGTGTTGAGTTACATTTGCATACGAATATGAGCCAAACGGACGGACTTTGTTTGCCTGATAAGGTTATCTCAACAGCAGAATATTGGAATATGCCCGCTATCGCTGTTACAGACCACGGAAACGCTCAGTCTTATCCGCTTATTATGAAAAGTGCAAGAAAAAGTCCTGTTAAAGCCATATATGGTATGGAAGGCTATCTTGTTGACGATACAGAAAGAGCAATTTACGATTTTTTAGGATATGAAGGCAAAAGCCTTTTTGATGATGAATATATTATTTTCGACCTTGAAACAACGGGACTTTCTGCTATTAACTGTGGAATAACAGAAATTGGTGCGGTTAAATATAAAAACGGAGAGATTTTGGAGGTTTTTGAATCATACGTCAACCCAGGTATGCCAATCCCCGAAAATATAACGAAGCTAACTGGAATAACTGACGAAATGGTGAAAGATGCTCCAACGGAAAAAGAGGCGGTTTCGGCTTTCCTTGAATTTTGCGGGGACAGAATCCTTGTTGCACATAACGCAACGTTTGATACGTCTTTTATAAGGCGTGTATCCGTTCAAAACGGACTTGAATTTATAAATCCATATATTGACACCGTTGCTCTTTCAAGATATATAAATCCAGAGCTTTCTCGACATAGACTTAATATTCTCGCTGAATATTTTAAACTTGGCGATTTTAATCACCATAGAGCAAGTGATGATACGAAAATGCTTGCTAAAATTTTTGAATGTATGTGTCAGAAGTTTTCAAAAATGGGTGTCAGAACTATTTCCGAGGTTTTAAAAGCTATGGAAGAAAAGTCTGATCCCAAAAAGCTGAGATCATATCATATAACTTTGCTTGTTAAAAACCTTGTTGGACTTAAAAACTTATATAAGCTCATTTCAAAATCATATCTCGATTATTTTCACAGACATCCTCTGATACCGAAAACTCTTCTTGCTCAACATCGAGAGGGACTTATTATTGGTTCTGCTTGTGAAAGCGGTGAATTATATACTGCGGTTCTTGGCGGAAGAGCATATGGGGATATTCTTAAAATAGCAGATTTTTATGATTATTTTGAAATTCAGCCACACGGAAATAACTGGTTTCTGTTTGACAAAGGGGAGCTTGGAGACGATGAAAACAAGGCGTATGACAAACTTTCAGACATAAACAGACAAATAATAAAAATTGGCGAAAAACAAAATAAACTTGTTGTTGCAACGGGAGACGTTCATTTTCTCGAACCTGAGGATGAGATATACAGACAAATAATGTGTTTTGGAATGAAATATAAAGACGCTTTGCGTCATATTCCTTTGTATCTCAAAACAACAGACGAAATGCTTCGCGATTTTTCATACCTTGGAAAAGAAAAGGCTTTTGAGGTTGTTGTTACAAACACAAGAAAAATAGCAGATATGATAGAACGTATTTTGCCCATTCCCGATGGTTCTTTTTCACCTTCTGTTCCTGGTTCAGATAAGGAATTGCAAGAAATATGCTATGCAACAGCGAAAAAAATGTATGGGGATCCGTTGCCTGAGATAGTTCAGACTCGCCTTGAAAGAGAGCTTACGTCAGTTATTAAAAACGGATACGCTTCTTTGTATATAATTGCAAGGCGACTTGTTCAAAACAGTGAAGAACACGGCTATCTCGTTGGTTCTCGTGGTTCTGTTGGTTCATCTGCTGTTGCAACCTTTTCGGGAGTATCAGAGGTTAACCCTCTTCCGCCACATTATAGATGCGAAGAATGCCACGTTGTTGAATTTGTTGAGGGCGTTGGAAGTGGATATGACCTTCCCGATAAACCTTGTCCAAAGTGTGGCAAAAATATGATTTGCGATGGCCACGATATTCCCTTTGAGACGTTTTTGGGATTCCACGGAGAAAAAGCTCCTGATATTGACCTTAACTTTTCGGGAGACGTTCAAGGCGCTGCTCATAAATATACAGAGGTTTTGTTTGGCGCGGAAAATATTTTCAGAGCGGGTACTGTTTCTTCCATTGCGGATAAAACGGCATACGGCTTTGTTAAAAAGTTTTTAGAGGAACAAAATATAACCTTAACTCGTGCCGAAGAAAACCGTCTTACCTCAGGGGTTGCGGGAATAAAGAGAACAACGGGACAACATCCAGGCGGAATTGTTGTTATTCCAAAAGAATATGAAATATACGATTTTACTCCCGTTCAACACCCCGCAGACGATAATACAAGCAACGTTATAACAACTCACTTTGCTTTTGAATTTTTGCACGATACTCTTTTAAAGCTCGATATTCTTGGACACGATGTTCCAACGGAATATAAATTGCTTCAGGATTATACAGGAATTGACGTCAGAACAGTTCCAACAAACGATACAAGGGTTATGAAGCTTTTTACGTCAACTGAGCCTTTGGGCGTTTCTCCAGATGATATTTTCAGCTCCATAGGCACTTTCGGTATGCCCGAATGTGGAACTTCATACGTCCGTCAGATGATGGAAGCGGCAAAACCTAAATGTTTCTCAGACCTTCTTCAAATTTCGGGACTTTCCCACGGAACAGGAATTTGGCTCGGAAACGGTGAAGAGCTTATAAAAGCGGGTACTTGCACAATATCTGAAATTATCGGTACTCGTGATAGTATTATGCTTTATCTTAGTAATAAAGGCGTAGAAAACGGACTTGCGTTTAAAATAATGGAATCAGTTCGTAAGGGAAAGGGTTTGACTCCTCAATTTGAAGAGGCGATGCGTGCAAACAACGTTCCTGAATGGTATATTGCCTCTTGTAAAAAGATAAAATATATGTTCCCTAAAGCTCACGCAGCTGCATATATGATTTCTGCGTTGAGACTGGGGTGGTATAAGGTATATAAGCCTTTGGCGTTTTATGCTGCCCATTTCACAGTTAAGCAATCGGGCTTTGATGCGGAAATTGCTCTCGACAAGAAAAACTTAAAGAATCTTGTTAAAACTCTCGATTCAACTCCAAACCTTGTTGCAAAAGATAAAGAGCTTCTTGCTGTTATGCAGCTCGTTATTGAAATGTATGCAAGGGGAATTGACTTTCTTCCCGTTGACGTTTATAAATCTGAGTCATTTGCTTTTGTTCCCGAAAACGGAAAAATAAGGCTTCCTCTTTCTTCCCTTAAGGGATTGGGGGAAAACGCTGCTAAAAAAATAAGAGAAGCTGTAACAACAGGGGCGGCAACAACAGTTGAAGAGCTTAAAACCGTTGCGGGACTTTCAAAAACGCTGATTGAAACTCTTAGAAATGCAGGCTGTCTTAAAAGTATGCCTGAATCGGCACAGCTTTCACTTTTTGATTTATAAAAAATATTTTTCTTTCAAAATCGAGACGAATAGTTTTGTGTAGGTGAAATAATGATAAATCTTCCTGAAAACGTTATATCAGCCATAAATTTATTGGAAAAGTCTGGATTTGACGCATATGCAGTGGGTGGTGCTGTCAGAGATTCTCTTTTAGGGAAAAATGCTTCTGATTTTGATATAACAACCTCGGCTTTTCCCGAAGAAACAAAAAAAGTTTTTTCAGCTTTTAAGGTTATAGAAACGGGAATAAAACACGGAACCGTTACAGTTTTATTTGACGGTGAGCCTTTGGAAATAACAACTTTTCGAATTGACGGAGAATATGAAGACAACAGACATCCCGAAAGCGTTATTTTTACAAGAAATATAAAGGATGATTTATCAAGACGCGATTTTACAGTAAACGCCATAGCGTATAGCCCTAAAAGAGGTCTTGTTGACTTCTTCGGCGGTTTGAATGATTTAAAAGAAGGAATAATTCGTGCTGTTGGAGAAGCGGACAAGCGTTTTAATGAAGATGCATTGCGTATTCTCCGCTGTGTTCGTTTTTCTTCAACCCTTGGGTTTAAAATAGAGGAAGAAACTTCGAAAAGTGTCAGAAAAAATATTCATCTTCTTGATAACGTTTCTGCTGAAAGGATTTTTGTTGAGCTTAAAAAAATGATATGCGGAAAAAACGTTGGCGATATTTTTGAAAAATATCCTGAGGTTATTTCAAAAATCATTCCTGAGATTGAAAAAAGCATTGGATTTGACCAGAAAAGCAAATATCATATTTTTGACGTTTATACCCATACTTATAAGTCCATAAGCGTTTCTGAAAACAACGTTATTCTCCGTCTTGCTTTACTTTTCCACGATTGTGGAAAACCGTACGTTTACACCACGGACGAATATGGGTTCAGACACTTTATCGGACATCAGAAAGAAAGTGTGAGACTTGCAGAAAATGCTCTTTTGCGTTTGAAATGTGATAATAAAACTCTTGAAATGGTGAAAACCCTCGTTTTATATCACGATTATAAGTTAGAACGGGAAAAAAAACACATAAAAAGGTTCTTGACAAAGGTTTCTTTTAATGAAGCACGGCTTATTATAAAAATGAAATATGCCGATATGGCTTCTCACGCTCCAAAATTTATTATGAGCGAGGAAGAAAGAGACGAATTTTTGTTTTGGATTGACGAGCTTGAACAAGAGGGGACTTGTATAAGTCTGAAAACTCTTGCTGTAAAGGGCGAGGATTTGTTTTCTATAGGGATTCCAAAAGAACGTATTATGGGAAGAATTTTGAATAATCTTCTTGAACTTGTCGTTGAAGAAAAAATTCCAAATGAACGAAACGAACTTCTAAAAAAAGGAAAAGAGCTGTATGGGCTTCTGAAAAATAGTTGACAAAAAAGAAATTTTGACGTATAATACAAAAAAATAAGTTTCTGCCACCGGGTAGAGTAATGCGAAAGCATTCGTTTACATATCGTTAGGTCTTTGAAGATATGTATACGAATGCTTTTTTGATAATATTGAGTTTTAATTTAAATTGGTACGTTTATTATATATTGAAAAATTCGTGTTGTTTTATTGATTTAACTCTTTTAAATTATTATATTCTTATAATTGAATGATTATATAGGTATGATTTAACAAAAAAATGTACGATTGCATTGGTATGATTTACTGAATTTAATTTGATTAAAATAATATAAGAAAATAAAATTTTAGTGTAAAAAAGGTTGAGGGAAACGAATGAAAATAATTGAAAAATGTAAATATTTTACTAAAACTGAGATTAGTCTTTGGTCAGTTTCGGTTTTTCTTATTCTTGGTTCGTATTTATTTTTTGGCGGAAACGGAATTTTAACGCTTTTTGCTTCTGTTATCGGGGTTACGTCTTTGATTTTTTGTGCGAAAGGAAACCCTGTCGGGCAATTTTTGATGATTATATTCAGCCTTATGTATGGAATTATTTCCTATTCGTTTTCGTATTACGGAGAAATGATAACGTATCTCGGTATGACAGCTCCAATGGCGGTTTTTGCTTTAATTTCGTGGCTAAAAAATCCATATGAAAAAAATAAATCTGAGGTTAAGGTAAATAAACTTCAAAATAAAGAGGTTTTGTTTATGATTCTTTTATCAGCTTTTGTTACATTTCTATTTTATTTCATTCTCAAATGTTTTAACACGACAAATATGTTTTTTAGTACGCTTTCAATCACAACGAGCTTTATCGCTGTGTATCTTACTTTCCGAAGAAGTCCCTTTTTTGCTTTAGCTTACGCTTTAAATGATATTATTCTTATTATTCTCTGGATTTTTGCATCTTTTGAAAATTCTGAATATATTTCGGTTGTCGTTTGTTTTTTAGTTTTTCTTGCTAATGATTTATACGGTTTTATAAGTTGGACTCGAATGAAAAAAAGACAAGAAATGAAAATATGATACATATTTAAAAAGTAAAAATATCCTTGTGTTAAACATAATATTAAGGAATAAAAATGTCTTTTTTGTTTTTTCTTGTATTGATATGGCTTGAAAAATTTTGTGAATATAAAAAAACCCCCAGTTAGATATAGCTGAGGGATTTTTTTATAATAAAGTAATAAAGCTAAGATTAAATAATAAAACTGAGTTTGAATGAGTTTAAATAATAAAGCTAAGTTTAAATAATAAAGCTGTTTTTTTAATACTTATCTTATCTGTTTTTGTATTATAATTATTTACTTAAATATTCATACGCTGCAATAGCGGCAACAGTTCCGTCTGAAACGGCAGTTGTTAGTTGACGAACTGATTTTTTTCTGCAATCACCCGCAACGAATATTCCTTCGGTTTTAGTAAGGCAATCCTCGGCAGAATCAGCGTATCCGTTTTGGTCGAGAGATATATTTGAAGCAAAGGGTGAGAGGGCAGAAATAAGACCAACAGCAACGAAAACTCCGTCAATGGATAAGGTTTCCTTGTTTCCGTTTGTTTCAACTTCAATAGCTTCAAGTGTGTTTTCACCTGAAAGCCTTGTTACTTTAGAAGGGGTTATTATTTTAACGTTTTCTTTCTTTTTTAATGAATCAACAACGGAAGGTTCTGCTCTGAATTCGTTTCTGCGGTGGATAAGATAAACAGTTTTTGCTATTTCAGAAAGCATTAAAGCGTCTCCAACAGCGGTATTGCCACCACCTACAACGGCAATGTTTTTATCTTTATAAAATGCTCCATCGCAAAGGGCACAATATGATATACCTTTTCCAACGTATTTTTCTTCATTTTCAACGCCTAAAGGACGGTTTTCCGTTCCCGCGGCAATTATTACAGTTTTTCCTTCAACAGATTCACCAAGACATTGAACGCTAAACGTATCATTATTTTTTTCTATGGATATTGCTTCATCGTAAACAAATTCACATCCAGCGGAGGTTATTTGTTCAAGAAGCTCGTCTGAAAACTCAATTCCCGACATTTTCATTTTTCCTGGGTAGTTTTCAACGTTGTGTGCAAGGGCAATTTTTCCGCCAAAGCTGTTTTTTTCGATTATTGCAACGGTTTTGTTGCTTCTCAGAAGATAGAGTGCAGAAGTCATTCCCGCAGGACCTGCACCAATTATAACGCAATCATACATATTTATTCTCCAGATGATGAATTTATTGGGGCTTACGATTATCGGAAGCCCCATAAAATGTTTTTTATATAATATAATTCTAAAAAATGCCAATTGATAGGGCGAAGATATTATGACAGAGATGAAAGATAACCTTTAACACCAGCTATACCAACGTATTTATTGTAATTATCTCCACAAACCGCAACTAAGGTTGGAGCTTGGGTAACACCAAATTTTTTTGCAGTTTCAGGATCATCGTCTGCAATATATTTTGTGTAGGAAACTCCCGCTTTATCCAACATTGAAACAGCAACTCTGCAATTTGGACAAGTTTTCGTTGTTATGAGAAGTAATTCTTCAGCACAAACTTCACACTTTTCATTTTTTTCTTTACCAGATAAATCTTTCGCAAGAGCAGAATCAACGTTATAGGTTTTACGCTCTTTAAATTCTGCGGTTTTTCCGTCATTCCAATTCTGAACGGGGCGGTAATAACCTGTTATTCTGCTATATACCTCTGTTTTTTCTCCACAATCGGGACATTCATAAACTTCTCCTGAAATATATCCGTGATTTTTACATACGGAATACGTTGGAGAAAGCGTATAATATGGCAACGAATAGTTTTCTGCAATTTTTCTGACTAACGTTGCGGCAGAACGCCAATCGGGAAGTTTTTCGCCAATAAATGCGTGGAAAACCGTTCCTGACGTATAAAGCGTCTGAAGCTCGTCCTGAATATCAAGAGCTTCAAAAATATCGTCTGTAAATCCAACAGGAAGGTGTGAGCTGTTTGTATAATATGGTGTATTGCTATCTGTTTTTGCAGTTTTAATATCGCCAAAACGTTTAACATCGTGTTTTGCAAGTCGGTATGAAGTGGATTCTGCGGGAGTTGCTTCAAGATTATACAAATCACCGTATTTTTCCTGATAGTCGGAAAGTCTTTCTCTCATGTGGTTGAGAACTTTTTTCGTAAACTCTTGTGCTTCTTTTGAAGTTAAATCTTTTTCAATCCATTTGGCGTTGAGAGAGGCTTCGTTCATACCAACAAGACCTATTGTTGAGAAATGATTGTCAAATCCGCCTAAATAACGTTTTGTATATGGATAAAGTCCTTCATCAAGAAGTGTCGAGATAATACCACGCTTGATTTTCAGAGAACGAGCTGAAATATCCATCATTCTGTCAAGACGGGCAAAGAAGTCGGCTTCATCTTTGGACAAATAAGCAATTCGTGGCATATTAATCGTAACAACGCCAACAGAACCCGTACTCTCACCGCTTCCAAAATATCCACCCGATTTTTTTCTTAACTCTCTAAGGTCAAGGCGAAGTCTGCAACACATACTTCTGACATCGCTTGGCTCCATATCTGAGTTGATATAGTTGGAAAAATAAGGTGTTCCGTATTTTGCTGTCATTTCGAAAAGAAGCTTTGTATTTTCCGTTTCTGCCCAGTTGAAATCTTTTGTAATGGAATATGTTGGGATTGGATATTGGAACCCTCTTCCGTGGGCATCGCCTTCAATCATAACCTCAATAAAGGCTTTGTTTACCATATCCATTTCTTTTTGACAATCTTTATATTTAAATGGCATTTCTTTTCCGCCTACTATTGCATTTTTTTCTGCAAGATCGGCGGGAACAACCCAGTCAAGCGTTATATTGGAAAACGGAGCTTGCGTTCCCCAACGGCTTGGGGTATTAACACCGTATACGAAAGATTCTATGCATTTTTTCGTCTGGTTATAATCAAGATTATCAACCTTAACAAAAGGAGCGAGATATGTATCAAAAGAAGAGAATGCTTGTGCTCCTGCCCATTCGTTTTGCATAATACCCAAAAAGTTTACCATCTGGTTGCAAAGAGTAGCAAGATGACTTGCGGGGGAGGAGGTTATTTTTCCCGTAACTCCACCAAGACCTTCTTCTATAAGCTGTCTCAATGACCAACCGGCACAATATCCTGTTAACATAGAAAGGTCGTGAATGTGAATATCAGCGTTTCTGTGTGCGTTTGCTATTTCATCGTCATATACCTCAGAAAGCCAATAGTTAGCAGTTATTGCACCGGAGTTGGAAAGGATAAGACCGCCAACGGAATATGTTACGGTTGAATTTTCCTTAACACGCCAATCGTTTATTTTAACGTAGTTATCAACAAGCTCTTTATAGTCAAGAACTGTTGAGTTTATATTTCTCAATTTTTCGTGCTGACGGCGGTATAAAATATATGCCTTTGCAACGTCTCCGTATCCACTTTGAACGAGGACGGATTCAACGCTGTCTTGTATATCCTCAACTGAGATGAGGGAATCTTTTATTTTTGGCTCAAAATCTGCCGTTACCTTTAATGCTAAAAAATCTATAATTGATGGGTGATACTCTTTTTCTAAAGAATCGAAAGCAAGAGTTATTGCGTTTCTTATTTTTCCTAAATCAAATTCAACGGTTTTCCCCGTTCTTTTTTCAACCTGATACATTTTAATTTCTCCTTTTTCCCTTTATTTATTGTTGTTCGTTTTCGTTATAGCGTTTGGTTTTTCACCTTGGATTGTTTCATAAAATACTTATTTGTGGGTTCTTTTTTCCGTGGAGTTGAGTATATCATACATTTCCTTTTTTGTCAATAGCGAATTTTGAGAAAAATACAATATATTGCAATTTAAAAGTGAACAAATAAAGATAAACCACTATATATAGTGGTTGCTCATCGGGCAAAAAACGGGCATAAATGACTAAAAAACTAAGGATAATGTACTTTTGACATTATCCTTAGACCACAATAAACTGTTCTAAAAAATTTAAAAATATGTCAGAAGAAAATTTCTGAAAGCGGTTTATCTTTCCGCTTTTATTTTTCCGCCTTTAACTTCAAGACGGCAGATTCTTGCTGTTCTTTCTTCAACGTATTCTGAATTTTCTTCGGTTTTAATATCTCTTCCGTGATATACAGCATACCATTCGCCTTTATAGTTTATAACGCTATGGTGTCCCGTTCCTTCTTCAATTTCGTTCTTTATAATAACGGGACAGAATTTTCTGCATCTTACGGCTTTTTTAAATTCAACCTTTGTTAAATCTGCATCTGTGCTTTTTGCTGATGCGTAACCAATATGATACGTATCGTTCTGATAGCATCCACCGCTATACATAAGGTATTGATATCCTTTTTCTTCAAACCAGAAAGGACCTTCTATTGTATGCCAATCCTTTCCGTCTCCAAAACGGTTTCGCATAAATATTTCCTCGTCAAAAGATGGGGAAACCGCTTCAACTCTCAGGTTTGCAGGTGTGTATGGATCGATGAGCTTATCAACGTATATTCTTGTTCCAACTCTTTCTGCTGTTGTATCATCTTCTGCATAGAAAAGGAAAAGTCCTTCTGAGGTTTCAACAACGTGAGCATCGATGGAAAAGCGTTCATAAAGCATTTTTGAGTTTACGAAAGGTCCGAGTGGGTTTTCGGAAACAGCAACGTGAAGAAATTGTAAGCAATCATCTGATTTGGGGCGGTCTAATGCTTCGCAAGAAAAATATAAATAAAATTTGTTTTCATATTTTATAATGCAAGGCGCCCAATAATCTTTTCTTCCGTCTACAGAACAAACTATTCCTTCGAAATTCCATTCACCAAAAAGATCGTCTGCGGAATATGCTTCAACGCCATCGTATGCGGTTACATACATATAAAATTTACCGTTATCTTCAAAAACGTATGGATCGGGTTGTGTTCTTCCTTTTTGTTTAAAATTGAGCTTCATAAATAAATACCCCTTATTTTTTATTGTTTTTTATAAGTATATCATCAAAAATTCCAAAAGTAAATACATTTTTTGAAATATAATAAGAAAAATAATGCTTCATAATTTTTGAAGTTGGTTTGAAAAAATTACGAGAGCTTCGTATGAATAGAAATTTTTTCGCAGATGAGACATATAAAACATATATTAACAATATACATATGATAATATCTGACTTTTTGGTTATAATATTATAGCACTAACGAAACAAAATACGTGGAAAATATACGTTGAAAATGTAGAGTGAATTTTTAAAAAATGTGTTGACATTTTAATATGCGTGTGTTATCATATGAATGCAAAGAGATTTGCAAGAGGTTACGAAGCCTACCAAAATCGTATTAATAGAGGTTACGAAGCCTAACAAAATCGTAAAGAGGGCATTGTCGCCCTCTTTTTCACTTTGAAGGAGACGACAAGATGTTAAAATGGGTGAGTATATCGGAAGATTATTTGAATTATTTGAGAGATAAAGGAGGTTCAAGAATACCATATTCTAATTATGGAAAGGATAAATATAAACCATTTTTCGGAGTGTTATTCACAATCGGTAATTATGCATACGTTACTCAAGTATCACATCCGCAAAGAAGACACTTATCAATGACAGAAAAACAGGATTTTGAAAAAATATATGATGGGAAAAGATTGCTTTGTGTTGTGAATTTGAACTATATGTTTTCAGTTCCCGTTTCGGAACTTGAATATATACAATATGCAAATATTGGAAATTATCGTTCTTTCGAAAATGAAGTGGAAAAGTCTAAATACATACACATATTAAGGAAAGAATTGAGAATTATTAACACTCGTGGAATAGAGGCTGATGCAAAAGCGATATATGATAACAAATATTTATATCCCGATAGTCAATTAGCGAAAAGATGTATCGATTTCAGAATGCTTGAAATTCTTGCAAGTCATTACAAAAAGTAAATCATAGCCGTCTCAAGCAAATCTTTTGTTTGAGACGGCTGTCTTTTTATTATTTGTTTGTGATTTATATTTAAAAAGTGTTATCTATTGAAAAGTTTCGATAATGGTATCTCCTTTTTCAAGTTTATCTTAAAATATCTATTGTAGTGGGTTCATCATTGTTCCAATAAAAATGGGTGTGTTTGTTGTTGTGTCAACAAGCATATAAAGGAAAGGGCGATTAAGAGTTACTTGTTTTGTTACAGATTCAAAAGCACCATCCTTAATCTCTACGGACGTTACTGCTCCAGCTTTTGTTCCTCGTTCATCAACAGAAATAAATGTTTTATGGAGTATTTTTCCGATATGAGCCTGATTGTTTTCACCGAGCTTTGAAAAATCTGCTTTAGGAGTGAAAGCGTCTTTCATTCCAAGATTTTGAAAAATATAAGACATTTCCAACTCGTATTCCGTTTCAAATTTCGGAAGTGCGACAGAGGCGGTTACTTCATATTCTGAAATTGGCGGATTTTTTCCATTCAATATATTTGAGATTTTTTCGCCAGTTAGTGAGTTTACATATTCCTCTAATGACATTCCTTCCTTTGGAAGTAAAGCGGCAAATGCATATCCACCGTTATATTTTTTCATAAAGCCTTCTGC
>JAZNJM010000045.1:0-3724 GCA_045578045.1 Eubacteriales bacterium | reverse complement strand
CACCACCAACGACTTTGCCGCCGTAGTACAGCACATATTCGCCCATCATAGCACGGGCAGACAAGACGCTACATTGTTCCAATACGAAATCTAAATATTCCTTACTACTTGCCATAGTTACCTCTCATCAAATTCTTATTTATCGAACTGATTATACCATAAAACAGAAAAGAATTAAAGAATTTATTTGTAACTTTATTCAACATCTTTCCTATGTGTTTGGTCGGTCGGAAGGAACTATTGCTTTTTTCGCTTTTTTGTGCTATACTATCTACATCAAAGGTTTTTGCATTAAAAAAAGGCAAAAATCACAAAAATCGGTGAAAATGTAAAATGCTCAAAAACCCTTATGTATCAAGGGATTTTGGGCATCTTTTTGATTTGGTAAGATTGGTGATGCACTCAGAATCGTTCAGGATAATTTGGATTATAAAAATTTCTATGCTTTCAATCCATCTTTCGATATGGATAGAACAAAGGCATTTGATTAGTATTTAATATAAATCTGAAAAAAGCAAGTTGCCTGCGGATTTCCGTGGGCAACTTGCCTTTGTACGAGGTTTATATTTTATATTTGAGGTAACGAGGAAAAATATTCAATGAATCTTTTTTTATTCACTTCTTAACGCTTCAACGGGATCTTTCTTTGCGGCTAATTTTGAAGGAATAAGTCCGCCAATGAGTGTCAGAATAACGCTGAGAACAACGAGAAGTATTGCTCCGCCAACGGGAAGACTTGCTATGTGGGAAACTCTTGTTGATGTTTCTTTTGTTATAGCATCAACAATAACGTTAATTGGTAAAGCGAGAAGCAGGGTAACTCCTATACCAACAAGCCCTGAACACAAGCCGATAATTCCCGTTTCAGAAAGAAATACTCTTGAAATATCTTTTTTAGATGCACCCATTGCTCTGAGTATTCCAATTTCTTTCGTTCTTTCAAGAACTGAAATATACGTTATAATTCCAATCATAATGGAAGAAACAACGAGAGAAATAGAAACGAATCCGATGAGAACGTATGAGATAATATTGATAATCGTGCTTATTGAAGACATAAGCAAACCGACTATATCTGTATATTCAATTGCAAGTTCTTCTTTTCCTTCTTTTTTAACTCTATCGTTGTAGTTGTCAATAATTGCTGTTAATTCGTCTTTTTCCTCAAAGGTTGAGGTGTATATATTTATTGCTGACGGTGCATTGAGGTCAACGTAACCGAGTTTTTTAAGGTTGCTTTCGTACGTTGCTTCTGTTACCATTGATTTTTTAAATTCTTCGATAACCTGTTCTTCCGTCATCATACCGAAGGATAATGCCATTTCAATTTGGGAAATCAATTTTTTTGCTTCTTCTTCGGGCATTGTTTCTTTAATCATTGCTTTTATATCGTCAACTGTTACGTCCAAATCTTTGTTTTCAAAGGGAACTCCGGTGAAAATATCAATTTCTTTATTATCGTTCATCTGAGATTTAAGAGCTTCTGAACCGTTAACTCTTTCGATAAAATAGTCTGTGAGGGCTGACGTATAAGCAACTGCTCCCGTTATAGACGTTGCAACCGAATCGGGACGAGGTCTTATAATTCCCGAAACCTTAATTTCCATAGGATCGTTTTCCGGATTGTCATCAGAAAGCAATTTTTGGAAATATGCGTTCATATCTTTTTCTTTTGAATGGTCAATCCACGTTTTTTTAGCTTCGTCATATTCAAAATAAATATCATTTGTTGCGAGATAGAATTTTTGGTTGAGAAGGTCATCAAAGGTATATTTTGTAACTTCGTCCGTTTCAAGCGTTCCGCCTTCAAAAATTGAATCAAAACGTTCTGAAATAACAGACTGGTCTTTAATATTCAACGTATATAAGGCAAGGTCGCTGATTCTGTTGTTTTTATCAACGACTAAAACAACTTCATTATATTTTGAGGGCCATTTACTGTTGTTTCCAACAAGCTCATACTGGTCATACACAATATTATTGATAAGCTCACCGTTTTTTCCGCTTAACATTTGTTGCCACATATCGAAATTATACATTTCAGACATATCCTGTCCCATCATTTCCATAGGGGGCATTGTTGTTCCATCGCCCATCATTTTTTCAAACACAACGTTCATAATAGGGCTTGGGTTTACCTGAACGGCTTTATCGTCTTTTATTGAAAAGACATTGAGCTTAACATCATAATCGTAATCGATAGCACTTATAAGATCCCTTATTCCGTCTGTGTTATTATCGATAAACTCTCTGAAATTTTTAAGATCGTTTTTTCTTACCTCAGACAAAAGAGTTTTCAGAAAGCTACCCATTATATCGCTTGAATAAATAGCGTTGGGATCTTTATTTTCAATCATATTGCTTTCTGCTGATTCTTGCATTCCAAGTAAAAGCCCCGCATAATCAACGGTTTCAGACATTATCTGCAAAGGATAGGTTGAGAGGGTTTCTCTTTGAACCTTATCAATAAACCCTTTTATACCGCTTGAAAGGGCAAGTATTAAGGCAATACCAATAATTCCAATGCTCCCTGCGAAAGAGGTCATAAAGGTTCTTCCCTTTTTTGTTAAAAGGTTGTTGAAAGAAAGAGAAATTGCAGTTTTATGGGACATAGAGTTCTTTTTCTGCTTCTTTTTCTTTTGGGGCTTCTTTTCGCTCTTATCTGTTGAATATTCAGCAACGGAATATGGCTCGGTATCGTTTGTTATTATTCCGTCAAGAAGTCTTATTATTCTCGTTGAATACTGCTCTGCCAATTCGGGATTATGCGTTACCATAATAACAAGGCGATCTTTGGAAATTTCTTTAAGTATCTCCATAACCTGAACACTTGTTTCTGTATCAAGCGCACCCGTTGGTTCATCGGCAAGAAGAATTTCGGGATCATTTACTATTGCTCTTGCAATTGCAACACGCTGCATTTGTCCGCCTGACATCTGGCTCGGCTTCTTTTTGAGCTGGTCGCCAAGACCAACCTTTTCCAACGCCGAAACTGCACGTTTTCTTCTTTCTTCTTTGGAAATTCCCGCAAGGGTTAAGGCAAGTTCAACGTTTGAAAGAACGCTTTGATGAGGGATAAGGTTATAGCTTTGGAAAACGAATCCAACGGAATGGTTCCTGTAATCGTCCCAATCTCTGTCTTTATAATGCTTTGTTGATATTCCGTTTATAACCAGATCTCCGTCTGTATATTGGTCAAGACCGCCAATAATATTAAGGAGAGTTGTTTTTCCGCACCCTGAAGGGCCTAAAATGGATACAAACTCACATTTTCTAAATTCAACGTCAATGCCTTTAAGAGCTTCAACAACGGTATCACCCGTTTGGTATGCTTTCGTTATGTTTTTGAGCTTTAGCATATATGACCTCCAACTTTTTCGTGTAGATGACAATATATAATATTATTATTAACTGAAGATAAAGTTTAAACGCTTTAAATGCATTTTTTCTTAAAAGATTATTTGTATCTGTAGAATGAAATTTACCGCAAAAAGAGAAAGTTTAAAATTTCCTATTGCAATTATTGATTTTATGATGTATAATAACACAGTATGGATAGGTGTAAAAATAGAGAAAAATAAAGGAAAACGGAAAGGAAATTAAATATTTTGAAGAATCTTTTTTCGCTTTTGATTCATTTTAAGTTTAAAGCTCTTTTTGTTGAAGATACAGACGATACGTGGATACAGCTTTTCCGTTCACTTTTTGTGGGTGGCGTTGCAAC
>JAZNJM010000044.1:0-31803 GCA_045578045.1 Eubacteriales bacterium | reverse complement strand
CTGCTTCACCCTTTGCTTTTCTGCGGATTTGTTCTGCTTCAGCTTCTGCTTCAAGCTCCATTTCTTTCTTTTTCGCTTCTGCACGAACGATAATGTCTGCTTCCAAAGTTGCTTGTTCCTTATCGCGTCTTGCTTTTTCAGCGGACTGTTCAGCTGCATATGCTTCTTCCAACGCCTTAGCTGCCTGAGTTTTTTCAGCAGTTGTTGCAATTTTTCTTGCTTCTGCTTCTTTTTCCTTCAAAGCGGCTTCGGACATTGCAATTTTCATTCTTGCTTCGTTTTCACCCTCAATAGCGAGTGAGTCTGCCTTTGAAACTTCGATTCTCTGTTCTTTCTTAGCGTTTGCTTCACCGATAGAACCTTCTCTATCTTGTTCTGCAACGCTTTTCTTCGCATCGTTAATAGCTTTTGCCGCAGCTTCTTTACCAAGTGCGGAAATATATCCTGATTCATCGCTAATATCTGTTACGTTAACGTTTATAAGACGAAGACCTATTTTTTTAAGCTCACTTTCAACGTTTTCGCTGACAGCGGCAAGGAATTTATCACGGTTTGTATTGATTTCCTCAATATCCATCGTTGCTATTATAAGTCTCAACTGACCGAAAATAATATCCTTTGAAAGCTCTTGAATTTCAGAAAGCTGAAGTCCTAAAAGACGTTCAGCAGCATTTTGCATAACGCCTGCTTCTGTTGAGATACCAACTGTAAATCTTGAAGGAACATCAATACGTATATTCTGTTTTGAAAGAGCGTTTTTAAGGTCAACCTGAATAGAAATAGGTGTTAAATCGAGATATGAATAAGATTGAAAAACGGGGATAATAAATTCAGCACCACCGTGAATACATTTGGCACTACGGTTTGAACCGTCTTTGTTTTTACCGATAGAACCATAAACTACCATAATTTTATCGGAAGGGCATTTTTTGTATCTTGAACATATCCATACAATGAAAGATACAAAAACAAGAACTATTGCGCAGACTAAAAAAATAACTTCGGGTTTCATAGAAGTTTTCCTCCATTAAAAATATTTATTTTCGTTTAACGACAAGACTTGTCTGTCCACTTGTTCCGAGAACTATAATTTCAGCACCCGTTGGGATAGACTCTGTTTCATCGGTAACGGCGTTTCTTTCAACGTATACCCCTTGAAGCATAACGTTGACCTTGCCTTCACCCGTTCTGGAAGGCGGTATGGTAAGATATACTTTACCGGCAGCTCCAACAGCGTTACGGTTATCAGCAGCTCCGTTACTTTTCAAACGCATAACGGCTTTGAATAAATAAGCGACAGCTACCATCATTACAGTCGCACAAACTGTTGCAACGGGTATGGTTATGAGCAATTTCACATTTGCGGACTGCATAACTATTCCAACCCATCCGAATACGACTAAAAAAGCCACTATTCCTCTGAAGGTAAAAATGTGCAGACTTTCCATTCCTGACACATCAGGAAGGTCTGTTATTTCGTTTTCACCGAACACTCCGTCAAAAAGGTCTGTATCGGGCGAATCGAAGTCAAGCTCTCCGTCAGGTCCATCATCAAATCCTAAAAACATAAGCACGGTTTGAATCACTAATACTAACGTTGAAGGGACAGCAATACAATAAAAAATCTGCGATGCCTTGCCTAATGAATCCCACCATTCAACAAATGACATATTATATCCCCCTTTCTCATTATTGTATCTATATTACTTTTTTTATTACTATAGCTTTTAAAGCCTTTTTATTATTGTAGCTTTTAATTATCATAGCTTTTAAAACTCTTTTATTATTGTAAAGTCAAAAGCATTTCTCTGGCAGAATCTTTTAATTCTGCCGCAACGTGTGCATAAAGCATTATTTGCAAAATACGAACGAGTTTTTCCTTCGTTCCGGGAATATTTTGTTCAAAGCCTTCAGCAGCATTTTCAGCAAGTTTCAAAACATTAACTTTGTTTGACACATCAACGTCTTTATCACAAATCATATCAAAATATCGGTGGTATAGCTCGTCATCTTTTATTAAATCGTCAGAATCGTCATCAACGTCTCCGCCAATTACTTTTATAAGATTACATATGGATTCAATTTGCAAAGACTCTCTTAGCATATTTATTATAACAATTCTCGCAAACTGTTCTTTTGAATATAGCTTTTTGACAGGAGAGCTTACAAATTTTCGCTTCACCCAATTTTGAATCAGATACGGTTCAAGCCCTGTCATATTTGAAACCTGAGAGAGTGTTATACCCCCTGTGGCAAAGATGCCGTTAAATAAAATTTTAGAGCTTCCCTTTTTTAAAGAAAGGGTTTCTATTGTTGTTCCAGGATATTTCAACGGCATATAATCACCTCCGTTTCTTCGTCTGTGGTTGTATTATATCACACGGTCGAGTGATTGTCAATAGCAATCTTGTGATTTTTTTCAAATTTTTTTCAAAAAAATTTGAAAAAGAAAAATGCCGATCGATTGATCGGCACTCAGTTAAATATTATTATTTATTTTTCGGAAGTATAATTATCAAAATAGCCTTGAATCCAAACGATAGGAGTTCCCTTATCACCGCTTCCTGAGGTCAGGTCGCACAAAGAACCAATAAGGTCTGTTAATCTTCTTGGAGTTGTTCCCTGAGAAGCCATACTTCCAACAAGGTCTTCTTCTTTATTTTTAATACGTTCAGAAATAGCGGCTTTTAAAGCATCGCCCGAAAGGTCTGCAAAATCGTTATCAGCAAGATATTTAAGTTTAATTTCGTTTGGCTGTCCAACAAGTCCAGATGTATATGCAGGTGCAACAACGGGATCTGCAAGTTCCCATATCTTTCCAACGGGATCTTTAAATGCTCCGTCTCCGTATACCATAACTTCAACAGTTTTGCCTGATGCTTCTTTTATATATTTCTGAATATCGTCAACAACGCTCTGGCAATTTTCGGGGAAAAGTTTAACTGAAGTTTCCGTTGCTTTATTGCTTCCCAAAAGACCGTAGCTTGAATTGAATCCGCTTCCGTCAACAGACTCTGTTAAAATTTCATCAAGAGAATAAACTGTTTCTGCTCCTGCGGCTTTAAGAAGGCGTTTTGTTCTTGCACGAGTATGAATATCAGCGCAAAGAACGTTTTTTGTATATTTAAGAATAGAACGGCAATCGTTGGCAAGAATAATCTCAGCTTCTGCACCCATCGATGTTATAAGCTCTTTATAATATTCGATATAATCAACACCTGTAAAACGGTGTTTTTTATATCCGAAAAGCTCTCTGAATTTTGATTCTGTTAAAACATCTGTCCAAGGGTTAACACCGGCGTTATCAAGGTCATCAAGATTAACGAGATGGTTTCCAACCTCATCTGAGGGAAAACTCAACATAAGATAAATCTTTTTTGCCCCCATAGCAATTCCCTTTAAGCACATTGCAAAACGGTTACGGCTGAGTATTGGGAAAATTACAGCAAATTCTCCCGTTTTGAATTTTGCTTTTATATCTTTTGAAATTTGTTCAACGGTTGCATAGTTTCCCTGAGCTCTTGCAACAACAGCCTCTGTTACGGCAACAACGTCTTTATCTCTGATTTCAAGATTTTCAGAAGCAGCGGCAGACAAAACGCTGTCGGCAACAATTTTTGCAATATCGTCTCCGCTTCTTATTATAGGAGCACGAACACCGCGGGATACCGTTCCAATAAGTCTTTCCATTTATTATTTCTCCGTTTCTGCCCGAAAAAAATACTTGACATCCGAGCATAAATATTATATTATATTTTTGAATGATAGTCAAGTTATCAAACTTAATGATAATTATAAGGGAAGTTTATGGAAATATGGATATAAAATTAGACCAATATAAAGCGTTCAGTGCAGTTGCAAAATGCTCCAGCTTTTCTCTGGCTGCAAATGAATTATATATGACTCAAAGTGCCATAAGTCAGCAAATAAAAGCTCTTGAAGACTCTTTAGGCGTTACTCTTTTTATTCGAGGAAGAAACGGAGCAACGCTCACGCCGCAAGGAAAGATTCTTCTTGAATACGTTGAAGAAGCCCTTTCTCTTTTCACTTCTGCCGAAAACCGTCTTGCAAAGCTGTCTGCGTTAGAATCGGGCTCTCTTTGTATTGCGGCGGGAGATACTATTTCTAAACATTATCTTCTCCCTGCTCTTGAAAAATTTACTACTCTTTATCCAAAGGTAAAGCTGAAAATTGTTAACCGCGTTACGTCTGAGGCTGTTGAGCTTCTGAGAATGGGAAAAGCAGATATTGCTGTTATCAATCTCCCATTTGAAGATGAAAGCAACAAACACGGAAGGCTTAACGTTAAAGAAGTATACACCCTTCACGATACTTTCGTTGCAGGTAGTAAGTTTTCCCATCTTAAAGACAAAACCTTAACCCCAGAAGAAATATCAGCTCTGTCTCTTGTTATGCTTGAAGAAAAATCAAATTCAAGAATATACGTTGATAGTTTTTTTGCCGAGCAAAACGTTAAACTTCAACCCGAAATAGAATTAGGAAGCCACGATTTACTTTTAGAGTTTGCCGCGTCAAACCTTGGTGTTTCGTGCGTTATAAAAGAATTTGCAAAAGAGCTTTTTGATTCGGGAAAGATTTTTGAAATTAAAACTTCACCAAAAATTCCTTCAAGGAATATTGGAATTTGTACCCTTGAAGACGTTACAACGAGTGCGGCAACGGATAAATTTCTTGAAATTCTTGGAATATAGATTTATTCTTGGTATATAAATATAAATTCATTTTTAGAATACAAATTCATTACAATAAAAAAGCCATCACATTTTTTCTTTGTGATGACTTTTTATATTTATAAATAAACTTTCTGTTTTGAGCTTTTATATTCGCCAATAAACTCAATGTTATGAATTTTTATATTTGCGAATAAACTTATTGTTTTGAACTTTTATATTCGCCAATAAACTTATTTTTAAATCAAAATAGTTTAAAAATCAAATTCGGCTTTTCCGTCAACAAGCAATAAAGATGCATCAAAGGATTTACCTTTTTTTGAAATAAAGCCTGAAAGTTTATCTGTTTTTCCCTTTTCCAAAAGAGAAGAAAGTTCTGAAATAGAAATTATTCTTCCGCATATTCTGAAAGAAACATTAAGTTTACATCCCTCTTTATATCCTTCGCAATAATAGCTGAATTTACCTCTTTTTACGTTTTTTCCACACATAGGGCAAACTCCGCAAATATCACCGTATAATCCAAAATTGTTTGAAACGCCTTTTCCGAAAACCTCTGATATTTCCTTTTCAGCAAGTTCAACGCTTTCGGAAATTTTCATCTCACCTCTGAAAACCTTTTTCAACGCTTTACCCATTTCAGACGTTTTATATTTATCCATTTCAATTCCCATCAAAACCAACGATTCTATAAGAAATTCTCCGCCTGGAAGAATTGTATAAACGTCTTTTTTTAGTTGGATATATCCGCTTATTATTGCGTTATTTATAATTCCCGTTCTCGTTGCTTCTGTTCCAAGCTCAAGTCCTTCAAAAATTGCTTTATAATCTTCATCGTCCGATTTATTTGAGTTATCAGCTTCGTTTTTTTCTGAATTTGCCGCTTTTTCCTCTCTGAACGGATTTTTCAGATAGTTATTCAAGGTTTCAATCGTATAATGCTTTGGAGGTGTTGTTTCTTTTTCAACAGGTTTGAAATTAATATTAACCGCTTCTCCTTTTTCAAGAGGTGGTAAAACCTTATCTTTTCCTGAATAATCGTCATATTTTGTCCAACCAGATTGAGTTATAACCATTCCTTTAAGAACAAATTCTTCATAATCTCCAACCTTGATTTTTATTTCAGTTCTCTGCGCAAGACATTCCTCAGAACAGAAAACTGCAACAAATCTACGAAAAACGGCTTTATAAACCGTCATTTCCTTTTCAGAAAGGTTTTCCTTTTTCGGTATTTTGTACGTTGGGGTTAAAGCGGAGTGCGACTCGATTTTAGAATCATCAAATATAGTTTTTCCCTCTTTAAATTCAACGGGATACCCTAAGGCTTTAACGTTTGAAATTATCTTTTTTATCTTATCTTTCTCTGTTGTTGCAAGATATTCAGAGTTTGTTCTGGGATACGTTATATATCCCGCTTCATAGAGCTTTTGAAGAATTGAAAGGCTTTCTTCCATTGGCATTTTATACTTTTTTCCAAGATAGTTCTGTAGCTTCGACAAAGAATATAGCTTTCCGGGAGAAATTTTGTCCTTTTTACGCTTTACATCTGTTACAACAGCCCCTGCGTTGTTATATTTTTTTCCAAGCTCTTCTGCCAACGCATATTCTTCTTTTTTAAACTTAGTTTTGCTTATTAGCTCTATTTCCGTATCTTTAGTTTTTTCTTTACTTGCAATTACGTAATATTTATCCTTTACGAAATTTCGTATTGCCATATCTCTATCATAGATAGCTTTAACAACGGGTACTATAACTCTTCCAACTCTAAGAAGCGTTCCTGTTTTCAAGGTTGCATACCGCGTTAAATTAACGCCGTATAGCCAATCAATATACGTCCTTGCAAAGCCTTCATTTGCAAGGTTATTATAATCTGATTCATTTTTAAGGTGGTTAAGGGCATCGCTTATTGTTTCGGGAGTCTGGTCGGGCATCCAAAGACGCATAAAGCTCTTTTTATTATTAGTATTATCAATAAGGTTTATATCAAGCGCTTTTTCAACGCATATTCTGATTATAATTTCCCCTTCTCTATCTGCGTCTCCTGCGTTTACGATAGTGTCAACGTCTTCCCTTAAAGCAAGGGTTTTTATAAGATTAAACTGCTTTGAAACACCCTCGTCAACAACACCGCTTTTATTTTTCAAAGAAAACTGAAAGTTTTTCGGGAAACAAGGAATATTCTTCATACTCCATCTTCCCGTTTCTGAGGGTGAATAATATTCAATATCAGCCAAAGAAAACAGATGACCAAAAGCCCACGTTACGATATATTTTTCATTTTCAAAATAACCGTTACGCTTATTCATAGCTCCCATTGTGCTTCCAATAGCGGCGGCAATATTTCTTCCAAGACTTGGCTTTTCTGCAATAATTAAAATCATATTATACACTTAACCTTACTTATTAATAGGCGGAAAACGGCGTTTCCGCCGTTTTCCAAAAAATTTGTTAATTAAAGAGTAAACATAAAGAACTTCATAACTTCCATATAGTCATTTGAGCAGAATACGTTAGTTGTATCGTTAACGCTCTTAACTCCAGGATAGAAAGAACCTCTATATGCTTTTGAATGTTCTCTGTGTTGAACCACAACCTCAAAGGATTCAGGGAGCTTTATCAAGCATTTTGTAACGTCCTTAGACAACGCTTCCATCATTTTTTCTTTAATAAGCTCACAAGCCTTTTCAGGATGAATTGATATAGAACCTCCGCCATATCCCTCTGAAACGGGTGCAACGCTAATTTCGGGAACAAGGTCAAGGGCTGTATCGCAAAGAGCCTTATCACCCGCAAGAAAAACCGTTGGAACTCCATAATATGCGGCGGCGTATGCATTCATAACAAATTCACTTGCCAATCTGTCGTTTATGGTTATTTTTGCAACTGAAAGATTCATTGTATGAGACAAAGGGTTTCCATTTGAGCTTGCCCCGCTATGATATCCCGTAAAACCTGCGGCATCAAATTTTCCAATATCTATTCCCGCCATCATCGACAAAGGATTTTTGGTCCAATCACGGATTATTTTAACTTCTTTTGGAAGCATATCAGGATAAATATTTCTTGCACTGTCGTGGGCATCCTTAACGATAACCTCGCCATATCCCGATTCCAACGCCCCAAGACAAGCAGATTTCACCTCATTTGACATTTGTTTAAGGAAATATGGTGAATATTCGTTATTTGTATTTGTTTCCTGCCAATTTGCAATACCGCATGTTCCTTCAATATCTGAGCTTAAAAAAAATCTTTTCAACTTATTTTCCTCCAAAAACGTTTTATATATGCTCCGCCTTTCAGCGGAGCATATTTTTAATATCATTTTTTGCTTTTTACTAAATTTCACGTCTAACAAAAAGCGTTTCAACAATAAAAAACTCGTTTTTAGTCAACGTTTACTGTATCAAATTTATCACCCGTTGCAAGAAGTCTGTTATAACGAATTTCAACCATCGTCATAAATTCTTTCCAATAATAACCCTCGCGAACAAAGGATTTTGTTTCGTATGAATATCTCATCTGCATAGGGCAGTTTTTCTGGTCGCGGGCAAAATCGTAATGTTGACGAATACAATCCATCGTTAAATCGTGTTCAACAAGAAGCTGTGCAACAAGCTGAGCTGCGTTTTCAATTGTAAGGAAGAACTGTTTCTCCCAAGCCTCGTATTTTTCACCATAGTAATTTGAAAGTGCCTCTTCGCCTCCGGTCCCCTCTGGGAAACCGTTTACGCAAATTTCAATTCCGATACTGTTTACGTTACCTGGTCCTTCTGCTCCATCACTTGCGTGCCATGCGATTTCGTCCGTTGGAATATGCTGATAAATGGAAGTTTTGTCAACGGTGAAATGCCACGAAGTCCTGCCAGCATTAACATCATTATTATTATTGAGTTTCAAAACAGCGTGGTTAATTGCGTATCCACCTGGAGAATAGTTACCCGTGTTATGAATTGTTATATATTTCTTTTCAGCAACTGTTCCAGGTCTGTCCAGTGAAATCGGAATAATGGAAGAACAGTTTGGATCTTTATTAAATGTATTTTCACCCAAGATTGTTCTTGGAATGATATTTTCAACGTATGTATTCATAACAACTGCTACACCATCCCACTTTTCTGCATATTCAGCAGCTGTAACCGTATAATCCTTACCAGTGAGAACGTCATATACGTAATAAGTTATATTCTTTCTCTTTCCTTCAAATCCATAGATAATAGAGAAGGATTTTGTATCATCGAAATAACAGAGAACTTGTTGATTATCTGCAAGAACGCGGGAAACGCCATCATAATTGAGAATATCAATAAATGCGTCTAACTTAAAGGAATGGATATATTCGCAAATAGCGTTGAGGTTTGTATATGAATCAGAAGCCTGATCATAAATACCTGCGGAAACTCCCGTTATATCAGGTTTCTTTCCCGTTGTTGAAGAAAGGAGACAAGCTATTGCAGCAGCACCTGACTGTTTTGCTTCCATAGCCTGAACGTGTTCAACTTTAATTTCTGCTTTTTCGATCTTAAGATTGCCTGCTTCGACTGAATCGAAAGTCTGAACAGAATCTGTTGTAAAAGTGAAATATTCAAGAGAAGGAGATGAACCGTCTTCAGCGGCAAAAAGTTTTATTTTTATTCTTACATTGCCGTTTGAAGCTCCGTTTTTCATATAAATTCTTGATGATTCAACTTTAACGTCATCATCTTCATAAGGTGTACAATTAAGAACGTTTTTAGAAACCTTTGCAATCTGAAGCCAAGGTGTGAGCGCACCATCAGGAGTTGTTACAGAAACATAAATCTCAGCAGAACCGCCGTTATATGCGATATCCCAGCCTGTGTAGAAAACTTCAAATTCACCAGCATTTATTAGTGGAGAAATATACATTCCCTCTTTTGTGCCTTCTTCAAGGATTATTTTTCTGCCATAAACTTTAGCTCCATAAAGTCCGTTTGTTACGTCATATGCATAATAGAACTGTGTACTGAAAGACATAAGAGCTGTTTTTGCTTTTGGAGCAGAATCGTCATTACTCTTATTCAGCACCAATTTGCCAACGGATGGCATTTTATCATATGTATCTTTCAATGCGTTTACCTCACCGTCTTTTTCTACTTTAGAAAAATAGTTGCTTTTAACAACGTATTCTGATTCATTAGCAATACTTTTTGCCAAATTATCACCGTCTTTGTAATCTGCAACTTTATATTGCTCACCTGTAACACGGTCTAAGCATTTAGCAGATGTTTGCGCATATCTGAGATACATAACCTTATCGGAAATATAAGAACCTCTGTAAAAAGTATCTTGAATTGGGAAAATCTTTTTACTTCTGTCTGCTTCTGCAAAAAGGTTTTCGCCGAAAACGAGAACGCCTTTAGAATCTGCCCCCGTCAGAGAGAGAATTGTTGGATAAATATCATATACAGTTGCAAGAGAAGTATATTCAGACTTATCAAGTCCTAAAATGAACAATGGAACATTATGCGCCTTTGCTGCATCAATTCCATCTGCAAGGAATGAACCGCATTTTTTCTCTATTTCTTCATAAGTATAATCCAAAATTGGAGAAGAACCGTATATAACGATTACGGAGTTTTCGTATACATTTGCTTTTTTAAGCTCTTCAATAAACGCTTTAAGAGCATTATCTGCGTTTGCAGAAGCGTTTGCATAGCTTGTTAAGAAAGATGCATTCTTAACGCGTGTTTCTGTTTTAACAGAAGGAATATAGGGATAACAAGAATCAACGTTTGAAATGAAATAGAAGCCTTTTCCGTTTCCGCTCTTTATTTGAGAAAGAGCTGATGCATATATATCAGCATCAGTTGAACCTTCAACGGAAACCTTATCAAAGCCATATTTTTCAAGCATTTCAGCTCTTTTTGAATATTTATCGTCAGTAGCGGAAAAAGCGGACGCACTATATCCAGATTTTTTAAGAACATCTGCAAGAGTGTTAAATTCTGAATCTGTTGTTTTAAAACTAATGCCTAAAGGAGAAAGCAAAGAGTTGAGAACAGAATATTCAATATCTTCTCTGTCTGTTGCCTGATTGAAGAAGTTTGTGAAATAAATTCCCTCTTCCTTGAGAGAGTTCAGATATGGAGTTACTTTTCCCGAATCTGCACTCATTATGGGAACGGAAAGAGAATTAAGCTGAATCATAATAACGTTTTTGTCAGCAGCAGCTTTATCTTTTGAGGAAGATGCAACGCTATTTTTCAAATTGCCGCCTAAATCTTTTGAAATGTCAACGGAAGACGAATCTGATAAGTTTGATTCTGAATTTGCTTCTGAAGCGTTTTCAGATGCTGTTGATTCAGCCGCTTCGGAAGATTTTTCATCCGAACCACACGAAGCAACAACGGGAAGCAAAAAAATCATAGCCAAAAGAAACGCTATTCTTCTAATTTTTTTCATATGTACCTCTCTATTGATTTATTTGTATGGGGGATGAAAAACATCCCCTTTATACACTAAAGATTATTGACTTCACCTTCGGAAGCAAAAGAAACTGTTGAAGGAGCTTCTGAATGTTCTGAACTGTCTGAATTTACAGAACTATCTGAATTATTTGAAATATCAGAACCGTCTGAATTATCAGGCATAATGTCAGAAATAACATCAGACACGGCGTCCTCCACCTTTGAAACTACCTCGCCGCCCATAGAAATCATCTCCGAAACAAATCCACCCTCAGATTTATCTCCCTTACTGATAACTCCGTTTGGTGCGTTTCCAGAAGTGTCTCCGTCATCCTTACCGCAAGAAACAAAAAGAAGTGAAATCATACAAATTGCGACAAATAAAGCCGCAAACTTTACCGTTCTGCTCATACTATACCTCATAACTGTTTATATTACCGTTGAAAAGGCTTTGGTTAATTATAAACATACCAAAAAATCCTTTTGCTTTAATAGTATAAACAAAACGATGTTTTTTTATTAGTGGAAAGAATTGTATTTTTAATTATAAACAGCTTTAATCAACTGAATTTAAATAATCGGCGTTAATCAGCCAAATTTATACAAAAACCGATTTTTTAAAAAATGACTGTAACAAAAGCTCCCCCTCAGCTCCAATCAATACTAACAACGTTATCCTTATAATAATACGTATAGTCCTCAGGAATACTGAAAACTGCGTGGGAAGGATACTCCTCAGAAGCATCTAAAACAAGATTAACTTCTTCGTATTTATTTTCATACAAATATTGGAACCCAAGCCAAGAACCGTCAGATTTTCTGTAAAAATGCATTATAGACATTTTTTCATCCAATTTATATTTAACGTAGGTGCTTTCAACGCCAAAAAAATCACATTCTCCGTCTTCTTCCTTTACATCGCCAAAAAGCTCAATGTGTAAAGGTCTTGGAGAATATACCTTATATTCCTTGTTTTCATCGTCAAAAGAAAAAGTTGCTCTTCCGTTGCTATAATACCACAAGAAAGAATCATCATTCTTTTCATTTGCGTATATGTTTTCTCCTTTTGCGGCGTATTCACGGATACACGTATAATCTCCATTTACCGTCTGAACCTTCAAGTAAAAATTTCCATCATCCATAACGGAATGAGAAAGTTTCTTTTCGGGAAATTTTTCTATTAATGATGGATCAATAGAGCTATCCCCCTCAGACGATTCAGAAACGTTCTGAGATTGCTCAGAAGAGTTGGAAGTATCTGAAGTTGAAATCTCTGAAACCGTGTTTGAAACGGTTGAAAGATTAGTTTCAGGCTCATCTGAGCAAGAAGCAAGAGAAGAAATTACAACCAAGGAAAAAAGCAGACTTATAATTCTTTTTTTATTTTTTTTGGATTTTTTTTTAATATTCATATCTCTCTTTAAATTTATATAGATTTTTAAAACGTATCGTTTAAAAACATTTGTTACGAAAGTTTTTGCTTACGTTTCAAAATATTTTGTTGATGTTTTGAACGTTTTTCTAACGTTACTAAACGTTTGCTGAAGTTACGAAACGTTTGGCTGAAATTCGTTTAAAATTTTCTTCTGAAACCTTAGTTTCCAATTTGAAAACTAAATAGAATATCCGCTGAAAAATGCTTTTATCTCACTCTCAGTTGCTTTAACACTTCCTTGAATAAGTTCAGCATCTCCGCCTCCTCTTCCGTTTAAAGCAGAATTAAGCTCTTTTGCAAAAGTTCTCATATCACAGCGTTTTGCGTTTTTATTTTCAATATTTTTTCCAACGCAAACGTATCTGTAATTATTCTCAGAAACAATACAAAATACTCCGAAAATTCCAAAAATATCAGCTCCACCCGTTGCAAGATAACGCATAAAAACGTTATCATTTATATCGGTGAACAAGCAAGGTGTTTTTTCTATTTCGGCTTTTTCAAGAAGCAAAGTAGCAATTTTATTTTTCAAAGTATTGCTTTCTTGCTTTTCCTTTTTGTTTTCCTCAAGGAGACGCGAAACGCCCAAAGCAAGTTCGTTTGGTTTAACAGACAAAAGAGCAGAAACGTTTTTCGTTTGGGAGAGCTTATTTTCATAATCAGCAAGGGCATCAAATCCACAAAGCATATGAAGTCTCATTCCCTGCTTATAATTCATAAAACCCGTTATTTTGATTATGCCAATTTCCCCTGTTTTTGAAACGTGAGGCGCACAGCAAGCACATTTATCAAATCCATCAACCGTTACGATTCTAACGTTTTCTTTTAAATCAAGTTTGCTTCTATATTCAAGTTTTTCTAAAGCATCCCCCGAAAAAACCTCTGCATAAACATTTACGTTTTCAACAACGGCAATATTAGCAGTCTTTTCAACAAACTCAATTTCTTCTTTCGTTAAAGCTCCGTTTATATCAAGGGTAACGTCATCACTTCCCATATGGAACCCAACGTTATCATATCCAAAATATTTATTTATAATTCCCGATATGATATGTTCGCCCGTATGGTTTTGCATTCTTCTGAAACGAAGGTCATAATCTATAAGACCTGTAACCACGTCTCCAACGTTTAAAGGAGATGAACAATAATGATATATTATTCCGTCCTTTTCTACAGTGTCAAACACAGCAAAAACATCAGGAGATACCTTTTTTATTTCAGAAAAACGTTTCTGTTTCAAGATATTACTCTCTGAATTTTCTTCTTTTTCCGTTTTTTCAGCTTCGTCTGTCTCAACTACTTTCTCACCAAAAACGAAAAAATCGTCTTCATTTTTTTCGCCTGAAGCAATATATCCTGAATCACCCTTTTGTCCTCCGCCTTCGGGGAAAAAAGCAGTTTTATCTAAAACAATTTTATATCCCTTTTTATCCTTATAGGTCTTTTCGGTTTTTTCGCAAAGGAGAACCTTGGCATAAAACAGCTTTAAATGGCTATCAGTTTCAAACAAACGTTCCGTCAATTTATATCCCTCTTTTATTTTCTAAATGTTTTTGCTGATTTTCAAATTGTTAAAAATATCAGTTTAAAATTTCTTGAATAATCAGTTCAGAAATCCTCAAATCGTTTTTCAGAATAATTCTTCTTTTTCTTCTTCCGGTTCGCTAACCAATATATTAAGGCGTTCAATTCTTCTTGAAGACATTTCAATAACCTTAATTGTGAGATTTTCAAAAGAAAGGGTTGAACCTTCGTCAACTTCACCTTCAAGCATATCTGTAACCCAACCGCCAACAGTTGCGTTATCGTCTTCAAACTCGGCATCTTCAAGATCAAAGAAATCGAAAAAGTCAAAAATACGCATATCACCGCTTACGTTATATTCCGTATCGCTTATTTCGGTTATTTCAACCTCAACCTCGTCTGATTCGTCCCAAATTTCACCGACTATCTGTTCAAGAACGTCTTCCATTGTAAGAATACCCATAGTTCCGCCGTATTCATCAGTTACTATAACCATATGAACCTTTTCCTCTTTCATTTTAGAAAGAACCTGAGGAAGAGGCATAGTTTTGTGAACGAAAACAGGCTCAAGAAGAATACTTCTTATATTAACACGTTGATCTTCGCCAATTGAAGTCAACGCTTTATAAAATCTGTTAAGATGCAATATTCCTATAATGTTATCAACCGTTCCCTCATAAAAAGGGATTCTTGAAAAGTTTGACTGGGAAATAACTTCAAGAATATCGTTATAATCATCTTCAATATCAAGATAAAGCATATCAACTCTTGGGGTTATTATCTGATATGCAAGAACCTCATCAAAATTTAAAGCGTTTTGAAGGAGGTCGCTTCTGTCTTCTTCAATAACTCCTTCGCTTTCCGCAAGCTCAATCATACTTTCAAGGTCGTCTTCCGTCATTGTTTCTGCATCGCTTTTTGAATTTTTCCAGATTTTTGAAATAATACCAACGATAAAAACAACAACCTTATTCATTGGGAAAAATATGGTGTTCAAAATTTTCATTGGGAAAGCGTAGTAATAAATAATCTTATCCGCCAACGCCTTTGCAATTATTTTCGGAGCAATTTCACCGAAAATAAGCAAAATAATCGTTGCTGCCAGTACTGAAACCCAACCAAAGCCTTCTCCCAAAAGCTCTATAACAATAACCGTTGAAACGGAAGAAACAGCTGTGTTTACCAAATTGTTGCAAATCAATATTGTTGAAAGTGCATCCTCAAAATTATCGGACACATCCTTTGCCCATCTGACAGCAAGCGTTGGAGATTCTTCGAAACGTTGCTTCAACCTCATTTTATTTGAGGCAGAAAAAGACATTTCAGAAGAAGAAAAGAAAGCTGAAAGAATAACGAGACCGATTATAATCAAAACGTTTGTCATCCTGCCTCACCGCCTCTCGCATCTTCTTCATCATAAATCTCTCCAACAAGCTCTTCAAGAATATCCTCGACGGTCAAAACTCCAACAAGTTTTTTTTCAGAGTTTTTCACTACCGCAAGGGTTATTTTTCTTGAACTCATTTCAGAAAGAAGGTCATCAAGAGGAACTTTGTCCGAAACAAAATACGGCTTATCCATAATACTGCGAAGAGTTAACCCCTCGCCTCCCGTTTCTATGTATTTTTTCAACAGCTTTCGAATCTGAACAACTCCAAGAACGTTTCCGTTTTTGCCCATAACGGGGAAACGTGAATATCCCGAAGATTTCGCTTTATTAACAGAATCGTCAATGCTGTCATACATATAAAGGGTATCAACCTGCTCCCAAGGCGTTACAATTTCTCCAGACAAAAGATCCGAAAATTCAAGAGCCGAAGAAAAAAGCTGAGCCATTTCTTCGTCTTCTTCTGAGTTTTCTTCAACGTATGTATCAACAATATCGTATATTTCATCCTCCGTTACCGTTGGGGTATCGTCTGAAATTTTGCTGAAAGGCTTTTTTATTGCGCCCGAAAGCTTTCCGAAAACTTTAACAACGGGTTTGAAAACCTTCATCATAATAACAATGATAGCAGAAGAAAAAAGTGCAAATTTCTCGTTGCAATCCTTCGCAAAGCATTTTGGAATCATTTCGCCAAAAAAGAATATTGCAACAGCAGTTATGACCGTTGAAACAGAAACGCCCACACCGCTTATTTTTCCAGCCATAATAGTTGAAACAGCACCCATAGAAACGTTGACAATATTGTTTCCTATAAGTATCGTCGTCAGAGCATCGTCATAATTTTCAAGGATATAAAGAACTCTTTTCGCGCTCTTTTTTCCATCGTCTGCATATGACATCATTCTGATTTTGTTCACAACGGAAAGAGAGGTTTCCGTTCCTGAAAAAAATGCACTGAATACCATAAGAACAATAAAACCGAGCAGGTATAAAAGCAAATTGCTTTCTGCATTAGTGTTTGCCGCAGGGGCGTCAGCATTTGCCACAAGGGCAATAATACTTCGCCCGATAGGACTTCCATCGTCCATTTGAGATTTCACCAACCTTTTTTAATTTTATTTTTTGTATGAATTACACAAAAAATGTCTCCATACACTTATTTATTCTATCACAAAAAAATCGATTTTGCAATAGATTTTCAGAAATATCAATAGGTCTTTTCATATTTTTTATATACAAACAGCTCTTATTCTTTAGAAAATAGCTTATTGTTTTTTCAAAATAATCAATTTTTTCATCAGCGTTTTTTCATATATGGGGATATTACTTCATATATATTCTAATATGAATTTATATGAAAAGGTATTTTTCATTATTCCCAATTGTATAAAATAATCAATTGTAAAACTGATTTTCATTATAAACAAGATAAAACGTATAAACAAAAAGGAGATTTTTATGAGAATAAAAAAAGAAATTTTCCAGATTCTTGTCTGGGCATTGGCTGTTATTATTATCGTTCCGATTTTTATTTACTTTTTTTCAGAGAAAAAAGAAAACGAGGTTTCTTTTTCTTCTGAGGAAGATTTTTCGTTTATTTTTGAATCAACAGAAGAAGTTTTTCTTCCTCAAGGAGCTATTCCCGTTGTTTCCGCAAGGCTTGAAGATGAAGAATTTAAAAATCAAACCGAATATGATCTTAAAGCTGACAAGCTATCTTATTCTAAAAAAGACTATTCAAAAGAGCTTTCTGAAAACTCTCCATTAGTTCTTATAATTCATACGTACGGAACTCAAAGCTATTGTGAAAAAGGATACATAACCGAAGAATCAACGCTGAAAAGCGAAAACGAAATTGAAAACGTAATATCCGCAGGAAAGGCTTTAAAAAACTCTCTTGAACAAAAGGGAATAAAAGCTATTCACCATAAAGCTCTTTTTGATAAAATAAGCTACAGCGGAGCTTATAATCTTTCAACAGAAGCTGTATACGATTATTTAAAAAAATATCCATCAATTCAATTTGTTATAGATATACAAAGGGATTCCCTTTTCACTCCAAACGGAAGCTGTGTTAAAGCTGTTACAAACACAGAAAAAGGAAAAACCGCACAAATCTCTTTTATTTCGGGAAGTAATGAAAACGGAGCTGATTTTCCAAATTGGAAAAAAAATCTCTCCCTTTCCCTTGAACTATCAAAACGCCTCTCAAAAATAAACGAAGGACTTTCAAGAGGTGTTTGTCTTATGCCATCAGGATACGGTCAATATTCCTCAGAAGGATATATAACAGTTAAAATAGGAACAGCGGGAAATACGCCAAAAGAAGCTGAAAACGCCTCGGAATTATTATCCGAAGCGTTATCTGAACTTATTCTGCCTTGATTTTGTTAACGTTTGTCGGCGTTTAATTCTCAGATTCATTTGCCAACGCCTCTTCAAGAGCAACCGCAAGCTGATCAGCGCAAGAGGTTGATTTGAAACCACATTTATTTCCTTTAAGTAATTCAATAACGGTTTTTGCCTCCATACCCTCAACAAGTTTTCCAATTGCTTTAAGGTTTCCGTTGCAGCCGCCATTAAAAGAGACGTTTTTAACTTTTTTGTCTTCTGTCAACTCAAACTGTATAAACGCTGCACAAACGCCTTTTGTTTTATATCTGAACATTGAAATTCCCCCTTTTAAAATAATTATTTCATAAGAATTATATCATTACAGCAAAATTATGTCAAGAGGGAAAACTCGGTAGATTCAAAAGAATATCACTCCAAAACTTGCTTTAAAAAGCCCTTTACTCAAGGCATTATCTCAAAATAAAACAAAAAACTCTTAAATTATAATTTTTTTCTCAAAAACCTATTGCATTTTAAGGAAAAGTGTGGTATTATAGTTTGGCTTTTGTGAAACAAGCTGAACGCAGAAGTCAAAACACACATTGCCCTGTGTCGCGGGTTTAAAACTCCGAGTTGAAAGGCGGAGAAAATTGTGGCATAAATCCAAAGGCAATGGTGGGAAAAACCCAAACAGGAGGCATAAAATGTCAGTTATCTCAATGAAACAGCTTTTAGAAGCAGGTGTTCACTTCGGACACCAAACAAGAAGATGGAACCCCAAAATGGCAGAATACATCTTCACAGAAAGAAATGGAATCTACATTATCGACCTTCAGAAAACCGTTAAAAAGGTTGAAGAGGCTTATATGTTCGTTCGTAACATCGTAGCTGAAGGCGGTACAATCCTTTTCGTTGGAACAAAGAAACAGGCTCAGGATTCCATTAAAGAAGAAGCTCTCAGATGTGAAATGCATTACGTTAACGTTCGTTGGCTCGGCGGTATGCTCACAAACTTCAAAACAATCAAAAAGAGCATCCAGAAACTTCGTAACCTTGAAAAAATGGCTGAAGACGGAACGTTTGATTCTCTCACAAAGAAAGAAGTTGCTTCCATTCAGAAAGAAATTGCAGACCTTGAAAAGAACCTCGGCGGTATCAAAGATATGAAAGATATTCCCGATGCAATTTTCATCGTTGACCCTAAGAAAGAAAAAACAGCAGTTGAAGAAGCTCGTAAACTTGGTATTCCTATCGTTTCCATCGTTGATACAAACTGTGATCCTGATGAAATTGATTACGTTATCCCTGGTAACGATGACGCTATCCGTGCTATTAAACTCATCTCCGCAGCTCTTGCAGATGCAGTTCTTGAAGCAAAACAGGGCGTTCAGATGACAGATTCTTCCGCAGCTTCTGATGAAGTTTCCTTTGAAGAATCTTCAAGCGATGCTGAATAAGGTTTAAATTCAAATCTGAAAAGATAACAATTTAATCTGAATATTTTCTTATAATAAATCAAGATTTTTGAAAGGATAGGTATTATATTATGGCAATTACAGCAAAACTCGTTATGGAATTGCGTGAAAAAACAGGTTGCGGTATGATGGAATGCAAAAAAGCTCTTGCAGAAGTTGACGGCAACTTTGATGAAGCAGTTAAATTGCTCAGAGAAAGAGGACTTGCAGTAGCTCAAAAGAAATCTACAAGAGTTGCAGCTGACGGTGTTGTTGATATCCTCAAATCTGCTGACGGAAAAACAACAGCAATTATTGAAGTTAACTCTGAAACAGACTTCGTTGCTAAAAACGAATCCTTCTGCGAATTTGTTGCTGGAATCCTCAGAACAATTATCGCTAATAAACCTGCTGATATAGATGCTCTTAAGGCTCTCCCCTATGACGGAAAAGACGTTACTGTTGAAGCTGAGCTTAAAGACAAAATTTTTACAATCGGCGAAAACATCACTCTCAGACGTTTCGAAATTATTGAAGGCACAACTTGCACATATATTCACGGTAAAGGTGCAGCTGGTGTTGTTGCTAAATTTGAAGTTGCTGATGATATTGCTGCAACAGCAAAATTTGCTGAATATGCAAAAGACGTTTGTATGCAAATCGCTGCTATGAACCCAACATACCTTTGCAAACATTGCGTTCCCGAATCTGTTATCGAAAGCGAAAAAGGCATTCTTATGACTCAGATTCAGAACGATCCTGCAATGGCTTCCAAACCAGCAGCAGTTATTGAAAAGATGGTTACAGGAAGAATTAACAAATTCTACACAGCTAACTGTCTCCTTCACCAAGCATTCGTTAAAGAAGAAGCTATTGATATTGAAAAATATACAGCTAACGTTGCTAAAGAACTTGGCGGAGATATCAAAATCGTTTCTTTCGTTAAATACGAAAAAGGCGAAGGTATCGAAAAGAAGGAAGAAGATTTCGCAGCTGAAATTGATAAACTCGTTAAAGGCGAATAATTCTTTTATAAACTATAATATTATTGCCCGACACTTTTTCAAGTGTCGGGCAGTTTTTTAAAAAGAATAATTAGTTTTATATCACGAAAAAGCTCGTTTTGACTAATTAATAGCACTATAATGTTTGTCTTGATGGATTAACTATAACAGTAGTGTTTGTCTTGATGGATTAACATAACAGTAATGTTTGTCTTAATTAATCAATATAGTAAAAAGCTCATCTTTAAAGAAGATGAATAAACTAAAAGATATGGATTTTTGAGTGAAAATAAAATGTCTATGCTTGACAATATGGGTTTTTCTGATATAATCTATTATATAAACGGAAGATATCGGAGGCAATTTCTTGACTAATAAGGACTTAAATTTATTATTAATCGAAAAATTCGGTGAGCTTGAACAAATATGCAACCAGACATATGATGCAACACACGGAGTTTCTGTTTACATAGAAAAAATGGATAATTCAAACTATTTAGACAGAGAAGAAGTTCCAAATTGGGAATATTTTTTCAAGAAGCTAAAAGAAATACGGCATAAGAGAAACAAAATTTCTCACGGAGAAATAGCATTCACTGACAATTGTGCATCAATGGAAGACCTTAATTTTATTATAGAGTTCAAAAAGAGGATTTTGACAAAAACTGATCCCCTCTCTATCATTAAAAAAATTGAAGAAGAAAGAAAAGCTCTCTCAAATAAAACTCCCTCCAATAAGGCTACGTTTGATAAAGCATCTTCAAATAAAGCCGAGTTGGATAAATCGTCTTCAAATAAAGCTACGTCAAATAAAAATTCACATAATATAGCACTCTCAAATAAAGCCGCTTCTGAAAAAACATCTTCTAATAAGTCTATATTTGATAAAATGCCTTCAAAAGAAGCTACATCTGATAAAACTAATCAAAAGGAAGAAAAAATACCTTCAACACAATCATATATAAATATCCCTTTGAAGAAAAAACGAAAACCTGTCAGAACCTACGTTCCAAAAAATCATCAGGGAGAAAAAAGTTTATCAAAGGAAATTAAAACTCCGTCAAAAAATGCTGAAAAGCAAAAAGAAGCGTTAGAAAATGCATCTTCCAAAAAAACAACTTCAAAAAAATATGATTCTCAACAAACAACAAAGAAAACAAAAACAGCGGAAGCAAAGAAAAACACAGCAAAAAACAATCCGCATTTAAAAAGGCCGTCAGAAAAACAAAATTCATTGGTTTACACATCTTCCGCAAAAAATACGGCTTCAAAAAAATCGTCCTCAACAAAAAAATCTTCACATAAAACCAAATCAAAAAAGCGAACTAAAAAAAGCAAGGCACAGATTTATGAGGATATTTTTTATTCTTTTGCAGTGTTTTTTATTTTAGCTGTTATTATTTTCACGATTATTATTTTCATTTCAAAAACGAGGTAAAATATGGATAAAACAATGTCAAATACATTAAAAGAAAAATGGCTTCATTTATATGAAGTTACAAATTATATTAGTATGTTCGAGCCGTGGAATCGATTTTATGAGGATAACTGTTTTGCCTTTGTTCCAAAAGAAAATAAAGAAACTTATTTTTTTTCTTTCATTGGTGAATCTGCCGGAAGGTGTGGAATTGCCTGTTATACCAATGAAATTGACTATCTCGAAGGTAGAAGAAGACTTACGTCTGAAAACCGAAAGGACGAACCTGTGTTATTTCTTCAAAATGCATATATGTGTTTTTGGGGAAACAGAGAAGATATCTCTAAAGAAAGCTATGAACAAATTAAAGAGCTTGGATTTAATTTCCGTGGAAAAGGTGCTTGGTTACATTTCACAAGGTTTGAGGTTGGATATCTTCCCGTTCTTCTTGAAGAAAAAGAAGTTGATCTGATGATATGTGCTTTTGAAAACCTCTTTATGATGCTCAAAGCAATATATGAAGGCAACCTTGATCCAAAATTTGAATACGGAAACACTCTTATTCGATGGTATAGCGAAAAAGATAAAATATATTATACCCATCCACATAACGTTCATTTTTCTAAACACATATCAGATGATATAATTTCAATTTCAGAAGAAGAATCACAGCTACAAAGATTAAAAGAAATGCCAACTTCTGATTATAGTATACAGCTTGATTGGGGATACGTTACCACTGTTATGGCAAATGATGATAATAAAGATTATTTCCCTCTCGTTTTACTTGCTAAAACAAAAGGTGGTTTATTATTGCCGCCGAAAGCATTAAATCCCGAAGATGATAAAATTAATATTCTCTTTAAATCGATTATTGAAATCATAAATAATAGCGGAAAACCGAGGGAAATTATTATTTGCGATAGTGAAATAAAAAATATACTCTCAGACCTTTGCAAAATATTAGAAATAAAAATAACTGTTAGAAAAAATCTTCCTTCTCTCAACAAAATAAGAAAAGAATTATTTCAATTCAGCTAAAATATTTTACGCTCCTTGTAGTTTTTAAACTTCCACAAAGGGATAATTATATGTTTTTGCAATATCTTCTGCGGTTGAACCTTTTTTTCCAAGGATTGTTATTTTTTCGCATTTAAAAAATGCACAATATCCAACCTTTTTCAGATCTCCCATAACTTTAACAGAAGAAAGAGCTCTACAACCCATAAACGCACATTCACCTATTTCGATAACGCTTTCTGGAATATCAACCACCGAAAGAGACATACATCCGCTAAATGCGTATGGATAAATATATTTTGTTTTTTCGTTGACGATACATTTTTCAATTTGTTGATTCATCGCTTTCACAAAAATAAGATAAGGGTTGTTTTCGTTTCCAAGATATAATCCGTTTTCATATTGGTTATAAGCTATAGACGGGCAATGGTAAAAAATATCATCTCCTATTTTCTCAACACTTTCGGGAACGTTTATATTTTCAAGAGATGAACACCCTTTAAAAGCGCATTTTCCTATTTCAGTAATTCCTTCGGGGATTATAACGCTTATTATATTTTTACAATCTCTAAAACATCCGTCTCCAATGTATGAAACGGGTGTTTTTCCAATTTCTAACGGAATATAAACGTCTGTTTCATTTCCCTTATATGAAACTAATTTAATTTTTTCATTTTCTTTTTTAAAAACGAAAAGTTTTTTCCAATCGTTAACGGTTAATTTTTTCAATCCAAGGGCTTTTTCTAAATTATCTTGTTGAATTTTTTCAATTTTTTTAGGGGAATACGTTTTGTTTTTATACTCAACTAAAGCTAAAACCCCCTCTGAAAATCCTGAATAAGATGCAAGGTCAATAAACTTTTCACAAAGGTCAAAGGGAATTTTTTCCCAGAAAGATATATACTTTAAAACAAGTTCAATTCGCTTCAAAGATAAAATTTTCGGTAAAGCATTTTCCCAATTTCTTTTCAAGAATTTAGCAATCTTTGAGGATTTATTGAAAAATTGAATTGCAAAGGAATAAACGTTATCATCACCAAAAATTTCTTTCCACCACAAAAAGCCTTGTTCTTTCATAACGTTTGGCATTGAAACTCTTTTTATACTTCTACATCCGAAAAAAGCATTTTTTCTTATTCCCTTAATTCTTTTGGGAATACTTATTTCTTCAAGGGAAGCACATCCCGAAAAAGCACTTTCATATATAATTTTTACGTTTTCAGGAAGATCTATTTTTCTAAGAGATGTACAATTTTCAAAAGCCTCATACCCTATTTCCATTATTTCTAAAGGAAGCTCTATTTCATATAGCATTGAGCAATTTTTAAAGACCTTATTATCTATATACGTTATTTCTTTTGGAAGAACAACGTTTGAAAGAGAAGCACAATCTTCAAAAACAGAATACTCTATAAAAGAAACGGAATCGGGAATTACTATACTTTCAAGAGATGAACACCCTTTAAAAGCAGAATATTCTATTGATTGAAGTTTTTCTCCTAAAATAACCTTTGAAAGAGAAGTGCAATTATAAAATGTTTCGGGGCAGATATAATAGCAGCTATCTGATATAATAACGCTCTCCATTAAAGAACAGTTTTGAAAAACGTTTTTTCCCATTTCCATAACCGTTTCGGGCAATTCAATTTTCAAAAGAGAAATACAATCTTTAAAAGCAAAGTTATCAATATATTTCAATCCATCCGAAAAAGAAACGCTTTTTAAAGAAGAACACCCCATAAAAGCCCCTTCTGATATTTTTTCAACGTTTTTTGGAATTATAACATCTGTTATAAAGCCGAGGTTTGAAAAAGCGTATTCACCTATTTCTGAAACGTATTCGGGAAGCTCAACAAGATTTTTATATCCTTTATATTCTAAAAGTTTTCCGTTCTCCACTATAAATTCACATTCTTTATTACAGTTCATTTTTTCATCTCCCAGAGTGTATTTGCTTTTTTAAAAAAAGGATTTTCAGCTCAAAAAAAGGCTGAAAACCCAAATAAATTAAAAGAAGTTAAAAGAACAACTAAAAGAAAAAGATTTTCTATCTTAAAAACTATTATTGCCCATACTTCCAAATCAAATAGTTTATACTACCGAATTATATAACTTATACTATCAAACCAAATAGTTTACACTACCGAATTTTATCCCCATACTTCTAAAGTATATGGCATATACTTCTGAATCATTTTACTTTATAAATAGGTTATATCTGATTTTTTTCTTGCGTTTCAAGATATTTCAAGAGAGAAAGACATCCTTCGTATATATCTCTGTAAGTTACGTCAAACTCACCCGTATACCAAGGATCTGCAACATCTCCTCCTCGGCTTGTGAAATTCATTAGCTTAAAAACTTTTCCGTCTATATCCTCTCCGAAAATTCGGAAAATGTTTCTGACGTTAAAGTTATCCATAGCGATAAACATATGATATTTGCTATAGTCCTCTTTTTTTAGCTGAACAGCTCGTTTATCACCGCAATATATTCCGTGTTTTTCAAGCTCTTTTTTGGCTGGAGGATATACTGGGTTTCCAACACCATTCCATATTTCCTCTGAGCTTGTTGCACTTGAAGATACGTTATATTTTTTACTTAATCCTTTTTCTTCAAGCATATTTTTAAAAATAAATTCTGCCATAGGACTTCGGCATATATTTCCATGACAAACAAACATAATTTTTATCATATATCAAATACGGTAACTAAAACCCCTTCCCCTATTATAAAAAATCATTTGCTTATTATTTTTTTAGTGCGAAACATTGTCATATATAAATTAAAATATAACTTCCCATAATTTTTAAAGAGAAATCTTTCTGGTGCAAAAATGTATCTCATATCAAACTGTGAAGAATCTGTTTTTTCAATTTCTTTCAATTCAGAATAGGATACACCGCCAGAAAAACATTCAGCGTATAAATTATTCTGACAATAACGAAAAATTCTTCTTACATATTTTTTCTGTGAAAAACTGAGAGACTTGTCTGAAAACCAATTCATAATTGAGCGTCTTGCTTTTATCCAAGAACGGATTTGATATTTAACGTCTACGCATTTACTAATGGCAGACGATGGAGTTATGCGATAATAATACAGGGGAGAATCTACATAAACAACCTCTGAAATATAACATAGGTATTCACAATTAAAAACAGAATCCTCTAAATTTGATATTTCCGGATCAAACCTAAGAGAAATCTCATTTATAAGCTCTCTATCATACAATGCACCACAAGCAAACAAACCGCCTCTGAAATCACCCAATTTTTTTCCTCGAATAACAGAACGGTTTTCATTTTCTTTGACTTCAGATATATTCAAAGAAAACCTTACAAGCTTTCCAGAAGAAAGAATCTTACTATCGCTATACTTAATAAGCTCTTCAACACAAGTTTCAGAAATAATATCATCAGCATCTACAAATAAAATCCATTTTCCAACGGAAATATCTATTCCAACATTACGAGCTTTTGACACGCCTTCATTATTTTTATGTATAACTTTTATTCGTTTATCTTTTTCAGCCCATAAATCAATAATTAAAGAGCTGTTATCGGGAGAACCATCATCAACTAATATAATTTCAATATTCCCGTATGTTTGGTTAACCAATGAACAAACACATTCATCTATATATTTTTCGGCTTTATATATTGGTACAATTATACTAACCAATTCTTGTTTTGTCATTGTTATTCCTCAGAGCTTACGTCCCAATCAGGAACACGTATTTTATTATAAAACTTATATAAAAATCCATATAATGATGGGAAAAAACGCATCATTTTATAATTAAACTTTTGCTTTGATGATAAATTTACTCCACTATTCAACATAGAATCAATTTTTCTTTCAAAATTTCCCCGTTCCTTTTTGAACGAATGTAAATCGTTCATAATATGCCAACGATATAGACTCAGTTTACAATTAAGTAATCTCTCTTTAGCAAAAGTTTCAACAGGGGTATTCTCAAAAAGAGAAACCATTTTAAAGGCAGCACTTTCGCAATCTGTTAACGATTTAAATTGATTAGTACTTGATGTTGCAGAACCCTCGCGCTCATACATAAGGTATTTTCCAACATCAATAAAAACAATCTCATTCGCCCTTACAAATAGCTCTGCATTAAAGAGAATATCTTCGTTAATCTTCAACGATTCATCTAATCTAATGCCTTTAAACAAAGAAGCTCTGTAAATCTTATTGCAAAGACTTCCAACAAATAATTTTCCTGAAAGCAGACATTCTGAGGCTTCATATTTATTTTGACAAACGTAACGTTTCGTTCCGTTGACCTCTTTAAACGTTCCGTCAGGATGGATTCGTTTATATCCACAATGAACTATGTCAACCTTTTCATCATCAAAATATTTCATCAAAAAGTCATACGTATCACTTTCAATAGCATCATCACTATCAAGAAAGGCAATAAAATCGCCCTTTGCATTATCAATACCAACGTTTCTTGCTTTTGAAACACCCGCATTTTTTTGATGTATAACTTTTATTCGTGAATCTTTTTTTAAAAGGCTGTCTAAAATTTCACCGCTATTATCAGTTGAGCCGTCATTAACACAAATTATCTCTAAATCGGTATAAGTTTGTGACGTAATACTTGTAATACAACGTTCAACGTATTCACCGCAGTTATAAACGGGAACAATAACAGAGATCATTTTTTGGTCAACTCCTTATTAACAGCTGGAAGAGACAAATATTCTTCCGACTTTAAGTATTTCCACCCCTCTTTGCAAGATTGAAATACCAAAGATACGTCTTCCTTTTTATAATTGCCCTTGATATAATCAACTAAAGCCCAAAATCTTAGCCATCCCATTCTATAAGCAAAGCAAAGTCTTGCCCAAGCTCGTCCGCATAAATAACTCTCCATACAATAAATAAACCTATGCCAAAAAATTATACGATTGATAATAAGACACTTAGTTACATTTGGCTTATTATTTTTAGTAGAAGTTTTTGCATCTTGATGTATATAATACGCATCAGAAACAACAACCGTTCTGATTCCTCTCAAAAACGCCTTATAGAACATTGTTTGGTCTTCGTATGCAGAATACCCCTTAGAATCAACCCATTTTTCTTTTTCAAACTCAACTTTTCTGAGAGCTGAAATATCAGCATAAAAACAAGTTCCTGCAAGAGATTGAGATTCATAAAACTTTCTTTTAGAAGTATCAAGATGACGATTATATGAGTATCCCGTAGTTCTAAGAACAGAAACGTATCTATTTTTATGAAATACTGTTGGTGCAGCAGAACCGTTTATTGTGCATATAATTGAGCGAATACCCTTTTGAGGTAAAAACGAATACAATGGACCAGCCGAAAGACTTGCTAAGCCTTTCTCTATTGGTTCGTGGAGTTTTTTAACAAAATCAGAATCGAAAGATACGTCATCATCGCAAATCAACGCATATGGAGTTTTACATTTAGAAACTCCATACATACGTTGAGCAACCATACCTTTGGGTGAATAGTAGAAGGTTTCCCATCCTAATTTTTCCTCAGGTTCATCATATCCTTCGGGTAATACCACAATAACCTCACGGGGCTTTGGGTCCAATGAGGCGATTGAGTTAAGTAGACTCTGATATTTTTCTCCCGCTTTTCCAATTGTTCTGATAATCACAGAATACCCTATCATCGTTTTTTACTTCCTAAACATCATATATTTTTCAATTAAATACGAATATATAATACGTCAATACTCTACTTTTATTCTTTAACAAAGCAAACAGCTCAAAGCCTTGTAAAACTTTATTATCAAACAAAGCAAACAGATTAAAGCCTTGTAAATCTTTATTATCAAACAAAGCAAACAGCTTAAAGCCTTGTAAACCTTTATTATCAAACAAAGCAAACAGATTAAAACGTTTAAATTGTTATATATACGCAATGATTAAAAATATTACATATTTGAAACGTTAAATCTATACTCTGTTACAGATTCAAAAGTTTCTCCCGCTTTAAGAACGCAAGAGGGATATTCAGGATTATTTGGAGAATCAGGGAAAAACTGTGTTTCCATACAAATACCCTGATGTTTATATAAATTAACTCCGCCTTTTCCCATATCACATCCAAGGAAATTACTTGTATAAATCTGAACGCCTGGGAGGTCTGTGAAGCATTTAATTTCAATTCCCGTTTCATCGCTCTTTAACGTTGCAGCGTGGCGGAACTCTCTTGTCATTCCCAAAACGTAGTTATGGTCAATTCCTCCCCCAACGAGCTTTATTTGTTGATGGTCTGAGTTGAATCTGTCTTCAACCTTTGTCATCTTTCTGAAATCGAAAGGTGTTCCTTCAACGTCTAAAAATCCACAAGGAATCAAGCAATCGTCAGCTGCTATTATTTCATCGGAATTTATCTGAATGTTCAACGTTGTTGCATCGCCGCCATCAAATCCGTTTGGATTGAAATATGCGTGGTTTGTTAAGTTTACTATCGTATCCTTATCCGTTGTAGCATTATATTTAAGATTTAACGCATTATCATCGGTTACTGTAAATTCAACGGAAATTTTCATATTTCCAGGATATCCCATTTCTCCGTCTTCCGCTTCACAAGAGAAACGTACTTTAGGAGTTTCTTCTTCAAGAATTTCACAATTCCAGATTTTTTGATTAAATCCAACGAATCCACCGTGTAAATGAGCTTTTCCCCCGTCATTGCAGCCTATATCGTATTCAACGCCATTAAGGGTAAACTTTCCTTTTGCTATTCTGTTTGCATATCTTCCAACCGTTGCACCCTGATAACCGCCAAGGTTTTTTTCATATCCTTCAATTTTATCGAAGCCGAGGCATACGTCTTTTCCGCCGAAGAAAATGTTTTTTATCGTTGCTCCGTAGTTTAAAATAACAACCTCAAGACCGCCTTTTCCCTTTAACGAAACGGAATAAACGTCTCTTCCGTCTGACAGTTTTTCAAAAAATTTCTTTTCAACCATATTTTCCTCCAAAAAATCAATTAAATAGCTTTAAAAAATCGGGTTTTTCCGAAGTTATAACTTTTCCGTTTAAATATGAAATAATGGTATCAGGTGGAACGCTGAACCTTAATTTATGTGAGCAAAGGGCTTGAAATTTAAAGCCCTTTTCCCTATCTGATTTATTAACAGAATATTTTCCGTCTCCTAAAAGGGGATGATTATTATCCGAAAAATGAACTCTTATCTGATGTGTTCTTCCTGTTATTAAATCTATTTCAACCAAAGAAAGTCCGTTGCAATAATCTATAACGTTATATCTTGTAACAGCCTCTTTATATGAAGAATCAACCCTGCTATTTCTTGAAAAAACTTTATTCTGCGAAGAATCTTTTTTCATAAAAGAGCGATATTCTCCGCTTTTTTCAGAAAATTTTCCGTGTACTGCAGCAAGATACGTTTTAGTTATCTTTTTTTCTTTTATTAAAAGATTTACTACTCTCAACGTTTCGGCGTTTTTGGCTGCAATAACGAGTCCGCAAGTGTTTCTATCTATTCTGTTACACAAAGAAGGTGCAAAAGAATTTTCAGAATCAGGGTTATATTCCCCTTTTTTATAGAGATACGCCTTTATATTATCAATTAACGTATTATGAGTTTCTTTTTCGTCTGAATGGCAAATAAGCCCCGCAGGTTTGTCGGTAATAAGAATATTTTCATCCTCATAAACAACGTTAAGTCTTGGCGAAAGATTCAAAAAAGAATTTTCTTTTGGAGCAGAACCGAAAAACTCTTCGGGAATATATAAAGAAACAATATCACCCTCAGAAAGAATTGTTGAATTTTCAGCTCTTTTTCCGTTTATTTTTATATCTTTTTTTCTGATATATTTATTCATCAATGACAAGGGCAAATTTTTAAACTTTTTTGTCAAAAACTTATCAAGTCTTTGTCCGCTGTCATTCTTATTGATTGTAAGAGTTTTCATAACTTTTAAACGTCATTTCTTATCAAATCTTCATAAGATTCTCTTCTGACGACAACCTTTGATTCACCCTTACATACGTTTACAACAGCAGGTCGCGGAAGTCTGTTATAATTTGAAGCCATTGAATAGTTATACGCCCCCGTTACTAAAACAGCAAGGGTATCTCCTCTTCCGCAAGGCTGTATCATAACGTCTTCACCAATAAGATCACCGCTTTCACAGCATCTTCCGGCGATAGTTGCACATATTGTCGCATCTTCACTTGCTCTGTCTGCAACAAGAATAGTATATTTAGATTGATAAAGGGCATATCGTGGATTATCGGGCATACCGCCATCTATTGAAACATAGCTTTTATATCCCGTTATATTCTTAAACGAACCAACTGTATAAAGAGTTATTCCCGCATTTGCAACAATAGAACGCCCTGGTTCAAAGCAAAGAACGGGAGCTTTCATTTCGCCCTGTTCAAAAGCACAATTTACCGTTTTTGCAATATCTGAAAAAACAGAATCATAATCAAGAAAAGGATCGTTTTCCGTATATCTCACACCTAAACCGCCCCCAAGATTGAGAAACTCTGTTTTATATCCCGTTTCTTTGTATATCTCTATTATAAAAGCACACATAATTTTTGATGCATCAACAAAGGGTTGTGAATCAAAAATCTGTGAACCGATATGACAATGAAGTCCTTTCAGTTCAACGTTTGGCAAAGAGAGGGCAAGTTTAACTATTTCAAGCGCTTGTCCCGTTTCTATTGCTGAACCAAATTTTGAATCAACAGAACCTGTTACAACTGCTTTATGGGTATGGGGATCAATTCCTGGAGTTATTCTAAGAAGAACTTGCTGTTTAATCTTCTTTTCGCCCGCTATTCTGTTTATACTTTCAAGCTCTTCGCGGTTATCTGCAACGAAATATCCAACGCCCTTATCAATAGCATCTGTTATATCAGCATCTGTTTTATTATTTCCGTGGAAATAAGAATTTTCAAGGGGGAAGCCTGCCATTTTTGCCGTGTACAGTTCACCGGGGGAAACGAGGTCGGTTGCCATTCCCTCTTCTGCGATAATGGAATAAAGGCGCTTGAAGCAGCATGCCTTGCTGGCGAAAAGAGGACGGGAGCCCTCTCCCATATATTTTTTCATTGCATTGATATA
>JAZNJM010000043.1:0-3162 GCA_045578045.1 Eubacteriales bacterium | reverse complement strand
GTAAAAGGAGACGTTGACGGCACGGGCGAAGTTGATGCAACAGACTATTTGCAAATTAAACAAGTGTTGTTGGGTGCATATGACCTTACAGGCGTATATTATACTGCTTCTGATATAGACAAAGACGGAGAGATTTCATCAACTGACTATTTGCATATAAAGGCTCATTTCCTCGGTCAGTCAAACTTATATAATTAAATTGTATTTAATCGCAGAATAGAAAACCTTTTTACGAACAAACGAACCAAGTTTATAACCCAATAATAAGAGATAATTTCTTCCCTCTCAAATTAATAAACTTTGTTCTAAGCAAAAATAGATAAAATCTTTTTATCTTTCAAATTAACATATTTGTTAAACCTATAACAAATAAAATTTAGAGCTAAAAAGTCCTCGCAGTTCGTTAATTATGCGAACCAGCGGGGACTTTTTACGTTTTTCATAGCACTTTTATTCTGAATATTTGGTTTTATATTTTCTCTGATTATTCACAAAAAAACAGGGGAATATAACGAAAATATAACCTTAAATAACGTTTATTTTGAAAACGTTTTTAGATTCTGATTAAAAACTTACGTTAAAAACATTTAATTAAGTGTGGTAAAAAATGAATTTATAAATACGTTAAAAACCTTAATTCTAAAATATATTGAAAAACTGAATTTTTAAATACGTTAAAAACCAGAATTTATTAATATATAATCTTTCTTAATGGAAGAGCATCTTTGAAATTAAAGTTTTTATCTAAAAAATTGCTGAATTTTCCAATTAACCAACCGTTAACTATGGCACAAATAAAAGTTCCAACTCCAATACCAACTAAACCGCCAAAGAAACAAAGAGATAAAATAACTGCTAAAACACAACTGCAAAAATCATATATTGTTTTTGTTTTTCCAATGGTAGTATTGTATTTTTGAGAAAATTCTTTTACAACTAATTCATATGCCTCTGGGGGAAAATATGTATGAAAAAAAAGAGAAACCCCGAAAGAACATATTATTACTCCAAAAACGAAAAATACTATTTGAAAAACTATTCCTTCAAATGTAATCAACGCAATAAGACTTATAAAAAGATTAAGAACGTTTCCATATATAAAAGCTGTAACAAAGGATAGAAAAAACGAAAAATTAACCTTTCGTAAAACAATCGATAGCAAGACTAAAAGAAACCCTTGAAAAACATATTCTGCAACACCAAAAGAAAAGAAAGGAATATATGGCGAAATTTTCAAATGTAAAAGATATGCAGGTGCAACAATCATTGACATTCCAAAATCAGCCTTTTCTAATAAGGCAGTACCAAACGCCAATACAATAATTCCTATAACGTATGCTAATTCACTATAAAATACTCTTTTTTCTTTCATATAATCCTCCAATGTGGATAAAAACGCCCTATTTATATGGGAGATAAAACATATCTGATACAGCTTTCCATAAACCGTAGAAAACAGAAACTTTAAAGCGGTATTTATCAATTGGATAAATAAAGCGGTGTCTGCCAATCTGGTAAATAAAGCGGTGTCTATCAATCAGATAAATAATTATTAAAATACAAATTGAAAATATATTCAGACCATTTATTAGCTTCTGACTCTATGCTTCTATCGGTTCTTTTTCCTTCCTCAAAAAAGTACCATTGATAATAATGAGTAATTTCGTGTGCCAACGTATATAATATGTTTTCTAAGGTGTTTTTTTCAGTAACTTTAGAAGCAATTGATATTCTTGGATATACCTTTCTTTTTTCATCATCCATACTGTAAAAAGCACCGTAATAAGTATGATTATCAATATGATGCCTAAAAGCCTCTGTATCACAAAATAATACGTTTAATCTGATGGGAAAATAATATTTTTTTCTTAAAAAAGCAATAAACTTTTTAATACCTTCTGCCGTTGAGTCATCAAAAATATTTTCATAAGCCTTAAACTTTACCCTTATTCCTGATGCTTTCGAAGAATTTTTATAATAAGTTCTATGCTCTTTGTCAATCCAAAAAATCATATACCCTCCTATAAACTCCAACGATTATATCAAAGGTTCTTTTAATGCCTTCCAACCGTTAGGTAACGGGTTATCTGTCCTATTTGGGTTTTATATTGGAATCTTTTAAAAATATATTCTCTATTCTAACGCTTTTTTCAGTCTTGGCAAAGCGGATTTAATATATTTTGTAGGACAAGCGAGATTCCATCGTTCAAAGCCTTTTCCGCCTTCACCAAAAATATAGCCTTCATCAAAATATAAATAATTATCCTTCATTCTTTTTTCAAGCTCTTCTGAGGAATATCCTGTTTTTCTCATATCGAGCCAAAGGAGATACGTTCCTTCAAGCGGAAAAACGAAAACGTTGGGAATATTTTCTTTGACATAGTTTTCGATTATGTTTTTATTGGTTTCAATAACGTCTAAAGCCTCTTTGAGCCAATTTTCGCATTGGGTGTATGCAACAGAACACGCCTGATAGCCAATTACTCCACATTCGTTAAACGCAAATGAATTTGCAAGAGCTTTAAGGAGGGCAAGTCTTTTTTCTTCATTTTTAACAAAAGCGTTTGACGTTTGAAGTCCTGCTAAATTGTATGATTTACTTGGAGATGTGAAAACAACGGAATTATTTGCAAAATCTTCGCAAATAGAGGGGAACATTCTATGCGTGTATCCCTTCATTGTTATATCCATATGAATTTCATCGGAAATAACGAAAACATTGTTTTCAAGACATATATCTCCAAGTTTTTTCAGTTCTTCTTCCGTCCATACTCTTCCCGTTGGATTATGTGGACTGCAAAGAATGAAAAGGGAAGCCTCTTTGGCTAACTTTTCAAAAAGGTCAAAATCTATTCTATATCCCTTTTCTGTTGGAATGAGAGGGCAGTCAAGTAGCTTTCTGTTATTAAAAAAAATTGCTCTGTATAATGGGTAGTATATGGGAGTGAGCATAATAACTCCGTCTCCCTCGTTTGAGAAAGCACGAACTGCGGAAAATACACCTTCAACAACTCCTCTTGTTTCAACAAGCTCGTCCTCTCCAACTACATAACCGTGTTTCCGTTCTATATATGAGCAAACAGTTTTTTTGTAAACATCTGTGCTGCAAGTGTAACCAAGAATTGAGCATCCCAAATAATCCTTCAAGCCCTTTGTAATTTC
>JAZNJM010000042.1:0-9607 GCA_045578045.1 Eubacteriales bacterium | reverse complement strand
ATAGTATACCCCATTTCGCAAATTTTGTCAAGTTTAAAAAATGCGAAATGAAAAAAACTTTGGAATAATATAATTTATTTTCATATATGATAAAATAGTTTAAATAACAATACTTTATGCTCAAAATAAAAAAGGCTATTGCAAATTTTGTCTTGCAACAGCCGATTTTGGTTATAAAGTGTGCAACTGCTTATTTTAGTTATAAATTATGCAACTGCTTATTTTAGTTATAAAATATGTAACAGCGTATTTAAGCTATAAAGTGTGTAACTGCTTATTTTAGTTATAAAATATGTAACAGCGTATTTAAGTTATAAAGTGTGCAACTGCTTATTTTGGTTATAAAGTATGTAACAGCGTATTTAAGCTATAAAGTGTGCAACAGCTTATTTTGGTTATAAAGTATGTAACAGCGTATTTAAGTTATAAAGTATGCAACTGCTTATTTTGGTTATAAAGTATATAACAGTTTTGAAATTTAGTCTTCAACGTTTTCCCAACAGATATCCGCGCCGACTTGTTCAAGTTTTTTAACTATATCGTCATAACCTCTAAGGATATAATCGATTTTACGGATTACAGTATTTCCCTTTGCGGCAAGTCCTGCAAGAACCAAAGCAGCACCGCCTCGAAGGTCAACAGCGTTGACGTCTGCACCAATAAGCTCCGATGAACAATCAACGACAGCTCTATCTGCGTGAGTTGATATTTTTGCGTTCATCTTTTTCAGCTCTTCAATATATCTGAAACGCTCATCCCAGATTTTTTCTGAAATTGAGCCTTTTCCCGCAAGGCAAAGGAGTATCATAATCTGAGGGTGCATATCCGTTGGAAAACCTGGGTATGGGGCGGTTGTTACGTCCGTTCCCGTGAGGTTGCCCTTTCTTTCAACGGTTATATTATCGCCATCTTGTGTTATTATAAGACCTATCTTTTGCAAAACGGAAATTGTTGATTCCATATGTTTGGGAATTACGTTTTTAACAGTTATTTTGCTTCCGTCAACCATTCCTGCCGCACACATAAACGTTCCTGCTTCAATCATATCGGGAATAACCGTATAAGGCTGAACAGGGGCGTGTAGAACGTCAACGCCCTTTATTTTTATTGTTGAAGTACCAGCTCCAACAATATCTGCTCCGCAAACGTTGAGAAAGTTTGCTAAATCAACAACGTGTGGTTCTCTTGCGGCATTTGTTAAGGTTGTTGTTCCCTCTGCTTTAACTGCGGCAAGAATTATATTCATCGTTGCTCCAACAGAATAATGACCGTCTGTAACAGTTCCTTTTAAAGAATCGTCTGTTGTTAAGGTTATAGAACCATTATCAACAACTGCTTTTGCTCCCAAGGCTTCAAAGCCAAAAAGATGGTAATTTATAGGACGTGTTCCCAGACTGCAACCACCTGAATTATATCCGGATGCTTTTCCAAATCGTCCTAAGGCTGCACCAAGGTAATAATATGATGCTCTCATAGATTTCATCAATTCTTCATTTACAGAACTGTTTTCATTTATTTTTCTTGTATCAATTTTTATAATTCCGTTTCCCAAACGCGTTATTTCCGCACCAACGGAAACAAGAATTTTTAACGTATTTTCAACATCGGATATATTTGGTATATTTTCAATTATACAAACGTCATCTATCAATATGGTTGCAAATAGAATTGGTAGTGCGGCATTTTTCATTCCGCTTACTGTTATTTCGCCGTAAAGCGTTTTTCTGCCGTTTATGGAAATTCTCATAATATATAAACACCTTTCGGTTGGGGTTAGTTAAGAGTACAAACTGCCACTATAATACATTCTGGTACAGTATAACAGATTTTTTTTTATAATTCTACTTACATTTGTAAACATTTGAATTTTTTATATAAAATTATAAGTTGTTTCTTCTGACTTTATTATATGTATTTTTTTTCAGTTTGTTAATTTTTAATTTTCAATATAAGGTGTTTATAGGTTTGCTTTAGAAATTAAAAAGTGAATTGCTGTTGACAAAAGTGGAGAGAAAATTGCAGAAACAGTTTTTGCCAAAAGGTATTTTCCCGTTTTTACTCTACAAACGGAAGAAATTTGAAAATAAACGCATATTCCCCCAAAACAAACGTATGACGCACACCTGAAAAAACTTTTATCAAAGGGGAGGGGTGAGAGGGAAGCTACACCCGTTGTCATTTCAATAAATCCCGACAGCTCAGGGGATATATGAAAAAAGAGGCTTGAAACTGCTGAAAAAATAATTACTACTGCACAAAGGTTTATCATATTTTCCGTTCCGTTTCCTATGGCAGACAATATTTTTGAGCTTTTTTTCACAGTTGTGTTTTTAATAAAATATGTTTTTTTGTCTTCATCTGATAAAAAAAGCCGTCCGAAAAATGCGAAAATAGCTGAGAATACAAGCTGACATAGAAAAATTGACAAAGCTCCCCGTATTCCAACGATTATAGAAACGTATCCAAAAACAAAGGAAACCCCTGTATTATTTGAAAAGGTTAATATATATTCACCTCGTTTTTTTGTTATTGCTCCCGAATCATACAGCTTTCCAACTATCAAAGCTCCTGAGGGAAAACCTAAAAGTAAACCAAAAATAAATGCTGATATTTCTGCTCCAAAACGTGGAAACGTATATATAATGCCCTCAATTATGCCAATCTCCCAAAGAAAAGAAGAAAAACAAAGATACAAAAAAAGCTGTGGTATCAAAACCTTTCCGCAAAATAACACTGTTTCAGAAACGCTATCAGAAAGCTCTTTTCCAAAAAAAAGTAAAAGAGAAAAAGCTAAAAACGTGAATACAAGTCCAAAAAGTCCTTTTAAGTTTATTGTTTGTTTCATATTTAACCTTTTTATTTTTTATTTATATGTATATTTAAGAGGGGGTGAGAAATATACATTTTATAGAAAAATAAGGTGGGTTTTTGCTATTATGAAAAAATACAGAATCGTTTTATCAAGAGAAGATAAAAAAGACGTTTTAAACGTTGAAGGCTGTTTTGGTATTGAAAAATACTCTCAATCTGAGGTTTCCGTTATTTTAGACGGATTTATTCTCTCTGTTTTTGGAAAAAATCTCGTTATGCCAGTTATGTCTGAGGGAAATCTTATGATTTGCGGTAATATTGAAGAACTAAAGAAGGTGGTATCCTTATGAAAAACGTTTATTACGGTGCTTTCAGGCGTATTTTTGGATGTACTTTAATTGAACTGAAATGTGAGGATCATATCTCTTCCAAAATTCTCAATGAGCTTTCTCAGAAAAACATTTATTTCTGGGGTACTACTCCTTTGGAAAATGGCGGTATTTCCCTCTATGGCTCTGTTTTCTCTGCTGCTGAAATTATTGAAACCGCTGAAAACTTGGGTGCTGAGACTTCCGTTTTAAAAAGAATTGGTCTTCCTTTCGTTTTTGAACGATATAAAAGGAGATACGGAATTTTTATCGGTCTTGTTTTAGCCTGGGCAATTTTGTTTTTATCCTCCTTGACAATTTGGGAGGTTAAAGTTGCTTCACGAAGCGGTGAGGATGAAAAAAAGATTTGCTCTCTCTTAAAAGAATGTGGTCTTGATATGGGAACTTTTCTCCCTACCCTTGATATCAGGGCGGTTGAAAATCAATTTTTGCTCAATAACCCCGAATATTCATTTTTGGCAGTGAATATTAACGGAACTGTTGCAAACGTTGAAATAAGACGTGCCACTCAAAAAACTGATGCAGAAAACAAAGACCGCGTTTGCAACGTTGTTGCTTCAAAAAGCGGTATTATTATTTCCGTTGAGGCTTTCGGCGGTTTTCCCCTTGTTAAAAGGGGAGATACTGTTGAGGAGGGAGATGTTCTCATTAGTGCATTTATGGAGGGGAGCTTCGGTGTTACCCGTGCTGTTCACGCATACGGAAAGGTTGAAGCCCTCGTTGAATATACCTTTGAGGCACGAATCCCCCTCGCTCAAAAGACCTCTGAACAAACGGGAAGAAAGGAAACTAAAACTTTTGTTCAGCTTCTCGGCTTTAAAATTCCGCTTTTTTCCTCCGTTGATTCTCCCTTTGAAAAATGTATTGCAGAAAGCAAGTCAAAGCGTCTTTCGGTTTTCGGAATATCGCTTCCGGTTGTTGTTGAAAAGGTTCTATACTCCGAAACAGAACCAAAAGACGTTTTTTTCTCTGAAAGTCAAGGAGAAAAAGCCGCTTTTGATGATTTTGAACTATGGAAAAAACGTGAGATTAAAGGAGAAATTGTTTCAGAATCCATTGAAAGCTCTGCTCTTTCTTCAAATGGAGAAGAATTTGTTTTAAAGGCATCTGTTTTTGTGTCTGAAGATATTGGGGAAAAACAGTTTTTTGATTAGGTGTTATTTTGTTTTTTGTGATTAGAATGAGTTTGTGATTTTGTGATTAGGTTGGATTTGTATTTTGATTATGCGTTTTGTGATTATATATTTTTGTGATTAGTCATTTTGCAATTTCACACCTTTACGTTATGGTTTTTCCACAATTTCACACCTTTTTTCACACCTGTTAATTTATAAAAATTAGAAAAATGAAAGATCATTTTTTATCTTTTTTATAAAAACCCTTTAATATCAACCTTTTTCGACTGTATGTTTTATGGAAAAAACGTATATTATGCAAAATATGGAAAAATATTCAGTTTTTCAAGACGTGAGTTTTTAACGCGGGTACGTTGAAAAAATATATTTTATATTTACGTTAAGGATTTTTATGCGTTGAAAAACATATATTATATATTTATGTTAAGGTATTTATGTGTTGAAACATATCTGAAAGTTATGACGTTTTTGATGTAAGTATGAGGTGGATAGCTCGATTAAATACAAAAAGAGTAAGGATAAAAGGATATAAACCTTTAAAGCTGTTTCCTAAAATTGTGTTTTTTTCACGAAATCGTGAGTATTGCTTGACTTTCCGTTGATATTATGTTATAATAAACCAAGAATAAAAAGGAGTGTTGAACTATGGTTTGTTACGATAGATTGTGGAAATTACTGATAGATAGAAAAATGAATCGTACTGAACTAAAGAACAAATCCGATATCAGCTTTAATGTGTTAGCTAAAATGGGGCGTAATGAATTTGTGTCTTTAGAAAGTCTATATAAAATTTGCAATACGCTTGACTGTGATATAGGCGAAATTATGGAGTTTAGAAGAAATGAATCTACTTGATTTTGCAATACGTAACACAACTGAATATGTCAAAAAAATGCCCAAAGATTTGAGAAAAAAATACGGTCAGTTTTTCACAAGCAAAGAAACAGCAATTTTCATGGCTGAATTGTTTGATATTCCCTCTGAAAAAACTACATTGAAAATTCTTGATGCAGGAGCAGGTTCGGGAATATTGTCTATTGCTTTGGTTGAAAGACTACAAGCATTTTCATCAATACAGAGCATTGAATTGACTTGTTATGAAACCGATTCTCATATCGCAGATTTGCTTCAAAAAAATTTAACTTGGGTGCGAAACAACACTATTATTAACTTTTTATTCTCGATTAACACAGAAAACTATATTCTTTCTCAGGATTTAGAATACAACGAAAAAATTGGTGCAAATCCCACTCCTGAAAAATACGATTTAGTTATTGGAAATCCGCCGTATATGAAAATCTCAAAGGACGCAGTTGAGGCAAAAGCTATGCCAGATGTGTGCTATGGTGCACCGAACCTTTATTTCCTTTTTGCCGCTATGGGTGTTTTTAATCTTGAAAATAACGGCGAAATGGTATATATTATTCCTCGTTCGTGGACTTCGGGTGCGTACTTTAAGAAATTTCGTCAAAAGTTTTTAAGAGAATGTGTTTTAGATCATATTCATTTGTTTGTAAGCAGAGATAAGATTTTTGAAACGGAGAGCGTTCTGCAAGAAACTATGATTATCAAAGCTTGCAAGACTAAACAAAAACCTCAAAACATCACGATTACCACAAGTTACTCTAATAGCGACTTTAACAATAAAACACATTTTCTTGTTCCATATGATTCTGTTGTTTCCGGGGAAGATAGTTATGTATATTTGGCTACTACGGAAAGCGAAACGGAAACAATCAAAACTCTTAGCCGCTGGAATGACACCTTGTTGAGTATAGGCTTGAAAATGAAAACAGGATTGACTGTTGATTTTAGAAACAGAGATATGCTTCGTGATGCATTCGAGCCACAAGCCGTTCCGTTATTTTACTCTCAACATATTCAAAACGGAAAGGTTGTATTTCCCATTGAACGAGAACATGAATATATCGTAACAGAACAAAAAGGACTATTGCAAGCAAATACGAATTATCTGTTTGTAAAACGCTTTACTGCAAAAGAAGAACACAGACGTTTGCAATGTGGTATTTATTTAGCAAGGAAAAATTCGCAATATTCTCAAATAAGTACGCAAAATAAAATCAACTTTATTGCAGGAACAAAAGAACTATCGGATTGTGTGGTTCACGGACTGTATGTATTATTTAATTCTACATTATACGATTCCTATTACCGAATATTGAACGGCTCTACACAGGTAAATTCTACGGAAATCAATTCCATGCCCGTTCCGCCTCTTGAGATAATAGAATCTATGGGAAAACAACTAATCAGAGAACACGATTATTCAGAAATTTCGTGCGACAGAATTTTAAGGAGTTTTCTATGAGTAAAATTGATGAAGCGAGACAAATATTGAGCGATTTACAAGTGCCAATTAAGCAACAAACGGATTTGTGTTGCTATACCCTTTTAGCTATGGCGAATCTAAAAGAAACGGATAATTGGTCAAATGCAACAAACGGTTGGATTCGTATTCACGATGTTATTTCTTATACCAAAACATTTTATAGTATATCCTATGCGGAAAATAGTCGTGAAACTTTCCGCAAGCAAGCTATGCACCATTTTAGAAATGCAGCATTTATCGAGGATAACGGTAAGGATACGAATAGTCCAAATTACCGTTATCGCCTTACCAATGAAATGTTGGCACTAATCAAAGTTTTTAACACATCTAAATGGGAGACTGAAAAAGCAACATTTTTGTCTGAACACCAATCTTTAATCAGTTTATATGCTTCTAAGCGTTCAATGCTGAAAATGCCAGTCAAAATCAACGGTGAGGATTTTACGTTCTCACCCGGCAAACACAATGAATTGCAAAAAGCTATTATTGAAGAATTTGCATCTCGATTTGCTCCCAATTCCGAATGTTTGTATGTTGGTGATACCATTGAAAAAGACTTGGTTAAAAACATTGACAGACTGAAAAAACTCGGATTTGTCATTACACTACACGACAAAATGCCCGATGTGGTTTTGTATTCAGAAGAAAAGAATTGGATTTACTTTATCGAATCCGTAACATCGTGCGGTCCTATGGATCCCAAGCGTATTCAAGAAATTGAAGAAATGACAACCGATGTAACCGCAGGAAAGATATATGTTACCGCATTTCTTGATTTTAAGACTTTCAAGCGGTTTTCGGAATCTTTGGCGTGGGAAACAGAAGTTTGGATTGCTGATATGCCCGACCATATGATTCATTTGAATGGTGATAAATTCTTAGGACCAAGAAACAGTTAAAACATATTTGTACACCCGAATAGTGCAAAGCACTATAAAAACCGACAACCAACAACCTATCGAGCGTAAAATCTGCTTTTTTCGTGGATTTTACGCTTGTTTTACATTCCCCATATGCGCAGATAGGTGCAAAAAACTCCTAATGGTTAGTTAGGCTTCAATTCACGACACGCGGTTTAGGTAACTTTTTTAGATCGCTTGTATTGAATTTTTGACAAAACTATTGTTATATTTTTTATACTTTCGGTCAGGTAAGCAAAGAGGACAAAGAACGTAAAACATCCTCTGCCCTCTTATCAGTAGGTAATATATTTTATTAAATTTCAATAACTGTTCTTAATGGTATAGACCTTTATTCTTGCTCTTTTTTCTTTATTTAGCTATCGAAAAATTCGTTTCTCAAGGTTTCAAAATCTTTCTGATTATCGGGAAAGAAATATACTTTAAAGGTTGACGTTGAATAGACTCCGTTTCCTAAGTCTTTCATTGTGTTCCAGCTAACGTATTTAACCATAAGGGCAGAATATTCCTGCGTTCCGTCTTCGTGGGTTTTCCAACTGAACGGAAAAAACAATGATATAAGAATTATAAGAGAAACTATTGCATACGCATATTTACGTTTCATATATTTATTCCTTCTGCCATATAAAAGTACGTTCTCAGTTGGGATTACGTGGAATAACAACGGCACAGATAATATATGCAAGAATTCCACTTCCACCTGCAATGGTTAATGCAACAGCGCCCAAACGTACAAGCGTAGGATCAATATTGAAGTATTCTGCAATGCCTGCACAAACTCCATCAATCATTTTGTTTTGGTTAGATTTGTATAATTTCTTTTCCATTGTTTAACTCCTAAAAAAATACAAGTAGTTTTTAATAATACGCTGAAATTTTTAAAATGTTTATAACCTAAATGTATTATGGTTTGTTTATAACCTAAAGGTGTTTGGTCTTTTTATAACCTAAAGGTGTTTGGTTTTATTTATCCTTATATATCATTCCCGTTGTATCGATATAATCCGTATCATCATCGTCATCGTCATCATCAGACTCTTGTGAAAGACGTTCAAGCTCTGCTTTTTCCTTTTGTTTTTTCGTTAAGCAAAGTTTATTTTCTTTTCCGTTTGCAAGTCTTGCTATATTACTTCTATGCATAAAAATTATGATAAAGCTGATTATTACAGAAGCTATCATTGGGAACGCTTCTATATCTTTTTCAAAACTCATATACATATACAAGATTCCAGGATATGCAAAGGCGGCAAGGATTGAACCTAAGGATATAAAGCGTGAAATTGCAACTGTTCCTACGAATATCACAAATATCACAGCGAAAACAACGGGATTTAAAAATAAAATCATCGTTGCGGCGGTGAGAACACCTTTTCCGCCTTTGAATTTATAATATATAGGTGCAATATGACCTAACATACAAAACAGCCCCGCAAGATACGCACCCTCTCTTCCGTATAGAAAACTTGCAAAAAATATTGACACTATCTGTTTGGCACAGTCTCCCGCTAAGGTGAGCAATGCGGCTTTCATTCCATACGTTCTATGCATATTGGTCATTCCTGCATTGCCACTTCCAAAGCTGCGTATGTCTTGTTTATATACCTTTTTTGATATTATTATTGCGGTGTTTATGCTTCCCAACAGATAGGGTACTATTATACAAAGTAGGATAAGAACGCCCCAAAGCCAGACGCTTATCTCTTTGTCGCCTATCCATTTAAGCATTCCTATTTCATTATAAATCGTTTCAAATAACATAAAGGCTCCTTTTTATAGAAATTAGGCATTAGGCATTAGGCATTAGGCAATAGTGGACGGGGGGAGAGGCATTAGGCATTAGGCATTAGGCAATAGTGGACGGGTAAACTGTACCCATAAAAATGGACACATGTATTTTAGTGATTTTAGGGACGTCCCTGAAAAGTGGACAGAAAAAGGAACCTAAAACCCTAAAAAGTGGACAGTTGAAATTATGGGATAGATATGCTAAGATGTATCTGG
>JAZNJM010000041.1:0-58544 GCA_045578045.1 Eubacteriales bacterium | reverse complement strand
GGAAAACTTGAAGGATTCAACAATAAAATCAAGGTAGCCAAACGTAATGCTTATGGGTTTAGAAATACTAATTTCTTTTTCTCTTATATTCGTTTTTTGTCTTTGCCCACTTCTTTTGTACACCAAAATTTATGATGAACCAAAAAATCAACGTTTGAAATATAGAAATGAAAAGTCATTATTTCTAAAAAACGTTGATTAGTTTTAAATATTATCGTTTGTATAAATATGCTTTAAAATGCCTAATAATCTTTTTCTAAGTCTGATTAAGATTTTATTTTCATATAGTTTATAATACTGATTATTTGGACGAAACTTTCCAAATAAAAGTTCTCCGTATGAAAAATCAGTATTTATAGATGTATATCTTGCTTGAATAATAACGTATGGCTTTCCATTATCATAAGCAAAAGCTTCATTTATAATTTCAAATCCGTTTGTTGAAAGATAATATCTTAACGCTTCGGGGTAAGACATAGGCTGCAAAATTAAATCGCAATTTTTTGCTTTAGATTTTCCTTTTTCAATAATTTCCGAAATTAGATGACCGCCCATTCCACAGATTGCAACGGAATCAAAAGTGTTTTCGGGAATGTTTTCAAATCCATTTGATAAAACAGTAACAATTCTATTTGATAAACCGTTTTTGATTATTTCGGATTCAGCTCTTTCCAAGGGTTTTTTGTTGACGTCTGACGCTATTGCACTTGTTATTATTCCACTTTTAACAAGATCAATAGGGAGGGAAGCGTGGTCTGTTCCTATATCTAAAAGCCTCGTCCCCTTGGGAACGAGGCTTTTAACAACGTCAAGTCTTTTTTTCTCTTGGATGTTTTCAAAAAACGCCCAATTCATCATTAACCAACAATTGAATCAATATTGTCTTCTGAAACAATAACAAACACGTAATCAACGTATACGCTTCCGTTATTTGCATAATCAGAAACAGCTGCGGTAATTTCAGAATCGTTCAATACGAATGAATTGTTTGCTGCAAAATATGAATTGTTAAAGTTTTCTGCAAGCATAGAAACCATTGCGTTGGCTGAATCATCTCTGAGGAAAACAGCACTTGGAAGCTCTTGGCGGTTTGTTTTGAAATAAAGTTTTTCACATGCACCATAAACTTCATCTTCTGCAACGTCAGAGAAATAAGTATTTGTGTTTTTGTCTGAATAAACAACTATATCAGAAACTTTGCAGGTTCCTTCTGTTTCTTCAGGAATTGTTGTAGTGAAGTTATTCTTTGCATAATAGTAGCTTTCAGAGAAAATGTCTTTATCAAGTCCAAGGGAAGAAACAAGGTCTCCGCCTTTTCCATTTGTTTTTTCAAATTTATATGATAAATCAGAATTGGAATTTTCAACATAATTCATTACTTCTTTGTAAGCTAAATATGCTCCAAAGTCAGAAAGGTTGCTGCTTGTATTATAATAAATAGGATATTCACCATTTTTGTTTTCAACAAATGTATCTTTTAAGTTAATAACGTCAACGTTTTTAACTTCTGAAAGAGCTTTAACTAATTGTTCAAATTTGGTGTTATAGCTGTCTTTTTCTGATTTAATAGCTTCTGGAACTTTTTCATCATAAACGGAGAGCATTCCGGGAACCATAACGTAAACATATTTAATTCCATCTTTGTTTGCTTGATTGGCAATAGATTCTTTAAAACTCTTGAGTTTAGAGTTTGTGAGAAGGTTTTCACCTTTGAACGGAGCAATCATCGAGTCATAGAAAAGCGTTGAGTTATTTCCTAAAGAAACCGCAGTATTATCATTAGGCTTTTCAGCAACAGAATCATACTTAGCTGTAAAGTGATTTACTGTACTTTCTTTCTTTCCTTCAACTGTAGCTTTAATTTCGTAGTAATGCTCGTTGGTGTTTCTGAGATTCAATTCAAAGATAAAATATTTACCAATTGATTTGGTTTCATATTTTTCGTCTTCGAATGCAACGTTATACGCTTTGATAACGGAACCTTCTTCGCAAGTTCCCGCAACAACAACAGAATATGGTTCAACGTTGATAATATGAGTTATAATAGGTCTTGCAGTATACCCTTCTTTTGTTGGAGGTTCTGAAGATTCTTCAGAGCTTTCTTCTGCTTCACTGTATATCTCAGCTGCTGAAATCTGATCAAGAAAAGCTGTGTTTTTTTCATTATCAGAGCAAGAAGAAAGTGAAACTGTCATCATTGAAGAGAGCAATAATGCAAGAAACGATTTTAAATTAAATATGTTTTTATTCATCGCAATTTTCCTTTCATGCCTTTGTGATCCATAGGCGTGTGGATTATTCTTCAGAAGCGTTTGCTTTTGCTTCTGCAATTATTTTGTTTTTAATATTATCGGGAGCTTCTTCGTATTTAACGAATTCAAAGGTAAACGTTCCTCTTCCTTGTGTCATAGCACGGAGCTGAATAGCATAGTCGCTCATTTCAGCTGTTGGAACTTCAGCTTCAACAATTGTATAGCCTTTCTTTGTTCCGCTTTGTTCTGTTCCGCTAATTCTACCTCTTCTCTTGTTGAGGTCTCCGTAAACGTCTCCAACGAGGGAATCGGGAACGAATACTTTAAGGTTTCCGTATGGTTCAAGAATAATTGGCTTTGCCTTGGGAATACCATCTTTAAATGCAAGAATAGCTGCTAATTTAAAGGACATTTCGGAAGAGTCAACATCGTGGTATGAACCGTCAAAGAGGTTTGCGTGAATATTGATAACGGGATATCCTGCAAGAATACCTTTCTGCATAGCTTCAAGCAATCCTTTTTCAACAGCTGGGTGGAAATTCTTTGGAACGCTTCCGCCGAAGATTGATTCTGTGAATTCAAGTCCATCGGATTCTCCTGGTGAGAATTCAATTTTAACGTGTCCATACTGACCGTGTCCGCCAGACTGTTTCTTGTGTTTTCCTTCTGCCTGAGCTTTGCCTTTTATAGCTTCTCTATATGCTATTTTTGCAGGAGCAGTATCGATATTTGCACCGAAACGGTTTTTCAATTTAGAAACCATAATATCAATATGCATATTTCCTAAACCGCTGATACACATCTGTTTTGTTTCAGCGTTGTTTTCGTATTTCAATGTATAATCTTCTTCGAGAATCTTTGAAATACCAGCGGAAATTTTATCTTCATCACCCTTTGCCTTAGGCATTATTGCCTGACAGTAATATGGTGTTGGGAATTCAATTTTTTCATATTTAACGTCTCCGTTAGGGGAGAGTGTATCGTTAACGTTTGTGTTGGAAAGTTTAACTGTTGCACCAATATCACCGTATGAAAGGGTTTCAACGTTAGAGGTCTTTTTACCAACGAAAGTATAAATACTTGCAATTTTTTCTTTTTGACCTGTTGTACTGTTTGTAAGAACAGCAGAGTTTGTAAGAGTACCACTCATAACACGGAAGAAGCTACGTTTTCCAACGTCTTTATCAGCAACAGTTTTGAAGATAAAGAGGGAAGGAGCTCCGTCTTCGGAAGAAGAAATTTCAGAAATTTTTCCGTCAGCACCCTCAACCGATGCTTTCATATTGTCGGCAGGAGAGCAGAAGAAGTTGGAAATAGAATCCATAAGAGCTTTAACACCGGCAAGAGTTGTTGAAGAACCTGAGAATACTGGAGTTATTGTGCCTTCAACAAGACCTTTGAGCATTGCGGCTTTTGTTTCATCGTGTGTAAATTCTTCGCCTTCGAAATATTTCATCATAAGCTCGTCATCTGTTTCAGCGATAGCTTCTTTGAACACGAGGCTGTATTCTTCAATAAGGTCTTTTGCACCGTCAGGAAGGGAAACAACTTTAATTTCGCCTTTTGCATCAAACTCAATTGCTTCGTCTGTTAAAAGGTTATAGAATACTTTTGGATTTCCGCCTTCTGTTGCGGGAACGATAACAGGACAAACTGATTTTCCGAAAGTATCTTCAAGTCCTTGAAGTGTTTTATGGAAATTAGAGTTTTCGTCATCAAGTTTGTTAACAAAGAATGCTTTTGACTTACCTTTTGCTAAATCCCAAGTAAGCTCTGTTCCAACTTTATGTCCTGATTTTCCGTCAACAACGATTAAAGCTGTATCAGCAACTTTAAGAGCTTGTCTAACTTCGCCCTCAAAATCGAAATAACCTGGAGTGTCAAGTATATTGATTTTGGTATTTTTCCATTCAAAATTTGCAAGAGCTGCCGAAATTGAAATAGAACGTTTAATTTCTTCGGGATCGTAATCGCAAACGGTGTTACCGTCAGCAGCCTTTCCCAATCTGTCTGTTGCTTTTGCAAGATAAAGCATAGCTTCAGCAAGAGCTGTTTTACCATCTCCGCCGTGTCCGATTAAAGCAACGTTTCTGATTTGGTTAGATTTGAAAATAGCCATTATTGTTACTCCTATGATTTTTATTATAATTGATATTATTAGTTTCTATCAATAACATACCTATTATATAATATTTTTTTTAAATATTCAATAGTTTTTTTAGTAAAAAAACATTTTTTTTTGAGAAAAATAACAATTTTTTTTAAAAACAAGCTCTTATTTCCAAAAAGAGAGGATGAAAACAGCCATAGACCATAAAAGCTGTAAAATAAAAGCGTGTGTTGGGGAGAAGTTAACAATCCCGCCCGTGATAGAAATAAATATCATCATAATAGAAGTTAATGCTGAACCTGTAAGCATAATAATTCCATTGCTTTTTATGGAATGTCTTGCCTTGTCGCAAGTCATAAATGCTTTTAAAAAAGCACCTAATGAACGATTGGAAATAATTCCTGAATCAACTGAAGACACTTTAGAAGTAATTTCTTCAGGAGCTGAGGATTTAAGAATAGAAATGGGACATTGGGAACCGTCTGAGTGATAATAAAGTAAATCGTTGTTGATATTTGGATCAAGAGTTTTAATTCCAATGCAAAGACCGCTTTTATACATATGTTCAAGGAGTTTTTTAAATCCTTTTTGCGGAACGTATCTGAAATAGAATTTAGCAGCAACAACGGAGTTTGCACCGAAAACCATAACGGAACCGCCCGTTCTTTCGTATTTCTGGTCTTCTTCATCTTCGTCATACGATAGTCCGTGGCTTCTCATAAATGCACCGTTTCCGAGATAGTAGTCGTTTCCGTCTGCGGCTATCATAATTCCGTTTTCTGATGACTCTAATACTTTAATAACGTTGTGTTCTTCAAAAACATCGTTAACGGACTGGGCAAAAAAGTCTTTAAGCGGACCGCCGATGTGAGAGAAAAGTTTTGCGAGTTCTACTACAATCTGGTCTATTCTCATATTGTGATAGACCTTCATATCTTTCATAGTAACTTTGTCGGGTGGAAAAAGTTCTATATCTTCAAAAGAAATAACAGAAGCGTTTGCATATTCCTCCGCAACGCTTTCGCCAATAATCGCCGAATCAATTTTATTGCAAATTCTGTTTGCAGAAACGAGGGGGATTGATATAACGAAAAAGCTCGCGGCGGGCATAGCAGACAATATAAAAGCTGTTAAAGCGGTGAAAGAATCATAAACAGACATTTTTCCATAGAAAAAACATATAGAAAAAATAATCGTTGATATGAAAAATACTCCAGGGATAATTGCGTTCAAAATATCTTCGCTTTTTGGCTTTTTTGATATTCTTTTGAAAAAAGAAGAAACAAATCTTGATTTTGAAACTGTATAAACGTCTGAATCTTCTAAAAGATAGGAATAAAAGCTGGAGGCTTCTTTTGAAGCGGGGGAAAGTTCGGCTGCGGCAAATTTCTCTTTGTCTGTTGAAATAATTTTAAAACAGGAAAGATTTTTCTTGTTTTTGAGATATGTAGAAATACCAATATATAACGACATTAATATTGGAATTGCGTTGAAAAGAACAATTTTTTCATTTGAAGCGAAAATAGAAAAAATACTATGTGCAGATGCAAAAATAGTTGTTGCAGCAAAAACGGAATCAGAAGAAAATTTTCCTGTTAAAAACGATTTAATTCCGTTTATAAAAGCTCCTTTATGTATGAAAACCCCAAGAAATAATAATTGAATCTCAAAAAGAATATATAAAACGCCGTATCTTGAATATGAAATATATTTTGCAAAAATTTCATTTTCTACAGAGAAATATTTAAGAGCGATAAAAAACAAAAACAAAAGACAAGCTAATCCTAATTTTTTTAAAGATAAATAAACGGAATCTTTCAAAAGTTTTTCAGCTTCTTGCTTATCTTCAACGGAATTGTATTCAAAACCGTTATATTCATCGTTTGAGTCTTGTTCTTTTTCTTCATCGCGAATTTCATCTTCGTTTGTTGTTCTGTATCTGAACATAGATGAAAAGAAACTTGAAACAGCTTTTTTTCTTTGTGAATTTTTGTTTTTTTCAGAAGATTCGTTTTCAATATCTTCTTTTTCATCATCATACTCAGACAAATCTTCGTCATCACCGCTTATCATATCAAAAGCAATTTTAAGATTTATATCATCTTGTTTGCTTTTTTCTGTGTTTTTCTCAACAATGTCAAAAGAGAGCTGAGAAGAATTATCTTGTTCGTCAGAAGCGTTTTTCTGAGATGATATAACGGAAGAATTATTCTCAGGGACTAAAAGTTCAGACGTTTGAGTATCATCGGGCTCATCAATTAAGGTTTCCTGAATAAAAGAGGGATTATCCCTCGGCGTTTTTTCTATCTTCAAAGATTTAGCTGTTTTTCCAATGGAAAAAGTTTTTGTATCTTTTAATGAATATTGCTTTGAAGAAGTTTTTCTCAAAGAACGCTTTAAGCTACCGTATGGAATGTTTGCTGTTACAATACTGTATATTTCGTCTATCTTTTTTTTATTCAGTCTTGTTTTTAAGCCTTCGTAATAGCCCTTCAATTCCTCGTCTTCAAAAACCATAGACTCAAGAGTTGTTTTGAGAAGTGAAATAGAATCTTCTCCGGAGTCAGAATCAAGTCCGTCTATTTTAACGTCAGGTGCTTTGAGGTCAGTTCTGAATTTTGGAATAGGAATTGATATAAGCTGAGTATTATTTTCATCAGCCTTATCTAAAACGTCTTTAATTTTTATTCTGTTTAATTTTCGTGCAGTTGTTTTGAAATTGCAAGTATATTCTGCATTATTAGACAAAGAAACATTCCTCCCTTTTGGGATTAAAAATTATATATCAGAGATTTTTTAACATCGGTGCAGCCTTAAACATAATAATTGCTGCGGCAGCAGAAACGTTAAGGGAATTTATTTTTCCATACATAGGAATAGATAAAACGAAATCGGATTTTTTCCTTAGAAGCTCTGAAACACCGTTTCCTTCGCTTCCCATTATTATACAAGTTGGAGAATCGAAAACTGTTTTTGAATAATCATCTCCGTCTGCTTCCATAGCGTATATCCATAAGCCTTTATCTTTTAATTCATCAACAGCGGCGGCAAGATTTGGAACTTTTGCAATAAGCATATGTTCAGAAGCTCCGGCAGAAGATTTATGAACAACCGGTGTAACAGAAACGGAATGTCTTTTGGGAATGATAATTCCGTGAACACCCGCACATTCGGCAGATCTGATTATAGCTCCGAGATTATGCGGATCGTTAATTCCGTCAGCAATAACAACAAAGGGCTTTTCGTTTTTTGAATATGCAAAATTCAGAATATCGTCTATATCGCAATATTCCTTTGTTGCGGCAATTGCAACAATTCCTTGATTATTTTTTCCAAATGAATCTATTTTAGCTTTGTCTGCTTTAACGAGAGGGATTCTTCTTTTAGAGCATAGCTCATATATTTTTTTCTTGAATTTTTCCTCACAGCCGTTGAATAGATATATTTTTTCAATAGGGCGTTCAGACAAAAGCAGCTCTGTTACCGAGTTTCTTCCGAGAACAATGTTTTCGTTTTCCATATAAATCCTTTATTATACAAATAGTGTTTAAAAAAATCGAAGTTTGGTTTATGAGACGATTATAACATATAAATTTTCGTTTGTCATCATAAAATACTAAAAACAAGTTATATTTTTAAAAAATCGAGAGAATAATATATAAAAATGACTTTTAATAATAGAAAGTGTCGAATTATGTTTACGTTGGTTGAAAGAACTATCATATTCTATATAACTTTGATGTTATTGATGAGAGTATCGGGAAAAAGGCAAGTTGGAGAGCTTCAGCTTTCTGAATTTGTAACCGCTGTTATGATTTCTGAGCTTGCGGTATTACCTATAACATCAAAAGATATTCCCGTTTTGTTTTGTTACGTTCCTTTAATAACCGTTATTTTTCTTGAAGTTTTTATTTCGTTTATCTGCAAAAAAAACGTTAGATTGAGACGTTTTTTTGACAGCTCACCCGTTGTTCTTGTGGAAAAGGGGAGGATTTTGGAAAAAAATCTTTTAAAAACAAGGGTTAGTATAGATGAAATATTCTGTGAAATAAGACAAAATGGATATAAAGATATATCTGATATTCAATACGTTATCCTTGAACAAAATGGAAAATTAAGTGTCCTTCCCAAAAGAAAAAGCAACAATCTAACCCCAAGCGACATAAATATAAACGTTATTGAAAACGGAGTAGGTCATTGTATTATAGTTGACGGCTATATAGATAAAAATGCTCTTGAAGCCTACGGAAAAGACGAATTTTGGTTAAAGGAACGAATTAAAAGTAAAGGAATTGTTGATAAAAACAAGATATGGTATTATATAATTGACGATTCCGACAACGAAATAATTAAACTGAAAAAACTATAATTATATGGTGGAATAATGCGTGGATTTATTATAATGATTTTTGTTTTTATATTGTTGATTTCTTTTGTTGCAGCAGAAGAGCTTTACGTTAATAATGCTTCTGAAAGGCTTTCGTATATTGTGGATGAAAAGAATATAAAAAACGTTTCCGATATTGTTTATATTATAGACGTTTGGAATAAAGAAGAAAAAATATTGAATTATTTTGTAAATCAAAAAGAACTTGAAAAAATAACCCTTGATATAAAAACTGCTAAAAGTTTATACGAAAGCGGGAATATGGATTTATATAAAGCGTATCTTTTGAGAACCAAAGAAAGAATAAAAGATCTTCCGCAATATTGAGAAAAATATCATTTCTTAATAAGTGGAAGAAATGATTTTCCTGAAAGAGAATTTTCAACGCCTAAAAGGTCGCATATTGTTTTTCCTATATCAGCAAAAGAATCTGATGTTCCCAAGTCTATGGGCAAAATATTTTTTCCATAGAAAAGACCGAAGGTATATTCTCTTGAATGGTCTGTAGATGGGGTTGCGGGATCACATCCGTGGTCGCTCGTAAGGATAAAAACATCATCGTCTTTAAGTTTTGAAAGGGCGTTACCAAGAAAAACGTCAAATTCTGATACCGCTTTTGCGTATCCGTCAATATTATTTCTATGACCGAAAACAGCGTCAAAATCAACGAGATTAGTAAAGCATAAACCGTCAAAGCTCATATCAAGAACTTTGTCAAGGGATTCCAACGCAACAGGGTTTGTTGCACCTGGATATGATTTTGTTATTCCGACTTCAGCGAAAATATCTTTAATTTTTCCTATGGATATAACGTCTTTTCCAGCGTTTTTCAAAACTTCAAGAGTGCTGATAGGGGGCTTTAACGCATAATCGTGTCTGTTTGCAGTTCTTTTAAACTCACCAACAGCTCCGTTAAAAGGACGTGCAATAACTCTTCCGACTGCGTGTTCTCCAACAAGCATATCTCTTGCAATCTGACAGTATTTATATAATTCCTCAACGGGAACGTAATCCTCGTGAGCTGCAATTTGGAAAACGCTGTCTGCGGAAGTATAAACAATGAGCTTTCCGTCTCTTATGCTCTCTTCTCCATAATCTTTAATAACCTCGGTTCCTGAATATGGGAGATTACATATAGTTTTCTTACCCGTTAACGCTTCAAATTTTTCAATTACTTCTTTCGGGAAACCGTTTGGATAAGTTGGAAAAGGTTTTTCCGAAACTATCTGACACATTTCCCAATGACCTGTAACAGTATCTTTTCCTGCGGACGCTTCTTTAAAACGACAATAAGCGGCGGTTGGAGCTTCAACTTTTTTTGAAGGTGTTCCCTCTATGTTGAAAATGCCCATTTTCGCAAGATTCGGTGCGTTAAAAAAATCAGATTTACAAATTGAATTTAAAGTATCAGAACCGCTGTCTCCATATAAATCAGCGTCTGGAAGTGCGCCAATTCCAAGGCTGTCAAGAACTGTTAAAAATATTCTCATAAGCTCACCATATTACAGCGTACTGTAACCTTTCATAATGTTATAATATTCAGCTATTTTTTCTTATGTTTTTCTATTATTTTATCACGATATGCCTTTGCAGCTTGTTCGTTTTTGTTTAAACCGTATGAATAATATTTTCTGTTTTTTAAATCATCAGGAAGATATTGCTGTTCAACGTATGCATCGGGATAATCGTGGGGATATATGTATCCTTGACCGCCAACCTCTCCATAGCTGTCTGCGTGAACATTTTGCAAGCATCTTGGAAAAATAACACCCTTTCCTGCTTTAACGTCTTCTGACGCGCGGTCATACGCCATATATGCAGAATTTGATTTTGGAGCTGTTGCAAGTAGAATACACGCCTCTGCCAAAGGGATTCTTGCTTCGGGCATTCCTAATTGTAATGCAGAATCAACGCAAGATTTTGTTACAACTGCCGCAAGAGGATAGGCAAGTCCAATATCTTCACTTGCGATAACGAGAAGCCGTCTACACGCAGAAAGTAAACCACCGTTTTCGAGAATTTTCGCAAGATAAAATATAGCTGCATTTTCATCAGAGCCTCTTATGGATTTTTGGAGAGCTGAAAGTGAATTATAATATTCGTCTCCGCTTTTGTCAAACCTCTGACCTGCATTTTTTAAGAAATTTCTTGCAACTTCCTCTGTAATTTCGCCTTCCGAAACAACGTAACAAAGGTTTTCAAGCATATTGACAGCTTTTCTAACGTCTCCTCCAACAGCATTTGAAACAATATTCAAAGCCTTTTCTGAGGCGGTTATATTTCGTTCTCCCGCACTGTTGAATTTGTCGAGTGCTGTTTTTAAAAAAAGTTTAATTTCTTCTGCTTCAACCGTTTTAAATTCAAACACGGCAGAACGAGAAACGAGAGCCGGATAAATATAAAAATATGGATTTTCCGTTGTTGAACATATAAGCGTAACTCTTCCGTCTTCAACGTATTCAAGCAATGACTGCTGTTGTTTCTTGTTGAAATATTGAATTTCATCAATATAAAGCAATATTTCACCACCCGTATAAACGGAATCTGTTTCAGCAAGTATTGCTTTTAAATCTGAAAGCGATGAAACGGTTGCATTAAGTTTTCTAAAGGTTTTACCCGTTTTAGAAGCAATAATATCTGCCGCGGTTGTCTTTCCAACACCTGGAGGTCCGTAAAAAATAAGAGATGGAAGATGACCGCTATTTATTATTTTCATTAAAGGAGCGTTTTCTCCAAGCAGATGTTTTTGTCCTGCCATTTGAGAAAAATCTTTTGGTCTGACAATTTCAGCTAAATTCATTTATTATGCTCCATACATATTTATCAAGTTCAAAAAATGAGATTTTATAAGCAAATAATCGGTTGAACCAATAACGCCATCTCTGTTTGTATCAGCAGCTTCAAGCTGATATTCATCTAAAGCTATGGTTTCCAATAAATGACTTTTTATTCTAAGATAATCGGAAGATGAAAGTATTCCATCTGAATTAACGTCTCCAATAATAACAGCAACTATATGTTTGGAGCCTGACAAAAGGTTTAATCCTGTATATACAATTCCTTTTGATAAATCTTTATCATCTTCATTTAAACGAATAAAACTTTTCGCACTTTGGATTTGAACTTTTGTTCCTTTAATCATAAGAGAATCATTGTTTAAATAAGCCTCATAACAATTAATAGGAGGGGTAACTTTGCTTGATATAGAAGCTCCTTCAACGAGACAATCACTTATTAAACCGTAATTTTCATAAACAATTTTTTCTTCATTTGAGTTTTCGGAGCTGTTTTTTACCGCACAAAACTGAATTTTACCTTTATTTAATCCAACTGCCAAGCCTGAATAATTTCTTTCTGAAAAAACGTTTGCTTCAACGGAACAATCAAGAATAATTCCTTCGTTCCAGAAAGAAATTCCTCCTGTGTATACGTTGGAAGAAAATGAACAATTTTTAATAACAATATTTTTCAAAACGCTTTTTGAATGAAGATTTCCAAAAGCACCGGAACCATAATCTCCAGAATGTTCAATCCCTGAAATTGTGTTGAACTTTCCGTTAAACGTTCCGTTAAAGCCCGATGGAATAAGGTAATTAATACCGCTGAAATCAAGGTCGTTTTCAAGAACTACAACAGTATCGGTGAAATCATTTCCCGAATTAACGAGATTGGAAAAAGTTAAAAATTGTTCTTCGTTTTCAATTGAAACGTATCCATAGTATTTTTCATATAAGCAAGCGAGTCTGAGATAATTGTTAAGAACTTCGCGTTCAGTCCCGCCATTTGAAATTATGTCTTTTGCTTTATCAACAAGAATTGATAAAACTTCGTCTTCATAATATTCCTCTGAAATAGGGGACATCATTTGGAAAAGATATTCGGTATCAGGTCCTTCATAAACTGTTGGATTAACCCAAGCCTTTATACAAAGATTACCAAATCCGCTTGAAACCGTATCCATCCAATATTCTCCATCGGGGGAAGCATAGCTTTTTCCTTGAACTGAAGCTCTGTCGTTAACACCCTCTGAATAGAATTTAATTCTACCCGAACCGCTTATTTTTATTACGATGGAGAAAGATAAACCTTCTTTAATCTCAACAGCGGAGGGGAGGTCAACAAGATAATATCCCGAATATGAAGTATATTTATTAAACCTTGAAAGCAAAATTCCATCTGTTGGAGATGAATACCCATCTTTCAACTGATAAACTGATATTTCGTGGTCGAGATTGTGTTCTGTTGTGTAAAATGCAATTTTTTCAAGAATACCGCTTTCCGTTGAATCAAAAATATTTGATGTGTAAACAACACCTGAATCATCAATGCTTAAGGCTTTTGAGAATCCATATCCATCATATTGATATATTTGGTATATATCTTCCTCAGAAGGCTCTGCTTTAAAGGAAACTATTCTTTTAAGAGATAGAGTTTCATAAGACAACCAGAAATATCCGTTGTCGCCCCACGATTCTCCTCTTGAGTTTCGGCAAAGCCAAGCTCCGTTTTCAGATGGTTTAACTGAGCCGAAATTTTCTTTTGAATAATTATCATCCCAACCAACAATTAAAATTGCGTGGTTAGATACTTCATTCGTGTTTTCAAAAAAGGAATATCCGTCATTACCTTTGTTGTAGTAATCTGTAGAATCAAAATATGAAGCCATTAAAGCTCCGTTTTCTACAATTGCTTTTTTTATGCCGTCAAATTCGTTCTTTTGAAAAATATTGACCTCTGTAACCTTAAATTCAGAAACGTATCTTTCGTTTTCTCTGACTTTTATTGAATCAATATGATTAACGTCATATTCAACAAATTCTTCAAGCTCTAAGCCAAACCCACGAGCTATTGACCATATAACATATAAATCATTTCCACCATATTGAAATGGATTAGATGATGTAATTCCATCTCCGTAGGTGAGGTCGTTTTCGTTTGAAATTTCCGTATTGATGGAAAACCAACCGAGATGAGTTTCAGAAAGGTCTATAGAGCTGTCGGCGTATCCTCCAACTATCAAAGAAGACTCAATTGCTCCAATTGCCGCAAATGACCAGCAAGTGTTTGCGTTCCCTTGATTTTTAACAGACGTAATTGAATTTGAATCTCTGAGGTCGTATGATGAAAGAGCAGAAGCGTTAACAACGGTAAAATTAACGGTTGAAAATACAAATGCTATAGTCAAAGCAAAGCATATGCAAGTTATTATTTTGTTTTTCCCTAAAAAATTAATAGTTTTCATTATTTTATCTCTATAACGTATCGAGTTGAAAATGCACGTTCAACAAGACCGTCAACATCTAATTTATTTTCTTCGGCAATAACGCCTTCAAGTGTTGGACGTGTGTTTGGATGCTTAGGGGTGAATACCGTACAACAGTCGTCATATGGTAAAATGCTGATATCAAAGGTTTCTATTGCTCTTGAAATCTGAACAATTTCTTCTTTGTCAAGTCCTGCAAGGGGGCGAATAACGGGGATTGTTGCAATAGCATCTGTAACCGCCATTGCGGGAACAGTTTGACTTGCAACTTGTCCGATGCTTTCTCCCGTAATTAAAAGCTGTGCTCCAATTCGCAACGCATTTTTCAAAGCAAGACGCATCATAAATCTTCTGAGAAGTACCGTGAATAGCTTATTATCGCATTTATTCATAAGCTCTTCTTGTATTTCTGTAACGGATATACAGTTTAAAAATAACTTTCCGTTATATTCTGCAAGTTTTGAAGCAAGGTCAACGACCTTTTGTTTTGCATTATCGCTTGTATAAGGTGGACTCTCAAAATATACACAGTCAACAGAGATTCCTCTTTTGGACATCATATATCCTGCAACGGGGCTGTCAATTCCGCCTGAAAGAAGAAGAAGACCTTTTCCAGCACTTCCCGATGGCATTCCTCCGAGACCTTTTTCTCCGCCATTATGAACGTATGCAAATTTTTCGCGAACTTCAACAAAAAGCGTTATATCTGGTTTTTTAACGTCAACTCTCAAAGAATGTATAGCATCAAGAATAACGCCTCCGATTTCTGCGCTAATTTGAGGCGATTTAAGAGGGAAGGATTTATCGCTTCTCTTAGATTCACATTTAAAAGTTTTAGCGTTTCCAACAAGTTTTTTAGCGTTTTGTTTAACACATTCTTTTATGGAATCCATATTTTTTTCGCACTGATATCCAACGCAAATCGTTGCAATTCCAAAAAGTTTTTTTAAGATTGAAAATGCTTCGTCCATATCAGCGTCTTCATCTCCGCTAACGTAGAGAGTTGACTGTGCATATTCAAGGCTGAAGTTTCCCTCAGCCTTTTTTAGCATTTCTTTTGCTCTTTTTACGATAAGGCTTTCAAAATAGCCTCTGTTGAGACCTTTCATAACAACCTCACCGTATTTTAATAAAAGAACCTTTTTATTTTCCTTTGAATTATTCATAAAATTATACAAGTTTTTCAAGCGCGGCGGAAAGACTTTGTTTCAACGCCTCATACTTTTTAACTTTTTCTCTTTCTGCATCAATAACCTTTGCGGGAGCTTTTGCAACGAAATCTGTGTTTGAAAGTTTAGAGTTTGCTCTTTCAAGTTCTTTTTCCGCAGTTTCAAGCTCTTTTGCAAGGCGTTTACGTTCACCCTCAATATCAACCATTTCTTTTGTTCTTATATAAACCGTTGCTCCGCTTGTTACAATTTGAACACATTCGTCTGCATCGGAAGGTTCAGATTCAATAATCTCAACTGCTGAAGCAGAAGCGAGTTTTTCAAACCAAACAGAAGCGTTTGCGAAAAGTTCTTTAAATTCTGTGTTAATATAAAGGGCAGATTTCTTTGAGGGGGGAACGTTCATTTCTGAACGTCTGTTTCTAATAGCCTTAATAGCATCTATTGCATATTGAACGTTTTCTTCATCAGATTCAAAGCATAGCTGTTCTTCAAAAACGGGGAAGGAGGAAATCATAATGCTTTCTCCTTCGTGAGGGAGCTTTTGCCAAATTTCTTCCGTTATAAACGGAGTGAATGGGTGGAGAAGCTTCATTGTGTTTGAAAGAACGTAAACGAGAACGTTACAAGCAACTGTGTAGCTTTCTGTGCCTTTTGCGTTGAGTCTTGGTTTAACAAGCTCAATATACCAATCGCAGAATACGTCCCAAATGAAGTCATAAAGTTTAGAAACAGCAACGCCAAGCTCGTATTTGTCTATGTTTTCATTAACTTCTTTAACGAGAGTGTTGTATTTTGAAAGAATCCATTTATCTTCTTTTTCAAGAGAAAGACTTGATAAGTCGTTTGTGAATGAAAGTCCTTCTTCCAGATTCATAAGAACGAATCTTGCAGCATTCCATATCTTGTTGCAGAAATTACGTGAAGCCTCAACTCTTTCTTCGTAAAAACGCATATCGTTTCCGGGGCTGTTTCCTGTTGCAAGAGTAAATCTGAGAGCATCTGCACCATATTTATCAATAATTTCAAGGGGATCAATTCCATTTCCAAGAGATTTACTCATTTTTCTTCCCTGAGAATCTCTAACAAGACCGTGAATAAGAACATCGCTGAAAGGCTTTTCTTTCATTCCTTCAAGTCCTTGGAAAATCATTTTAGAAACCCAGAAAGTAATTATATCATAACCCGTAACGAGAACGCTTGTGGGGTAGAAATAATCAAGGTCTTCCGTTTGATTTGGCCAACCAAGAGTTGACATTGGCCAGAGAGCTGAAGAGAACCAAGTATCAAGCACGTCTTCATCTTGAACAATGTTTTTACTCCCACATTCAGGACAAACAGTAACGTCTTCTTCAGCAACCGTCATTTTTCCGCAGTCTTCACAATAGAAAGCAGGAATTCTATGTCCCCACCAAAGCTGACGTGAAATACACCAGTCAAGGATATTTTCCATCCAGTTAAGATAGTTTTTGGAGAAACGTTCAGGAACAAATTTAATATCACCTTTTTTAACCGCTTCAATAGCAGGTTTTGCAAGTTCTTCCATTTTAACGAACCATTGTCTTGAAGAAATTGGTTCAACAATCGTTCCACATCTGTAACAATGGGCAACAGCGTGGGAATGAGGTTCAATTTTAACAAGAAGTCCAAGAGCGTCAAGGTCTTCAATAATTGCTTTTCTTGCTTCAAAGCGGTCCATTCCTTGATATTTTCCACCGTTTTCGTTGATTTTGGCGTTTCCGTCAAGAACTACTATCATTTCGAGGTTGTGTCTGAGGGCAACCTGATAGTCGTTAGGATCGTGGCAAGGAGTCATTTTAACGCATCCCGTTCCAAAATCCTTATCAACATATTCGTCTGCAACTATGGGAATTTCACGGTTCATCAAAGGAAGAATAGCCGTTTTTCCAATATATTTTGTGTATCTTTCATCGTTGGGGTTAACAGCAATACCCGTATCTCCAAGCATTGTTTCAGGACGGGTTGTTGCTATTTCAAGCATTTCATCGCTATCCTTTATAGGATATTTAATGTGATAAAAATTACCCGCTGTATCTTTGTGTTCAACTTCCGTATCAGAAAGAGCAGTGTTACAATTAGGACACCAGTTTATAATTCTGTATCCACGATAAATCTGACCTTTGTTATAAAGAGAAACGAATATTTTTCTAACAGCAGCAGAACACGTTTCGTCCATAGTAAAACGTTCTCTCGTCCAGTCGCAAGATGAACCTAATTTTTTTAACTGGTTGATAATGCGGCTTCCATACATTTTTTTCCAATCCCAAACGCGTTCAAGAAATTTTTCTCTTCCAAGATCGTGTCTTGAAAGTCCTTCATTTTTGCGAAGCTGTTCTTCAACCTTAATTTGAGTTGCAATTCCTGCGTGGTCTGTTCCGGGAACCCAAAGCGTACAATATCCTTGCATACGCTTTGTACGAATGAGAATGTCTTGAAGAGTTTCGTCAAGAGCGTGTCCCATATGAAGCTGACCTGTTACGTTTGGTGGTGGAATAACGATGGAAAATGGTTTTTTCGATTTATCAATTTCAGGGGTAAAATATCCGTTTTCAGACCAAAAATTATAAAGACGGTCTTCAACGTTTTTTGGATCATATTTTTTATCAAGCAAATTATTCATAAATATAAATTCTCCGAATTATTATTTTTCAAGACAGTTAATAACAAGACCTGTTATAAGTTTTGGATAGAAATACGTTGATTTCTGAGGCATTTTGTCTCCCGCAAGAGAAACGGCTTTAATTTGTTGAACCTTTGTAGAATTAAGTATGAAAGAGCAAGATGCTTCTCCGCTTTGAACGAGTGAAACTGCTTCATCTATACTTCTTGTATAAATAAGGCTCTTTTGATTTGCCATATTTTCTTTGTCAATTCCAAAGCCTTTTTCGAGAATAAGGGTGTGGAGAACAGAAACGTCAAGACCGCAATATGCTTCTGAATGTCCTTCAATAACCGCATCTTCTTTGCGTTTGAAAAGAGTGAATCCTTTTCCGCCGCTGTAAAGAGCGAATGCGTGTATATCTGAAAGAGAAGCGAGAATTTCTTCTGCTTTTGAAATGTCGTCCATTTCAGAAATTTCAAATTCTGCTTTACATTTTTCTTTGATTGCTTCAAGGTCGAGATTTTTTTCTGTTATAACTCTGTGTGTTGGCATAATAACAAGTCCTTTGTTATCCATATCAACGAGAGTCATAAGAATATAATCCGTATCAAGATCTGAGACACCGTTTTCTTTGCAAATTCTGCGATAGTTAAGACTTGTTTCATATCTGTGGTGTCCGTCTGCAATAAAGAGCTGTTTATCAGCGAAAGCCTCAACGAGAGAAGCAATATCGTCTTTATCCGTTATTTTCCAAAGAGTGTGTGTAACATCTTCAGCATCTGTGAATGAACATTCAGCTTCAAGTCCTTTTGCTTTTTCAATTATCTTTTCAACCTTTTTTTCTTCGTCCATATAAAGAGAATAAACGGAAGAGAAATTACAATGTGTTGCTGTAAGTAAATTTAATCTATCTTGTTTTGCTTTTGAAAGAGTTTCTTCGTGGGGAAGAACAACCTTTTCAGAAAACTCATAAAGTTTCGCAAGGCAAACAAGTCCGTCAAAAACATAATCTTTTCCAGCAACTGAAAACTTTTCTTGATAAACGAAAATTCCTTCTGAATCATCGCGTTTGAGAACGCCTTCATTTATCCATTCTTTAAGGAGAGAAGCAGCGTTTTCATATTTGTTTTCTCCCTCAGGCTTTTCGAGAACAACTATGTTATGATTGTTTCTCTTAACAATTTCTTCTCTTTCTTTATCGCTGATTATGTCGTATGGAGGGCATACACAAGTTTCAACGTTTTTTTTATCTGTAAAACGAAGTGGTCTTATAGGTTTAATAATTGCCATAATAGTTCCTTCTTTCGTAACGTAAATAAAATTACGTTTTTTATACTTATTTTTTATATTAAACGTGGGGTACACTTTCTGCCGTATTAAAAATTAATCAAGATAATTTCTTTAACTTGCAGAAGCTCGCCATAACCTTTTTAGTTGTTCCTGAATCAAATTTTATTTCATAAATATAGTCTTTTTTAATATCAACAACAGAAATAATTTCTCCATTACCGAAAAGACCATGTGAAACTCTGTCTCCAACCTTGATATTTCCGTCTTTGTTTGAGAAATCGTGGTGAGAATTTTTAGCTGCGGCAGTTGTGTTTTTAACAAATGACTCTCTGCTGTTTGCATATTTTCTCTTTGATTCTGAAGTGTTTTGATTATAAACGGTTTTCATTGGAGCTTCAATAACAACAAGCTCTTTTGGAATTTCCAAAGCAAAACGAGAAAGCTGATTGGAAGAAGTTTTTCCGTAAAGTAATCTTGTGTTTGTATGACAGATAATAAGTTGCTTTTTCGCTCTTGTAACAGCAACGTATGCAAGTCGTCTTTCTTCTTCCATTTCAGCGTTTGATGCCGCCATCGTCTGAGTTCCTGGGAAAACGCCTTCTTCAAATCCTGGAAGAAAAACAGTATCAAATTCAAGTCCTTTTGCACTATGAACAGTCATAAGAGTAACTGCGTTGCTTTCTGAATCCATATTATCAACGTCGGTCATTAAAGCAACCTCTTCAAGAAAACCTTTAAGAGTTGGTTTTTCTCCGTTTTCAATCGTTCTTTGTTCATACATCAACGCACCCGAAACAAGTTCGTCAGGAAGCTCTGCTTTGTCCTTGTCTTCTTCTGTTTCGAGTATATATTCTTTGTATTTTGTTTTTTCAATAACTTCCTTAATAAGCTCTGAAACTGATGCAGTTTTTGAATATTCAATAAATCCGTCTATAAGATTTTTGAAAAGCATAAGTTTTGGAGTTGCTTTTTGCAATTCGGGGTATGAGGTGATATTGGAAATAATGTTATATATACTCTTGTTTTCAGAAGCTGAAAGCTCTTCAAGGAGCATAGTTGTTGTATTACCGATTGAACGTTTTGGAACGTTAATAATTCTTTTAATTCTGATTGTATCGTTTGGATTTTCTATAACGTGAAGATAAGCCGTAAGGTCTTTTATTTCTTTTCTGTCGTAAAAGCGTTGGCTACCGAAAACTCTGTATGGAATACTGCTTTTTGAGAAAATAATTTCAAGGGCGTTTGCTTGAGCCTTTTGTCTGTATAAAACAGCAAAATCCTTATATGAATTATTTCCGGCAAGAACTTTATTTTTAATATATGTAACGATATATCCAGCTTCTTCGCTTTGAGTGAGTTGCTTTTTCAAAATAATGCGTTCACCCTTTTCAGAATCTGTCCAAAGCTCTTTTCCTCTTCTTCCAATGTTGTTTGAAATAATAGCGTTTGCGGCATCAAGAATTGTTTGTGTTGAACGATAGTTTCTTTCTAATTTGATAATTTTTGCGTTTTTATAATGTTTATCAAAAGAAAGAATATTTTCAACAACTGCTCCTCTGAATGCATATATACTCTGGTCGTCATCACCAACAACGCAAATATTTTTATGGTAAGAAGCAAGATATCTGACGAGAATATCCTGAGTTGTGTTAGTATCTTGATATTCGTCAACAAGAATATATCTGAACTGTTTGCTATATTTTTCAAGAATATCTTTGTTTGCTTTGAAAAGTTTTAATGCGTTTAATATAATATCATCAAAATCCAAAGCGTTTGAAGCAACAAGTCTTGCTTGATATGCTTTATAAACCTCTGAAATAATTTCGGCTCTCATATCTGTTGATACAGCGAGATATTCGTCTGCATCAATACATCTTTCTTTCGCTTTTCCAATTGCTTCAAGCATAGATTTTGGTGAATAAATTTTATCATCGATTTTAAGACTTTTAAGCACCTCGGTCATAAGGCGTTTGCAATCAGCAACGTCATAAATTGTAAAATCATTTTTATATGAACCAAGAAGGTCTATATGTCTTCTTAAAATTTTGGCGCATATGGAATGAAACGTTCCTGCCCAAACGTATTTGCTTGATTCTCCAAGAGTTGAAGCAAGTCTTTCTTTGATTTCTGTCGCCGCTTTGTTTGTAAATGTGATACAAAGAACTTCCCAAGGAGCTGGAGCATCCTTGACGTATTTTTTCAAAGCAGTGCGTATTTCTCCATCAGATGAATTTTCCACAGCCCTAAGCCTTAAAACATCGTCTTCTTTAGCTGTAATTTCATTTTCATAAAGATTTCCGAAATAACAAAGATATTCAACTCTGTTAACAAGCACTGTTGTTTTTCCGCTTCCCGCACCTGCAATAACAAGTAAAGGTCCGTTTGCGGTAAAAACAGCTTCTTTTTGTTCTGTGTTAAGTTTTTTGTAGATTTTTTCCAACAGATTCCTTTTAAGTTTGTTAAAAGTGGTCTGTTCGGCTGGTATGCAATCAATCATTTCTCAATGCCGTGGCATACTTTGCGCATATAGCGATTGGTGCCGACGTGTTCCTTTCTTAAAATCTTTTACTGTATGTCTTTTATATTATTAAAGGGAATATTTCCCATAATTATATACTAATTTATTTATTTGTTTCTGTAACCTTTCCGTTTGTTTCCTCAGCAACGGATAAAGCAAGTTTTTTGTATGCGTTGTAAATTGAAAATGCATTTTTTCCAAGAATAGCAATTCTGAAAACTCTGATTGAAAACCTAATGTCTCCAAATATATCTGCTGTCTCAGCAATAAAATCGGGAATAATCTCAACGTAAACGTTTTTATCTTTAATTCCTTTTGCGTTTGAAGCAAATTGATGAAGGGCGGCACCAACGGTACATAAAACTCCGTATAGCTCTGCTGTTGTTGCCGCATCTTTTGAAGCCGCAACGGCTTTAAAATGGAGCTTTTCAAGTCTGAATGAGCCTTTTAATAAATCCGTTATTATTCCAATAGAGTCTTTGAATAAAATAAGAGTATTTTTAACACCTGGAAATGGAATTTTTTCTTTTTCTTTTTTTGATTTTTTCTTCTTTTTTGATGTTTTTTTTGTTTCAGGCTCTTTTTTTGATTCTGAGGAAGATTTACTTTCAATTTTAGGTCTATATAAAATTGGAACTTGAAATTTAAAGCTCAAAAATAAAAGTCGAATTTTAAGCAAGAGATTTCCGTCAAATCTAATTGAAAAAACGAGCTTTGAACACATTAAAACGGATATAACTAACAGAATAAATAATAAAATGGAAAACAAAATCTTCATAATTAAGATTGAACGTCATCTCCGTTTTCGTCTATTTTGTCGTTTTCTTCGGCTGTTTGAGATGAAATGTTAGATTCGGGTATGTTGTTTAAATCAGTTTCAACGTTTGCTTGTGTATTTTCTATTGTATCACTATTCAAATTACTGTTACTTTCTTCTTTCTTTATTTCAGAATTATTATCTTCTGAAAGATTCAAAGACATCTGACCGTTGTCCAAAGAAAATTCATTAGGAAGCTCGGGAAGATCTTCTATGGATTCAAGACCGAAAGAACGTAAAAAAGCCTCTGTTGTAACGAAAAGTGCAGGTCTTCCGGGTGCGTCAAGATGACCGCATTCAGCAATAAGACCTTTGTCTTCAAGTCCTGCAACAATTGAAGAAGAATCTATTCCTCTTACTTGTTCAATAAATGAACGTGTAACGGGCTGATGGTAAGCGGTAATAGCTAAAACCTCTAAAGCGGCTTTAGAAAGGGGAGGGGCTTTTTTCATTTCAAGAAAACGTTTAACGTATTCAGAAGTTTCTTGCTTTGTGCATAATTGATAAGCACCATCTATTCTTATAAGAGAAAGTCCGCTTTCTTCCTTCTCTTTAAGTTTTTCAAGAGATTTAAGCTCAGAAAGCATTTCATTTGGTGAAAGAGAGAAAATTTCGCAGAGCTTATCAAAATGAACAGGGTTTCCGCTTATAAAAAGAACAGCTTCAATTTTTCCTTCATATGCCATCTGAACTATATCCTTTCTTAAAATTTTAAGTTTATTGTTTTATTCTTCGTTTTCATCAGAAACGTGTATGATAACTTCCTCACCGTTTTTGATTATATATGCCATTCCAAGTCTTATAATATCAAGAAGAGCAAGGAAAATAGCAATAATTTCATTGTTTGATTCTGAATCTTGAAAAAGAGAATAAAACTCAACGGATTTCTGTGTGTTTAATCTTTTACAAAGAATCATTGTTTTTGATTCAACCGTATGATACCGTTCTTTTTCAATTTTATCAAAAAAAACTTGTTTTTCTTCTCTGTAATCAATAACAGAACGTCTGAGACTCATTCTTTCGAATGCATCTCTTAATAGAGAAATTGCAACCTTTCCCGTATAAACTCCGTCTGTTGGGGCGGGTTCTTTAGGATATCGGTTGAAATACAAGGCAAGACGCTTTGAAAGAAGCTCACTTGCTGCTTTTGCTTGTTGATGAGCTAAAAGACTGTCAACAAGCTCTGCTCTCGGATCGGGTTCTTTTTCATCTCTTGGCAAAAGCATCTTAGATTTAATCAGCATAAGGTAAGAACCCATCTCAATAAATTCTGCTGTTATATCAAGATTTAATTCTTTGAATTTATTTATTTCAGCCATATATTGATCTGCAAGTGTTGCTATTGGAATATCAAAAATATCAATTTCGTGTTTGCTGATCAAAGAAAGCAAAAGCTCAATAGGCCCATTGTAAATATCAAGTACAATTTTAAAATCTTCCATTAAAAACAAAACCTCTGTTTCGGAGAATTCTTAAAAGAATTTAAAAATCAAAGAATAGAACTTAAAAAAACAACCATATATTCCATCTGTGAGCCATTCTATTGGGAAAAAAACTAAATCTGATAAAGTTGAAAAGGGACCAATGCTTAAGGGAATCCAAGTAGAAAGAACGAGAGCCAAAAATACAAATCTTGAATACTGTTCAACTTTTAAATATGAATCAAGAAGCTTTTTTGGAAGAATTGAAATAATAATTCTTGAGCCGTCAAGAGGCGGGATTGGAATCAGATTAAAAACTGCAAGACCAATATTCATTGAAGCAGCCATATGGAAAAAAGTAAAAAACAACATTGTAATATTGTTTATTTCGTTTGAGACTCCTGAAAATTTACCAACGATAAACATTAATCCAATGCAAATAAAAGCAAGGAGAATATTTGAAAGCGGTCCTGCAAGAGCAACAAGAGAAAGGTCTCTTTTGAAATTTTTAAAGTTTCTTGAGTTAATAGGAACGGGAACAGCCCAACCAAAACCAACAAAGAGAAACATAATTGCACCAATAGGATCAAGATGCTTGAGAGGATTCATCGTAAGTCTTCCTAAATTTCTTGCGGTGTTATCTCCACATAAATAAGCCGCATATCCGTGGCAAAGCTCGTGAAGAGATAAACTTATAAGAACTATAGGAATAAGTAGTAAACATAATACTATTGTATCTTGATTTAAGCCGTTTCGTAGAATTGAACTTATCATTTTTTATCTCCAAACTAAAAATTCCAAAGGGGGCGTTTTCCCCCTTTGGAACAAGAAGGACTAAATATAAATTATTTAAGGTTAATCAAAGAAGATTCCCACATTTCAGGGGCATCGAATCCAAGCATATTAACAACCGTTGCAGCAACGTTTGCAAGACCTGGAGAAGCAATTTCAGCCGTTTCATAATTGTCTGTGTAGAAATTATCGTATATATAAAGGGGAACAGGGTTAAGAGTGTGGCTTGTTTTAGATTTTATTTTTCCGTTTGAGTCAACAGAAGGCTTTCCTGTTTTTTTGTTAATCTCAAACATTTCATCAGCATTTCCGTGGTCAGCGGTTATTATAGCAACACCTTTAACCTCATCAACTGCTTTAAGGATTCTTGCAAGGCAAATATCAAGAGCTTCAACACTAATTCGTGCAGCGTTGAAATCACCCGTATGACCAACCATATCTCCGTTGGGGAAATTAACTCTGAGGAAATCGAATTTACCTGATTTTATTTTTTCAATCAAAAGGTCTGTAATAAGAGCACATTGCATCCAAGGACGTTGTTCAAATGGAACTATGTCTGAAGGAATTTCAGCGTATTCTTCATATTCTTCATCAAAATATCCGCTTCTGTTTCCGTTCCAGAAATAAGTAACGTGTCCAAATTTCTGTGTTTCAGAAGCTGCAAATTGAGAAACCTTATTTTTTGCAAGAAATTCGCCCATAGTGTTGCTTATTTCAGGAGGCGAAACAAGGAAATTGTTTGGAATATGTTTATCTCCGTCATATTCAAGCATACCTGCAAAGAAAACGTCAGGAACTCTCACTCTGTCAAAATAAGGAAGATTTTCTTCTTCAAAAGCTCTTGAAATTTCAATAGCTCTGTCGCCTCTGAAATTATAGAAAACAACAGCATCTCCATCGTTTATTGTTCCAACGGGTTTTCCGTCTTCTGCAATAACGAAAGCGGGAAGGTCTTGGTCAATTTTACCTGTTTCTGCTCTGTACGTTTCAATAGCTTCTTTTGCGGAAGCAAACGTTCTTCCTTCACCTAAAACGTGAGTTTTCCAACCAGCTTCAACCATTGCCCAGTTTGCGTCATATCTGTCCATAGTAATAACCATTCTTCCGCCGCCTGAAGCAATTTTAACGTCAAAGCTATCATCACGAAGGTCAGACAAAAATTCTTCAAATGGAACAACGTATTCTAATGCACTTGTTTCACCAACGTCTCTTCCATCAAGAAGAATGTGAATTCTTACCTTTTTAACACCATCTTTTTTTGTTTTATTAATAAGTGCTTTTAAGTGGTCTATATGAGAGTGAACGTTTCCGTCTGAGAATAAACCGATATAATGAACGGTTCCTCCCGTAGTTCCTTTTTCAATGATTTTTTTCCAAGTTTCTGATTCGAATATTTTTTCAGATTCAATAGCGTTGGAAACAAGCTTAGAACCTTGAGCAAAAACTTGTCCTGATCCTAAAGCGTTATGTCCAACCTCTGAGTTTCCCATATCATCGTCAGAAGGAAGACCAACAGCTGTTCCGTGAGCTTTAAGCATAAATTTGGGATACTTTTCCCATAACATATCCAAAGTTGGAGTATATGCCGCTGCAATAGCGTTTCCTTCTTTTCTTTCAGTATATCCGATGCCGTCCATTATGATAGCAACAACGGGCTTTTTTTCACCGTTGAAAATGTTTTTTTTCATTGTCCATTTTCCCCCATTATTTATAATATTTCTAATTAGTATTATACACCAAAAACCTTTAAATTTCAATAGCTTTTTTAAAATATAATGTTGTTTTTTATTATTTAAAAAAAGAAAAAGGACGAAAATCGCCCTTTTCAAATATTCTATTTGTTTTAAGAATAATTCTAAATTCTGTTTAACTGAACAATTCTTATTAAAATCTTTTTATTTTGACAATCCTTCTAATTCCTTTATATGAACAGAAATTTCGGGGAAATTGGAATTTATAACACTTTTCAGATAGGGGAGAACAAGAGCTTCTGTTTGATAATGAGATGCAAGTATAAGGTTTATACCGTATTCAGCAGAATTTATTAAAGCCATATGGTCAACTTCACCCGTTATATATGTGTCTGCACCATCGAAATATGCTCCGTCAATACATGATTTACCGCCACCGCCACAAAGAGCAATCTTTTTTGCCTTTCCGTTGTTGTTAAATGCTCTTACTTTAATTCCAAGAGACTTTTCAACTTGAATACAGAATGATTCAAAATCGGTTTCTTTTATATTGCAAACGTTAACAAGACCGTTGTATAAGCTATGGTCTTTTTTTAATCCGAGCTTATTACAAAGAGAATCGTTAACTCCTCCCTCGTGCTTGTCAAGTCTTGTATGATATGAAATGCAAGAGATACCGTTTTGAATAAGGGCAATTATCTTTTTTCCTTCCGCTGTTGAACCGTTAATAACGTTCATTTTGTCAAAAAGAACAGGATGATGTGTTATTATAAGATTTGCTCCAATCTCTTTTGCATAGTCAATAACTGATGACGTTACGTCTAAAGCGAGTACAATTTTTGAAATCTCAGAAAACATATTTATACAAATATCCATTCCGTCCTGATCCCAAGGTTCAGCGTCTGATTTTGGAAAAAAAGATTCAAGATAATCAAAAATTTCTTTAAAAACAGCCATTTCGTTTCCTTTCTTCGTTTATAAAATATACTAAAAAAATGTAGCGTAAACTACATTTTTTCAGCTTGAATATAAAGTTAAAATGTTTGCTAACTAAACTTATTTTAATTCAGATATAATTCTTTCTGCAATTCCTTTTGCAGAAAGACCGTATTTTTCGAGAACGTCTAAGGCTTTACCGCTTTCGCCAAAAACATCGTTTATACCGATTTTTGATACAAGACAAGGAGCTTCGGAAGAAGTAACTTCTGAAACTGCATCACCAAGACCACCGATAATCGTATGTTCTTCAACAGTAAAAATCTTTCTTTTATTTGATGAATATTTAATAACTGTTTCTCTGTCAATAGGTTTAATTGTGTGGATATTAACAACCGCAGCATCTATTCCGTTTTCTTTTAATATTTCGGCAGCCTGAAGACTTTCTGTTACCATCATACCTGTTGCAAAAATTGTTGTATCTTTTCCTTCTTTGAGAGAAACTGCTTTTCCAAATTCAAATTTGTAATCGTTTTTATCAAATAAAACGGGTGTTGCAAGTCTGGCAAGTCTGAGATAAACAGGTCCGTTGTATTGTAAAATTGCTTCAATGGCGGCATATGCCTCAGTTGCATCTGCGGGAACAATAACAGTCATTCCCGGAATAGAACGCATTAAAGAAATATCTTCAATACATTGATGCGTAGCCCCATCTTCACCAACGGATAAACCTGCGTGAGAAGCACAAATTTTAACGTTGAGTTTTGGATATGCAATAGAGTTTCTTATCTGTTCAAAAGCTCTTCCCGTTGCAAACATAGCAAAAGAGGAAAAGAAAACCGGAACTCCCGTTGATGCAATTCCCGCGGCAACAGATGCCATATTTCCTTCTGCAATACCACAGTTTATAAATCTTTCGGGAAACGCTTTGCCAAAAACTGCTGTTTGAGTTGATGATGATAAGTCTGCATCCATAACGTAGAAATTATATTTACTGCCCAAATCTTTAAGAGCATTTCCATAGGCTGTTCGAGTTGCGATTTTTTCCATAATGATTCAATCCTTTCGTAAATCTCTTTCAGAATTTAGTCAGAAATGGCTTCAAGCTGAGCTTTAAGCTCTGATACAGCCAATTCATATTCGTCTTGTTTTGGAGCTTTTCCGTGCCATCCAGCGTTGTTTTCCATATAGGAAACACCTTTGCCTTTAACTGTTTTGCATATTATAACTGAGGGTAACGTTGATTTTTCTGCGGCTTCAACTGCTTTTTCCAATTCTTTAAAAGAATGTCCGTTAATAGTCTGAACGTGCCACCCAAAAGCTGCAAATTTATCTTCAAATTTTCCTGGGTTCATAACTTTTTTAACTTCGCCGTCAATTTGAAGCTTATTGGAGTCAACAAAAAGAGTGAGTTTTGAAAGTTTATAGTGAGATGCAAACATTGCTGCTTCCCAAACCTGACCTTCTTGTGCTTCACCGTCTCCAATTAACGCATAAGTTCTGTAGCCGAGTTTTTCTCTTTTTTCTTTAAGAGCAATTCCGCAAGCGGCAGAAAAACCCTGACCAAGAGAACCGGTTGACATATCAATACCAGGAATTTCGTTCATACAAGGATGACCTTGAAGCATACAACCGAGCTTTCTGAGATTTTTCAATTCAGAAGTATCAAAAAAACCTTTAAGTGCAAGAAGTGCATAAAGGGAAGGACATGCATGTCCCTTAGAAAGAACAAATCTGTCTCTCGTATTCATTTTAGGATTTTTGGGATCAACTTTCATTTTTTCAAAATACAAATAAGTCATAATATCTGTAGCTGAAAGTGATCCGCCGGGATGTCCTGATTGGGCGTTAAAAATACCTTCAAGGGCAAGCAATTTTGCATTCAATGAAATTTTTTTGAGTTCAGATAACCTTTTGTTATTCATAAAAGAGTTTGTCCTTTCGTTTTTTAGGGTTAAAATATAATACTAATTTAAGGCAGATAAAATTTTTGTGAAATAATCAGGCATTTCTGCTGTGAAAGAAAGAGTTTCATTTGTTATTGGATGAATAAATGAAATATATTTCGCCAACAAGCATTGACCTTTAAGTTTTGGAAAAGTTTTTGAAGCCTTTCCATAAACTTCATCACCTAAAACGGGATGTCCCATATGAGCCATATGAACTCTTATTTGATGTGTTCTTCCCGTTTCAAGTTTACATCTTATATGGGTGTATCTTCCAAATCTTGAAATAACTTCAACGTGAGTAACGGCATTTTTTGAATTTTCATATATTACCGTCATTTTTTTTCTGTCTGTTGGATGTCTTCCAATTGGAAGATCTATTTTAAAAGAATCTTCTTTAATATTTCCAACAACAATTGCTTCATATATTCTCGTAAAGCTATGAACAGCAATTTGTTCAGCAAGACCGTGATGAGCAATATCGCTTTTGGCAACTATAAGTAAACCTGAGGTATCTTTGTCAATTCGGTGAACGATTCCGGGGCGGATATAGCCGTTTATACCCGAAAGTGAATCTCCACAATGATACATAAGAGCGTTAACTAACGTTCCTGAATAATATGATGGTGCAGGATGAACAACCATTCCTTTAGGCTTGTCAACAACAAGAAGATGTTCGTCTTCAAAAATAATGTTTAGAGGAATATTTTCAGGAAGAATTTCAGTTTCAACGGGGGGAGGGAGTGTTATTGATACAACGTCTCTTTTAGATAACTTGTAGTTTTTCTTTTTAACTTTTCCGTTGACTAAAATCAAGCCTTCATCTGCAAGTTTTTGTATATAGCTTCTTGTTTTATCGACTTTAGAAGAAACAAAAACATCTGTTCTTATACCATCTTCATTTTCAGAAACGTCAAAAAACAAAACCTCAGAATCCGATGCATCAAAAGAAGGGGAAGACTCAAAAAAAGATGTATTTTCAGATTTATTCATCCGTTCCTTTTTCTCCTTTTGAAAAATCCGAATTATCTATTGAAACATATTCTTCCTTTACATTTAATTCTTTTGATTCAGACAATGATTTTTTTGAATTTTCAAATTCTTCGTCAAAATAAAACAACAGATAAACCGCAAGTATTATAGCACCAATAGTAACAAAGCAATCTGCAACGTTGAAAACAGCAAATTTCACAAAAAGAAATTTAAAAAAATCAACAACATAACCTCTTGCAATGCGGTCAATCATATTTCCAATACCGCCTCCAACAAGCATAGAGAGAGAGACAATAAGTAAAGTATGCAAATTCTTTTTAGTTGCAAGAAAATAAAGCATAGCAATTATGGCAATAGTTGAGAAAACCATAAATACCCATCTGTTATTGGAAAAAATACCAAAAGCTGCACCTTTGTTTTCAACGTAAGAAAAGCTCAAAATTTCGGGAATAGCAGTTATATCTGCATTATTTTTTAAATAATTCTGAGCAATAATTTTTGTTACTTGGTCTAATAAAATTGATAATACTATTATTATAGCCGATAAAGCCATTTTCTGCTTTCCTTTTGGGTTAAATTTTGCAATTATTTAAGATTCTGAAAAACTAATCATTTTTTTGAGAGGTATTCAAAAAAGAAAGAATATCATCAGAATCAGAAGATTCTTCAGAAGAGGGTGAAGACTTTTCAGATTCGTCCGAGACAGAAGTTCCGTTTTTGCTCTCATCATATAACTTTATTTTTTCAGCAGAGGATTTATAAACCGAATTGATGATTGTCGAATTTTCAGGAAGAACAAGTTCTTCAAGAGCTCCGATTGGAAGGTTTTGAAGCTCGTAAATATGAGCCTTATACATATCATAAATTTCTTTTCTGAATTCAAGAATAGAAGCTCTCATATTTAAAAGCTCATTCTTTTCAGCATTAAGCTGACTTCTGAATTTTGCAATTATTTCATTGCAGGATTCTTCAACAGAGCCTTGAATTATATCTGCACGTTCTTTTGCATCTTTAATAATTTTTTCTCCAATGTTTTGAGATTTTATTAAAGTGCCTCGTATAGAATCTTCTTCCGCTTTCAATTCTTCTAATTTTGCGAGGACAGTTTTCAGCTTTTGTTCAAGCTCTGTGTTTGCATTATATACTTCTGTGTACTTTTCAATAATAAAACGAATATGGTTGTCCACTTCGTTTTGATTGTATCCCATAACAGATTTTTGAAAAGACTTATTTAATTCGTGTGGAGCTAACATATATTACCTCAATAGTGATATAAATAATATTTGATTATCGTTAGTATGAGCTTATAAGAAGAAGCTAATAAAAGATAAAATCAAAAAAGTTATTGTGATGGAAAAATCAACTGGAATACTTTGAAAAAATTCATTTTTCATTAAAACAGACCTGACGGGATAAACAATAGGTTCTGTTACGCTGTATATAAACAAAACAGGCTTAGATGAAGTTTCCTGAACAAAATAAGACATAAAAGCTCTTATAAAAAGCAAAAACATCAATATTGTAATATAAAATGAAACTGTGTTTGAAACTAAATAAAGAATATTTTTCATATATCGTTTTGTGTGATCTCCCTATTGTAATTTTTGCCGCCAAATTGGCGGCAAAAAATTAAAAACTGCCAAAATATGTTTTCGTTCCTTTTGTTTCTTCAGATGAAGAGCCAGTCATTTCAGCAATGAGAGGGGATACGGAAACACTTTTAGGTGCAAGAACGTATGTAGTTTCTGAGAGTTTTGAATATTTAGCGTTCAAAACATATGCTGCACCGAAAAAAGCATCAGCAAAAGAGCTGCGAACATCAAGTCTTGTTTCTTCAAAGTTAACAACAACAACCTGATTATTTTTAAGACTATCAAGAATTGTTGTTACAGCGGTTTTATCATCGCCAGGTTTAATAATTCTGATGTTGAGATTTTTAAGGTCGTCTGCTTTTTGAGATTTTGTTTCTTTTTTTGATGAAGATGATTTAAAAGATTCTTTTGATTTTGGTGTTTCTTCTTCTTCTTCTGTTTCGTTTTCTTCTTCTTCTGTTTCGTTTTCTATTTCATCATCAGGATCTGGTGAAAAGAAATTTTTAAAACTATCGAAGATTCCTTTTTTTTCTTCTGACATTTCGTTGTCCTCCGTTTAAAACATTTATAAAAATTTATTTATTAACGCTATAATTTCTTTGACCGAATACAAGAGAACCAACTCGAACCATTGTTGATCCACATTCAACTGCTTCCTTGTAATCGTTTGACATTCCAATGGACAAAATATCCATACTTATATTATCTAACATTTTTGCCTTAATGTCAAGGTATATTTTATATATTTTTTTAAAATTTTCAATAATAATATCTTTATCTTCAGATGCAGGGGGAATAGACATAAGTCCTTTTACTTTCAAATGTGGAAATTTTGAAAGTTTTATTAAAAATTCTTCCGTTTCTTCGGGTAGGATTCCCGATTTTGAATCTTCATATCCAATATTGATTTCGGCAAGTATTGGCATAAATATATTCTTTTTTTCACATTCAGCTTCAATAACCTCTGCAAGTCTTATGCTATCAACAGATTGAATCATATCAACTTTATCAATAATATATTTCACCTTATTTCTTTGAAGATGACCGATAAAATGAAGCTGAACCTTTTCTCTGTTTATTTTATCATATTTTTCAAGAAGCTCGTTTACTCTGTTTTCTCCAATATGAGTTATTCCGCACGAAATTGCATAGTTGATTCTCTCAGCATCAACACATTTTGTTGCCAAAAGAAGAGTTGCTTTGTTATCTGTTGTTTTTTTTATTTCATCAATATTGTTTTTAATATTGTTTCTTATTTCAATATCAATATTTTCAAACATACGGAAAAACTCCTTTTTGATTATTTTCTGCAAAACTATTTTGCGGTTAAAACGTTTTTTATAACTTTATTGTGATATAGGTTTGTTCCTTTAACAATAACAGCATCAAATAGAGATACCTTATCCGTACTTATATATGATATATTCGTAGAATCAGGAAAAGCGCATAATATATATCCGTTTTTTTCTATAAGATGGTCAAAGGTTTTGAATTTAACAACTGTTTCATCAAGAACGTAAACGCCTGCTTTTTTCGCACCCGTTGAATCGAAATCCGTTGTTACGGCAGAAGCGGGGAAGGCGAGACCTGAATATGTTGCGGCTGTAACCGATATAGATTGTTTTCTTGAAAAATTGAAGCTGTCGTAAATATCTGTTGAAGACATAACAACTATTTTTTTATTTTCATCAGTTGAATCTATTCTTTTTTCAACTTTAAGATTTATTTTTTTCTCAGATAATGGGAAATAAACAGGATACTTTTTATCTGCCGAAAGAGTTATGGCATCTGAGGTTTTTAGTTCAAATGCTATATACCATTTAGCACTTTTTGCAATTTTACCAATTTTTGAAGTTGGTTCTGCCTTAAGGTTTTTTAATTCATCAAAAGATTCAGCGGAAAGGTTCTCTATTGCTTTTGATGTAAAGAAATTTTCAAATCCGTCTGTTTCCTGATAGAAATATCCCGAACAAGATGAAGAAACAGTTTCGCTCGGTTTTGAATCGTTTCTGAGAGATATAATTTCTTTTTCATATTCTGAAATTAAGGCTTCATATTGTTCTGTTCCGTTTAAAATACAATGTTTAACTTCAAGGTCAAAGATGCTTTCTTCCGCAGAGCTTATTGCTCCTTTAAGATTTCCCTTTGATGAAAATATCGATATATTTTCGATTCGCTCGTAAACGTTTTTATCAAGGGAAGGGATAGAGGGTTTAGAATATTTTGCCATATTAACAACAGATTTAAGATAATCTATTTTTTCTTCAAGCTGTCCTATTTTTATACTTGATTCATATGCATTTGAATCGGCAAAAAGAGAAACAACCTTTTTGTTAATTTCAACCTTTTCACTGTTTTTAGCGAGGTATATGGGGCTTCCGTCTTTTTTTGAAGACAAAACCTCTTCATCACGAAAAACGTATGCTGTTGAATCAAAAGATAAATCCATCGTTGTATAATAAACGTTTTTAATCTCTATTTTATTTTCAAAACCAGATAAGGTGTGTAAAACAAGATAAGCAAGAACGATAATTGCAATTAAAGTGCTTGTTATTTGAAAAAAAATATTTTTAATCATCTTAAAAATTTACTATATCTATTTAAGTTTTAATGTTTCTTTTTATTTTTACGTGGGTGATTATACAATATCTCTGATTAAATTTTTGCTATGTTTAATTAAAGTTATAATTATCTTTTTAAGTTTTTTGCTTGTCTGTTTAAAGTTTTAATTTTCTCTTTATAAGGTCTGTTGGCTATTCAATTATACTAATTATAGCCCGTTATTTTTTAAACTAAAAATAATTTCTTCAATTGCTTCTGAAAAGTCTTTGTTTATGAGAGAAATATTGATTCGTTCATCAATGCGTTTAAAAAACGTTATTTGACGTTTAGCGTAATTCCTCGTTCCCTGAGCGACAGATTCATACGCCTCATCTTCGGATATTTCACCTTTAAAAAAAGGAAAAAATTCTTTATATCCTATAGCCTGAGATGCTGTTGGAGTATTTTCAATACCGAGTTTCCATAGCTTTTCAACTTCTTTTGTTAAGCCTTGCATTCTCATAACATCAACTCTTTTGTTTATTCTTTCGTATAGAACTGAACGGTCGTGTTCAAGATTAAAAATCTTATATTGAAAAGGGGGAGAAGTTTTTAAGGATTCCTTATCCCAAAAAGTTTTGTTTTTACCCGTCAAATAAAATATTTCTAAAGCTCTAACAACTCTTTTTTTATTGTTGGGATGAATTAAAGCGGAGGCTTCTTTATCAACTGAAACAAGCCTTTGATGAAACGCTTCTGCTCCTGATAAGTCGTATTCTTCTTCTAATTTTTTTCTTAGCTCCATATCGCTTGGAACTGAGGTTAATTTAATCCCTCTCAGAAACCACTCTATATATTGACCTGTTCCACCGCATATTATTGGAAGTTTATTTCTGTTTAAAACCTTTTCAACAGCTTCTTTAGCTATGGTGCAATAGTCGTTAACGGAAAATGCTTCTGAAATATCAAGCATATCAATAAGATGATGCTTAACTTCTTTCATATCAGAAGCTGTCGGCTTGGCGGTTCCAATATCCATTCCGCGATATATTTGCATACTATCGCCTGAAATAATTTCACCACCAAGCCTTTTTGCTAATTCCATTGCAATACTGCTTTTTCCCGAAGCTGTCGGACCTGTTATTGCTATAATTTCGGGAAAACCGTTCATAGTTTTAGTTTATTTTAGGAAGACTTGCCGCTGCAACAGACTGACCAACACGTCTTGAATTTTCATCAGGGATATGAAGATTCATTGTTTCATAAAGTGAGGGGAATTCATCTTTAAGAACTTTCTTTGCGTTTTCAAGAATGAGAACGCCGCCTTCACCTGAAGTAACTCGTCCCATAATAAGAACGTGTTTGATATCATAGAACATTGCGTAATATGCAAGAGCATATCCAAAATAAATACCAATTGATTCGAAAACGTCTTTTGCTCTCTCATCGCCTTCAGCCATAAGTTTCTGAACAACTTTAAGTTTTTCAGCGGGTGAAAGGCTTTCGTCCAACTCAATTCCAGCCGCTGGAGCGAGTTTAATAACGCCGTCCTGAGAAAAATATTTAACTCCACATCCATAGTCGCCTGACCATTCGTCAACCATAGAATCTTTGTTAGCATCAACGGGAACGAATGCAAGTTCGTTAAGCCATCCTGTTATATTTCCTTTTGAATCAATAAAACCTGCGGCTTCGCTCGTTCCCATAGCAATACCAAGAATGTTTGTATCGTTAAGCTCCATAGCACCCGCTAAAGCTGTAACGTCTCCATCGTTTGCAACTTCAATGGGAACGTCTCCAATTTCTTTTGCAACGTCAAGATACATATTGAGAACGCTCTTGTCATATTCTTCCTTTGGAACTTTGAGGAAGAGGGAAGCAACCATTATCTGATTATCAATATATATACCCGCAGAGCTAACGCCTATAGCGTCAACACGGGGCATTTTGGAAGCAGCTGTTTTAAACGCTTCAAGAATTCCGTTATAGTGATATTTAGGATCAGAGTTAAGTTTAGGAAACCAAACAACTTCTTCGGAATAAACTGCTTTTCCGTCTATAACTGCGCTTACTTTTCTGTCGCTTCCACCAGCATCAAAACCAATTCTGCATCCGTCAAGATTTCTGCCAACGGAAGATGGAGCTTCGTTTTCAGCGGGTATTTCGTCTTTTGAACAAACGATAACTTCGAATTCAGAACGATATATATCAGACATAAAGTTGTTGTCAAAATCACGTTTTCCGCCCTTTTCATAATCTGCTTTTATGGCGTTACCAACTTCATCGTCACCGGCAAAGTAAATTTTGAATCCGCCTTTGAGCCAAAGGAGAGTTTTAACAAGTCTCTCACCAAGGGAATAGCGAGTATCAAAATCACCTTCGGGAATATTTGCCTTGAAAACAGAAATGAGACCTCTGTTTCTTTCGAGAGCAACAACAACTTCTTTTGAAGGAACCTCCTTCGCTTCTCTAAATAGAACGGAAAGGGGCTTGAAATTAGGATCTAATTTTGGAATATGTTTAAGCTTCATAGCAAGTTTTTCCTCCAACAATTGTCATTTTAATTGAGAAATCGCTGTCAAATAATGTGAAATCAGCATCTTTTGTAATTTCAATAGAACCTTTTTCTTTGTCTATACCTAAAGATTTTGCAGGGTTCAAAGAAGCGGCGTTTACTGCCTCCCAAAGAGTACAGCCGGAATTTTCATAATAATTCTTAACACCGTAGTTCATTCTCAAAACGCTTCCTGCAATCGTTCCGTTATCAAGAGTACATTTAATGCCTTGAAGATTGAATGCAAGACCGCCGAGCATATATCTTCCGTCAGGCATACCGCCTGCTCTGAGACAGTCTGTTACTATACAAAGTTTATCGCCCTTCATTTTATGAATAAGGGGATATAAATGTTTGCTAACGTGGAACGTGTCGCATATCAATTCAGTATAAACGTCTGAAACAAGAGCAGCACCAACAACGCCTGGCTCTCTGTGAAGAAGTCCCGTTTGTGCGTTGAAGAGGTGAGTAACGTGATGAATACCACCGTCTGTAAAGGAAGCAACGGCAGTTTCAAAGTCTGCATCACTGTGTCCTAAGGAAACAACGATTCCAAGCTCTTTCATTTTTTTGATGTTTTCAAAATTATTGTCCATTTCGGGAGCAATAGTAATCAATTTAACAACGTCTGCATATTCCTCAATAGCTTCAACAGAAGGTGGAATAATCAAATCAGCCTCGTGAGCGCCCTTCTTTTTAACGTTTAAAAACGGACCTTCCGCGTGTAATCCCATTATTTCCGCACCATTCCACGATTTACTTTCGGGAATGAGTTTTCTCATAATTTCAAAAATTTTATAAATCTCGTCCATTGGTGCTGTTAATGAAGTGGGATAAAATGCAGTGATACCGTTTTCGGGAAGTCTGTGGGCAATAGTTTTAATTCCTTCGTAATCAGCATCAGCAACGTCAATATTCGCATAACCGTGTGTATGAACGTCAATAAAACCTGGAGAAAGATATAGTCCGTTACATTCAATTATTTCGCAAGAATCATCAGGCTGTTTTGTTGAAATTTCTCTGATTTTTTCATCAAAATAAACGTTAAGGTTATCCGCAACGCGATCTTTTAAAATTACTTTTGCGCCTTTTAAACATTTCATTTCGAAATACCATCCTTAATTTATAATATTTAAAATATATTTTTTATAGCTTTATATACGGAATGATACGTTGTAAAGATAATTACATTTTTTCAATGTAATCGGCAATGTCTTGAACTGTTTTAATTTTTGAAATATCTTCATCGGGAATAAAAATTCCGTGTTTTTCTTCTATTGTCATAAGAACCTCGGCAAGCTCAAGGGAATCTGCTCCAAGGTCTTCGATAAGACGGTCTGAATTTTTAATATCTTCTTTTTTGATTCTGAGTTGTTTTGCAATTATGCCTTTAATTTCTTCAAACATTGTAGTTTTCCTTTCTTGAAACGAATAAATTTTAGTTATAAGTATTTTGAGTTGAATTATTTCAGTAATCGGGAAAATATTATTAAAAAGTAAACTATTATTTTTTTTAAAAAACAAACCAAAATTATAAATTTTTCCTAAAAATAACTAACCAAAACAATTAACTTTAATTATACATTATTTTTTTCTTTTTTTCAATAGCTTTTTGAGAGTTTTCACAAACATTTTAAAAGATTTTCAGTAACCTCAGAAGCGATAATAAGACCTGCGGCGGCTGGAACGAAGGATAATGTACCAACTCCGTTTTCACATTTTACAGGAGGTTCATCGCTGTATACCACTTGAAGCTTTTTAACTCCGTTTTCTTTAAGTAGCTTTCTCATAGCTCTTGCGAGAGGGCAAACAGAGGTTTTATAAATATCAACAGCTTTGAATCTTGAAGGATCTGTTTTGTTTCCCGTTCCCATAGAAGAAATCAGAGGTATATTTCTTTTTTGACATTCAACGGCAAGGGATATTTTTGCCGTAACGTTATCAATAGCATCCGCAACGCAGTTTGGGGAATATTTATCCAAAAAAAGCGGAATATTTTCGGGAGTCAGAAATGCTTCAACGGGAATATATTCTCCATTTGGATTAATTGATAAAGCCCTATTAACTGCCGATGTTGCTTTTGGAATACCAATTGTATCAACAGTTGCAAGAATTTGTCTGTTCAGATTTGAAGAATCTGTTTTATCTGAATCGATGAAGATAATTTTTCCAACCCCAACACGAACTAGGGCTTCGGCAACGTAACCTCCAACGCCTCCGAGACCGCATATCATAACAGTTGAGCTTTTAAGCCTTTCAATTTTTTCTTCTCCTATAAGGAGTTTTGTTTTGGAATAAAAAATCTGACTATCAAACATATGCGTATTTCAATCCTGCTTATATTTTTATTTTAATTCAACAACAGTAACACCCGTATCGCCTTCGCCATATCTTCCAAGACGGTAAGAACGTATTCTTTTATCGTTTTTCAGATATTTCCAAAGAGCAGCTTTCAAAGCACCCGTTCCTTTTCCGTGAACGAGAGTAACTGTTTTATATCCCTCTGAGACGGCGGCATCAAGATAATTATCAACCATAAACCAAGCATCGTCTCCCGTTTGACCTCTGAGGTCAATATCTTTTCTGAGGGCTTCTTTTCTATGGGGAACAGTTATTCCCTTTATAGCTTTTTTGTTAGCGTTTTGGTCGTTTGTAACGTGAGATAATTTTGAAAGGCTGATTTTTGTTTTCGCCATTCCCGTTTTTACAATAGCGTTTTCTCCGCTTATATCAAGGATTGTAACAACCTGATCAAGTCCTTTAATTGTAACGGTATCTCCAATTTTGAAGCTTGAAATATCTTCTGATTCTTCTTCTGAGTCGTCAGCTTCGGTTTTTCTTGAAAGGTGTTCACTTGCAACGCCAAGAGAAGTTCTTATTTTGCTTCTTGCGGCTTCCATTGCAGATTTAAGATTTTCTTTATCTTTTTCTTTTTGGAGTTTTGTCAATTCATCATAAACAAAATCACTTGAAGATTTTGCGGCAGATAGAATCCTTGCCGCGTTTTCTTTTGCTTTCTCAAGCTCTTTTTTTGCTTTTTCTTCAAGGTCTGAACATCTTCTTTTTGCTTCTTCAAGCATTTTTTCAGCTTCTAATTTTGCTTTTTCTGCTTTTGTTTTTTCTTTTTCGAGGGAGCTTTCTGTTTCTTCCAGTTTTCTTATTGCATCTTCAAATTTTGAATTTTCTTCTTTCATTATTGATTTTGCTCGTTCAATAATGAAATCAGGCATACCAAGCCTTTGTGAAATTGCAAAAGCGTTTGATTTACCTGGAAGACCTACAACAAGTCTATACGTTGGTTTTAAAGAATCAACGTCAAACTCACAACTTGCGTTAAGAACGTCCTCATTTTCAAGAGCATATAATTTTAATTCAGCATAGTGTGTTGTTGCCGCAAGAATTGCACCTTTTTGTTTTATTGCTTCAAGAACCGCAATAGCAAGGACAGCGCCCTCAACAGGATCCGTTCCTGCTCCGATTTCGTCAAACAAAACAAGGGAACGGTTGTCGCAGTTGTTGATTATATTAACGATATTTACCATATGAGAAGAAAAAGTTGAGAGGGATTGTTCTATACTTTGTTCATCGCCAATATCAGGGAAAATAGCGTCAAAAATTGGCATAACAGTTCCGAAATTTACGGGAAGATGAAGTCCCGATTGAGCCATAAGAGCCATTAAGCCGATGGTTTTAAGTGTAACGGTTTTACCGCCCGTATTAGGACCTGTTATAACGAGAGAGGATTTTTTTCCACCAAATTCAAGGCTTGTTGGAACAACGGTTTCTTTGGGCAAAAGAGGGTGTCTTGCTTTATTGAGCTTTATTATTCTTTTGTCGTTTGAAAATTCAATAGGGGAGGCGTTTAGCTGATATGAATATTCAGAACGGGCAAAAATTGCATCTATATCACAAATTGCTTTGTAGTTTATCGACAATGGACCTGAAAAACGTCCAACCTCTGTTGAAAGCTCAGAAAGAATACGGTCTATCTCAAATTTTTCCTTTGATGAAAGCTCTCTCAATTTGTTGTTTCCTTCAACAACAGCCATAGGTTCAATAAATAAGGTTGCTCCCGATGATGAAGAATCGTGAACAAGACCCGGAAATTCATTTTTATGCTCTGCTTTAACGGGAACAACGTATCTTCCGCTTCGAATCGTTACTATATTTTCTTGCAAATATTTTGAACGCTGTCCTGTTGTGTATTTATTAAGGGTTTCTCTTATTGAGTTTTCGCATTTTCTGATTTCTTTCCTGATTCTGTATAATTCGTCTGATGCTTCGTCAGCAATAAGCTCTTCTGAAATAATTGCAGTTGAAATTTTTTTCTCAAGGAATTGATTTTCAAGAAGTGAAACGAAATATACGTTAAGAGAATTTCCATCAATAGAGCCGCCGTAATATCTTTTTAATGCAGAAACGGTTTTAAGCAGATAGGAGATATCAAGAAGCTCTCTCGGTGATAATATTGCTTCTTTTTTAGCTCTGATTAAAGCGTCTGTTATATCCTTTGCACCGCCAAAAGGAGGCCTTCCTTTCTGAACAGAAAGCTCTTTTGCATCAGTTGTTTCTTTCTGAAGTCTAAGAACTGTAAATTCATCAGTGCTTGGAACAGTTTCAAGGATTGCTTTTTTTGCTCCTTCTGTTGCCGCAAGGGCAGCAACGCTTTGAAGTATTTTATTGAATTCAAGAATTTTTTTGCTTTTCTCGAAATTTTTCATTTTTTAATGCTCCGAATCAGTTGGTTATAAAATGATAGTGTTTTGGGTTCATATTCAAGCATATGACATATAAAACGTTCTGAAAAAACCCTTAAAGAAGCGGCTTTAATATGATTATCAGGGTTTTCAAGAACAGGTTTAACTTTGAAAATTTTTTTCATTTCACAAGTTGATACATAATTCAAAATAGAAACTGAAAAACTGTCAAGTTTATAAAAACGATTGCTTTTTATGGATATACCATAATTTTTTTCACATTCTTTGCAGATTATTCCCGAAGTGAAAAAATCAAAAACATCTCCGTCTGTTGATTTTTCGCAATTGGGACAAACAGAAAGCTCTGGGGAAAAACCGCAAACAGAAGCAAGTTTTATTTCGAAAATCGGTTTTACGATATCAGTTGAATAATTAAGGTCTGATAATGCATAAAAACAGTTTAAAACTAATCTTAAAATATCACCGCACGTTGAATCGTTAACAGAAACTTTTCCTGCAACGGAAGATATGTAACAAGCAAGAGCATAGCTTAAAACGTTATTTCTGAGTCCGAAAAAATTGTTTTTCGCAACAGCCCCCGTTATTGTCATATAATATCCTTTACCTTTAACAGCAGAAAATTCGCTTAAGGTAAAAAGCTGAACAGCGGAATGAGTTGAGCTTTTAAGATTTTTTGCTCCTGGTGCTTTCATTAAAAGGATTCCATCTGGTGTCAAAACGTGAATCAGCTTCGCTTTTTCTCCGTTTGATTCCTCTTTGATAACAAGACCTTGATAGAAATTGTTGTTTTTATTCATAAATCAAAAGTTAATTTTCTGAATCGTTATATCCAAAATTGCTTACAAGACTTTGCCTTTCTCTCCAATTTTCTTTAACCTTAACCCAAAGGTCGAGAAAAATTTTCGAATCAAATATTTTTTCAGCGTCTTCTCTTGAATACATACCGATTTTTTTGAGCATTGCTCCATTTTTACCGATGATAATTCCTTTGTGTGCCTCTTTTTCGCAAAAAATTTCAGCTCTGATAAAAATAGCATTTTTCTTTTCTTTAAATTCTTCAACAACAACAGCAACACCGTGTGGTATTTCATCTTCAAGAAGACGAAGTATTTTTTCTCTTATAATTTCAGCAATAATTTGTCTTTCAGGTTGATCTGTATATATATCGTCTGGGAAAAAATGGGGAGATTCAACGAGATAAGGCTCTATTTCATTTAGAATAATATCAACGCCTTCACCCGTTAATGCAGAAATTGGAATAACAGATTTAAACTCCATTTCTGAAGATAATTCAGAAATAGCCTTTGCAAGTTCACTTTTGTTTGTTTTATCAACCTTATTTATAATAAGAAAAACATTTTGGTTTGTTTTGGTAAGCTTTTTCAAAGTATCCTTTTCGTTAAGGGAAACAGGACCGCCCGATACATCTATAACGAAAAATATCAAATCAGCATCAGCCGTTGCGTTTCCTGCAACACTCATCATATATTGTCCCAAAAGGTTTTTTGGTTTATGAAGTCCCGGTGTATCTGTGAAAACGTATTGATTGTTTCCTTTAGTGAGAATACCCGTAATTCTCGTTCTTGTGGTTTGCGGTTTTTTTGAAACAATAGCAACCTTTTCGCCTAAAAGTGCGTTAAGCAACGTAGATTTTCCAACGTTTGGTTTTCCTGATATTGTTATAAAAGCTGTTTTTTGTTCCATATTAAAGACCTGCCTTTGAAAGAATTTCTTTTTGTTTTGAGATCATATATTTTTCTTCTTCTTCGGAAATTTCGTGGTCATATCCAAGAAGATGAAGGGAAGAATGAACGGCAAGAAAACAAAGCTCTCGCTCAAGGGTGTTTCCGTATTCTTCTGCTTGTTTTGAAGCTGTGTCAACGGAAATAATAATATCTCCCAAAAGAGTCATAACCTCAGGGGTGTCAAATTCAAGAATAGGAAAAGAAAGAACGTCTGTTGCTTTATCTTTACCTCTGTATTCCTTGTTGAGCTTGTGTATATATTCGTCATTACAGATTGTAACTGAAACTTCAAAAAGATTGTCTGGATATTCTTCCTCAACAGTCATCTTAATAACTTTTTTTATGTTGGCTATTATACTTCTTGAAATTTTTGTTTTTGTGTTGTTTTTATAATATACTTTTGTCATTTCAGCGGTCTGAATCTCCTTCTTTGATTTTCTTCTCCGTCCTTGCGTTTTTTCGTATCATTTTTTTCGTATGCAAGAATTATTTTCTGAACGAGTGGATGTCTGACAACGTCTTTATGAGAAAAACGGAAAATTGCAATTCCGTCAATTCCACCGAGAATGTCAAGGGCTTCAATAAGACCGCTTTTTTTCATATAGGGAAGGTCAATCTGTGTAACGTCTCCCGTAACGATAGCCTTTGAATTGTTTCCTAAACGGGTAAGAAACATTTTCATCTGTTCAGGCGTTGTATTTTGTGCTTCATCAAGAATAATAAATGCATCATCAAGAGTTCTTCCTCTCATATATGCAAGGGGAGCAATTTCAATAGTTCCTTTTTCAAGATGTTTTTGAAAGCTCTCATTTCCAAGCATTTCGCCAAGAGCATCATAAAGCGGTCGAAGATATGGATCAATTTTACTTTGAAGATCTCCCGGAAGAAAACCTAATTTTTCACCTGCTTCAACGGCAGGGCGTGTTAAAATAATTTTTGAGATTTTCTTTTCTTTTAAAGCTGTAACTGCCATAGCAACAGCGAGAAACGTTTTTCCCGTTCCCGCAGGACCAACGCCCATAATAACCGTGTTTGTTTTAATTAAATTAACGTATTTTTGCTGACCTACTGTTTTTGCTTTTAAAGGTTTTCCTTTTGCGGTGAGGCAAATGCAGTTGCTGTATAAGGCGGAAAGCTCTTCCGTTTTTCCGTCCATAACCTCAGCTATAACGTAATTAACTGTATTTTCGTCCAATTCAGAGCTAACAGGAGAGAGCTTTTCAAGTTGCAACACAACGTTTTTTGCATTTTCAACGTTTTTTGAATCTTCTCCAACGATTTTCAATCCGTCTCCTCTGTTTAACAGCTTGACAGATAAAGCGTTTTCGATTATTTTAATGTTTGATTCATATGTTCCGAAAAGCTTGAAAATAAAATCTATGTTAAGTTCTTTGAGAATTACTTCAAACACGTTTTAAAACTCCTTTATAAATAATTGTGGTTGTAGGCATTTTTATATTAATGAAAATTTGAGGCTGATATCGAGAGCTTTAACAGAATGAGTTAATGCACCAATAGATATTATATCAACGCCCGTTTCTGCAACGGCTTTTAAATCTCTTTCGCCCATATTTCCACTTGCTTCCGTTATTGCTCTTCCGTTGATGAATAAAACGGCTTCTCTCATTTCATCATTTGACATATTATCAAGCATAATAATATCAGCCTTTGCTTCAAGAGCTTCTTTAATTTGTTCGAGGTTTTCCGTTTCAACTTCAATTTTAAGCGTGTGTGGAACGGATTTTTTTGCTGCGAGAACTGCGTTTTTAATTCCACCAGCGGCTGCGATATGGTTATCTTTAATAAGAACACCATCCGATAAACCTGTTCTGTGGTTATAACCTCCTCCCATTCTCACTGCATATTTATCAAGAAGCCTTAACCCTGGCATAGTCTTTCTCGTATCCGTTATTTTTGCATTAGTACCTTCAACAGACAAAATTGCTTTTTTTGTTGCAGTTGCAATACCGCTTGCCCTTTGCATAAGGTTGAGAGCAGTTCTTTCACCTTTGAGAATAGATTTTGCATCTCCTTTAATTTTTGCAATTTTTTGTCCTTTTTCAATTTCATCGCCATCACCAAAATAACATTCAAGCTCAACGTTTCCGCCTGAAAGCTCAAAAACACGTTTTGCAATTTCAAGACCGCATATAATTCCGTTGTCCTTTGCAACGAAAAAGCCCTCGGCAAACGTTCCGTCTTTAATAACAGATTCTGTTGTTATATCGCCGTATGGCATATCCTCATCAAAACAAGCAAAAATAATATTATCAAATCTATCACCAATCATATTGTTTCCTCCAGAATATAGTGTGCCCCAATACTTTCTTTTCTTTCAATTGCCGCTTCAATTATCATTAAGGATACTTGACACATATTGTAAATTTTGTATTCATATGGGTTTGATAAACGAGCTGTTTCAAGAACGTCATAAATTTCTTTTATTATGGTATAAGCATTTTTAAGTCCTGATGGAGTTCTCACTGCTCCAACGTATTTTGACATTGTTTTCTTAATCAGTATGAAAAATTCGTTGAGCTTTTCTTCGTTAATGGTGTTATAATAGTCAGTTTCGAGAGTAACGGGAAGATAAAGCTCTCTTTTTTCTCTTTTAGAAGCGTTAATAGAACGTGCTGCTCTTCTTCCAAAAACAAGACATTCAAGAACAGAATTAGAAGCAAGTCTGTTTCCACCGTGTATTCCGCTTTCTGCCGCTTCTCCGCAACAGTATAATCCGTCAATTTCCGTCATTCCGTCAAGGTTTGTTTTAACTCCGCCCATAAGGTAATGTTGAGCAGGATGAATTGGAATCATATCCTCAGGAATATTTATTCCTCTTTCCGCACATTCTTTAAATATCGTTGGAAATCTTTGGGAGAAAAATTCCTTAGTCATAGAGCTGCAATCAAGAAAAGCTCTGTCTGTTTCCGTTCTTGAAAGCTCTTTTAATATTTCTCTCGTAACGATATCTCTTGGAGCGAGGTCTGCCATCTCGTGTTTTCCCTTCATAAAAGCAACTCCATCAGAATTTTTAAGAATTGCTCCCTCTCCTCTGACAGCCTCTGAAATTAAGAAAAGTCTGTCTGTCTTTTGTGGAGAAATAAGGGTTGTAGGGTGAAATTGAACCATCTCCATATTGTGAATTTTAGCTCCTGCTCTGTATGCTGCGGCGATACCGTCTCCAACAGAACCTTTTGGATTTGTTGTATATTTGTAAACTTGTCCGCAACCTCCCGTTGCAAGAATAACGTTTGACGTTCTTAGAATTTTAATTTCATCTCCGTCTTGACAAATAACTCCGCAAACGCCTTCTTCGTTTGTCAGAATATCTATCAGATACGATTCCATAAAGAAATGAAGATTTTCCTTTTTGAAAGCAAGCCTTCCAAGCTGTTTGGTCGTTTCCTTTCCCGTTGCATCTCCACCGCAATGAACTATCCTTCTTACTCTGTGTCCGCCTTCACGCGTTATATGAAGATCACCTTCGCTATTAACGTCAAAGGGGATTTTCATATCAATAAGAGTCATTATGTTTTCAGGTCCTTCTTCAACTAAAACTCTAACAGCTTCGGGATCGCAAAGTCCTGCTCCTGCTCTTAAAGTGTCTTCAATGTGTGCGATATAAGTATCATCTTCCGTTAGAACAGCGGCAATTCCGCCTTGAGCAAGATATGAATTGCTTTCGCTTATGTTTGCTTTTGTTATAACCGCACATTGCAAATTTGAATCAAGATGTAATGCGGCGTAAAGACCTGCAATTCCGCTACCTACAACAACAACGTCATAATCGAATATATTGGATTTATTAAGTTTTTGAGAGTCAAATAAATATCTACGCATTTATTTCCATCATCCTTTTCAGTGAGATTGACGCTTTTTCTGAAATTTCTTTTTCAAGAATAATTTCTCCCATATCGTTACAGAGAGAATTATATATTTTTTCAAGAGTTATTTTTTTCATATCTCTACATTCAAGTTTTGCAGAGGCAGTTATGAATTTTTTGTTAGGGAAGAAATGAGAAAGCCTTTCTTCAATAGCTTTTTCCGTTACGATTATAAATTCAGAATCTTCCGCTTTTTCGCAGTGAGAAAGAATTAAAGAAGTGCTTCCAATAACGTCTGCTTCGTCTGTAACGCTTTTTACACATTCGGGATGTGCAAGAACTAAAGCATTTGGACGTTCTTTTTTTATTTTGATTATTTCCTCAGATGTAACCTCGTTGTGTATAGGGCAGCATCCATCATAAAGTATAAACTCTTTTTCGGGAAACATCGAGGCAATATGAGCTCCAAGGTTTTTATCGGGAGCAAAAATTATTTTTTTATTTGGGAGAGATTCAACAACTTTTTTTGCATTTGACGAAGTGCAACAAATCGTTGATAACGCTTTGACCGCTGCCGAAGAATTGATATAGCAAACAACTGCTGCATCGGTGTGCTTTTCCTTGAGCTTTAATAGCTTTTCGGGCGTTATGGTATCTGCCATAAGACACCCCGCATCACTTGACGGAACGAAAACTCTTTTGTTGGGAGATAATATTTTTGCGCTTTCTCCCATAAAATGAACTCCGCAAAAGATAATTCTATCAGCGTCTGTTTTAACGCATTTTTTAGCAAGCTCAAAAGAGTCTCCCACAGCGTCTGCAATAAGCTGAATTTCAAGAGGCTGATAATAATGAGCAACGATATATGCGTTTTTTTCTTTTTTTAGTTTTAGTATTTCCGAACGTAAATCTTTTTCCATAACCTTTATTGTAAAAAGCCTTTCACATAATTTCTTCCGTATTATATGGAGTTCCTTGATAAACGCAATAATTAAGCCAGTTAGAGAAAAGTAGATGTGCGTGAGATCTCCATAAATTTTTTGGTGTTTTCGTTGGATCGTTTGCGGGAAAATAATTTTCGGGAACTTTGGGCGATATTCCTTTTTCAACGTCTCTGAAATATTCTTTTGATAAGGTATCAAAATCATATTCGGGATGTCCCGTTATAAAAATCTCTCTGTATTTTTTTGAAGCAATGAGATATGGACCTGCTTTTTCAGAAACAGCAAGGAGGTCAAGAGATGAATTTTTTAATATATCTTTTTCGCTAACGCCTGAAAAACGTGAATGAGGTGCTTTAAATACTTCGTCAAACCCTCTTGTAACAGGATGAGAGGGAATCAGCGTTTTGTGTTCAAATACTCCCGACAGCTTTTCTTCGTAATTTATTTTTTTTATACCGTAATGATAGTTAAGAGCCGCAAGAGCACCCCAACAAATGTATAGCTTTGAATAAACGTTATGTTTCGTCCATTCAAAAATTTCGCAAAGCTCGTCCCAATAATCAACGTCATTAAAGGCAAGATGTTCAACGGGAGCACCCGTTATAATCATTCCGTCAAATTTCAAATGTCTGAAATCGTTAAATGATCCGTAAAACGCTTTCAGGTGTTCGGCGGGAGTATTTCTGCTGACTCTTGAAACGGTATTCATAAAGCTCACGTCAACCTGTAAGGGTGTGTTGGATAAAAGTCTGAGAAGCTGTGTTTCAGTAACGATTTTTGTTGGCATAAGATTGAGTATCGCAATCTTCAAAGGACGTATATCCTGAGCAGTTGCTCTCATTTCATCCATAATGAATATATTTTCGCCACATAGAATGTCGGCGGCAGGTAGTGAGTTGGGAATTTTTATAGGCATTGCAATATCTCCACTGTGAAACGTATGATTGGATAAAAAACACGTTTATATAATCATACGTTTATCCAAGTATAATAGTTTGATTTAATCTCTGTCATTATACCATCTTTTTCAGCAAAAGACAATAGATTTTTGAAAAAATATTGCTCAAGAAATAAAGTTTTTGCATATTTTTTCTGCCTCTGGCTTGTTTTTCATATTATTTATAAAAAAGTTTTATTTGATTTTTCAAACTGAAAAATTTATCTTTTTGAGAAATATATTGTAAAATACTTGAAATATAAAACAAAAAGTGGTAAAATTGGAAAACAATACATTTGTAAGGAATTTAAAATGGATAAAATATATTCAGATAACAGAAAAAAAACGTTTATATCAAATTTTTTGAATGAAAAAGAGTATAAAACAGAAATATTCAAAATGAAAGATTCAGATTTAAATTTTTCTGCTTTAGAAAAATGTGCTGAGTATCTTCGAAATGGAGAAGTTATTGGATTTCCAACCGAAACAGTTTATGGAATTGGAGCTAATGCACTTGACGAAAACGCTTGTAAAATGATATACGAGTTAAAGGAACGCCCTTCGGGAAAAGGTTTAATATGCCATTTGTATCACCCTTCACAAGGGGAAGATATTGCATATATGGACAAAAGAGCGTATAAACTTTTCGAAGCCTTTGCTCCCGGACCAATAACCGTTGTTTTAAGAAAAAAAGAAGTATTATGTTCAGTTGTAACGGGAGGGCTTGATACCGTTGCAATTCGATTCCCCTCAAATAAGGTTTTTATTGAACTTGCAAAAAAAACTAATTATCCTATTGCGGGTACTTCTGCAAATATTTCTTCAATGCCAAGCCCTAAAGAGTGTAATCAGGTTATTAACGATTTTCAAGGTCTTATTCCTGCAATTATTGATAGCGGAAAAACGTCTGTTGGCGTTGAATCAACTATTGTTTCGCTTGTTAAGGATAAACCCGAAATTTTAAGGGTAGGAGCTATTTCTGTTGAGGAAATTTCAAGGGTTATTGATTTATGAAAATAATAGGAATTTGTGGAAAAAGCGGAAGCGGAAAAAGTACTGTTGGAAAACTGATTCAGAAGCATTACCCCGCTTATATCGATTGTGATTTAATATCAAGGGAAGTAACTCAAAAAAATTCTCCTTGTTTGACTGAGCTTGTTTCATTTTTTGGAAAAGAGATTTTGCTTTCAGACGGTTCTCTCAACAGAGCTAACCTTGCCGCTGTCGCTTTTGGTGATTCATTGAAAACGAGTATGCTTAACGAGATAACTCATAAATATATTCTTGAAAAAATTGAGAATCTTGTTGAAAAACATAGAACCGAAAGAGAAAAATTTGTTTTTTTAGATGCACCAACTCTTTTTGAAAGCGGACTTGATAAAAAATGTGATTTTATATTGGGTGTCGTTGCTGACGAAGCTCTTTTATATAAACGAATTGAAAAAAGAGATAAAAAAAACTCCGTTGAAATAAATAAAAGATTGTCTATGCAAAAAAATGAAGATTTTATCTCAAAAAATTCAGATTATATTATCGTAAATAATGGTAGCTTGGAAGAATTGCAAGAGAAAGTTAATATTTTTTTGAGTTTTATAGGTGAAAAATATGTCAAAGAATAATAAAATTTTTGGTGTCCTTTTAATTTTGTTAGTTGTTGGTTTGACCTTTATACTTTTGTTCAGAGAAGAAATTGTATATTTTGTTAGAAATATATTTAAAAATGAAAATTATCAACTTGAATATGTTGAAGATGTAAAAAGTGCATCAGAAGAGTTTTCCGTTCCCGAAGCTCTCGTTTATGCTGTGATAAAAACTGAAAGTGATTTTAAAGCTGACGCTGTTTCTTCGGCTGGTGCTGTTGGTCTTATGCAGCTTATGCCCGATACGTTTTCTTGGGTTTCTACAAGACTTGGAGAAACTGTTAGTGATGATATGATAAAAGATCCAAAAACCAATATAAGATACGGAACCTATTATCTTTCTTTCTTAATGGAAAGACTTGAAAACGATGAAGCAATTTATGCATCATATAACGCGGGATACACAAGAGTTTGCGGCTGGCTTTCAGACAGCAGATATTCGTCTGATGGAAAAAAACTTGATACAATTCCATATGATGAAACCGCTGAATATGTAAAAAGAGTTATAAAAGCAAAAAAAGAATATGAGTCTATACTTTCAAAAGAATCTGATAAAACCGTTAGCACTTTAAACGCATATTCAAAATAACCAAATAAAATAATTTATAAATATTTGAATAATTGTTGCTCTCTTTGGTAAAACTACCTACAACAAACATTGGAGGGCAATTATGGAACAAAACAACAAAAATCAAAAAGGAAATAAAGAAGAACAAAAAAAGTTTGACTTTAAAAAGCATTTTTCAAAATTCAAAGCAAAAGAATTTATGAAAAAATACGGAGCTTCCGTTTATATGTCTCTTGCGCTTATGGTAGTTGTTGCAACAGCAGTTGGGGTATTTTCTTTAAGCTACTCATACGATGATATAGGTGAAATTGACATAGAAACTCCAGAGATAAGCGTTCCCCAAATTGATATTCCCGATATCAATATAAGTATTCCTGATGACGAAAAGCCTGTTGATAATAATCAATCGGGAATAGAAGCAGATCCCGTGGTAAAAAAATATTATTATCCTGTAAACGGAAATATTATTAAAAAATATTCTGTTGATTCTCTGGTATTTTCAGAAACCTTGAATGATTATAGAATTCATTCGGGAATTGATATTGCCGCAGATAAAGGAAGTGCAGTTCTTGCATATGCAGACGGAAAAGTTGTTTCTGTTTACGATGATCCGATGATGGGAAAAACAGTTGCCATTGAGCACGACTACGATCTTGTTTCATACTATATGAATTTGGATTCAAACGTTCCCGAAAGTATATCTGTAGGGAAAGAAATCAAAGCAGGAGAAATAATAGGAGCTGTTGGAAAAACCGCTTTGGTTGAGGTTGGAGATGAATCACACGTTCATTTTGAGCTTAAAGTCGGAGGCGTTACGATTGATCCCGAAAAAGAGCTTGACGGAGCAATAAAAAAATAATCCCATTTTCAATAACCCTTCTATAAAAGAATAACTATGAATAAAGACGGACTCTTTTTCATATAGTTTACCGTATAAAATAATGCGGGAGTAATTATATGTTATCAAAAGAGTCCGTTTTTTATAATGATACAGGTCGAGAAAAATTAATTGAAGAAATAGGGCTGTATATCGTTGAAAACAATTCAACCGTGAGAAAAACAGCTGAAAGATTTGGAATATCAAAATCAACAGTACATAAGGATTTGACGGTTTATTTAAAAAAAATAAATTTCGCTCTTTTCGAAGAAGCAGAAAAGGTTCTTCAAAAAAATAAATCTGAAAGGCATATAAGAGGCGGACTTGCCACAAAGCTGAAATATCTCAATACAAACAAGGAAAGAAACTCAAAATATGAAACCAACGAAAATTCAGCTTTGAGACGGAGATTTAAAGACGATGAAATTTGACCTTTGTGATATGTTTGAAAAATGTCTCAGGGCATCGTATATTCACGTGGAAAACGATGGAAGTTATGCAACGTATAAAATCAATGAAACAAGGTATATTTTTTTTCAACAGAGTAATGGAAAACAGGATTGGAAAAACAACTTTGATTTTCCTTCTAAAGCGTATCAGGGAATGGACGTACCTTGGAGATGCCACCGAGGTTTTTTAAAGGTTTGGAAAAGTCTTTTGCCTTATATTCAAGCTAATTTGGAAAGGTCAGATTTTAACTCTGCAATAATCGTTGGATACAGTCATGGTGCGGCTCTCGCCGCCTTGTGTTATGAATACGTTTGGTATAATAATCCTGAAAAAAGAGATTGTTTATATGGTTTTTCTTTTGGATGCCCTAAAATTTTTTTTGGAAGTAAAAACCATTCGTTTTTAGAAGAACGGTTTCAAAAATTCGTTAATATAATTAATTCGGGGGATATTGTAACAAAAATCCCTCCAGGTTTTTTGGGATACAGACATTTAGGAAAGATTATTCGTATTGGAAACAGCGGAAAATATATGTCTGTTAATGATCACCGACCGAATAGCTACTTAAATTCGTTAAAGGCAATAAGATGTATTTTAGACGTTTAGTTTTCTAATTATTTTCATATGATGATATTTTGAAATTTGCCTATTGCTTTTTTGAAAAAAAATGTTATACTAAAGTAAATATAAAGTTTGAAAAAAGAGAGGCAAAACAATATTATGAAAGTTTATGAAGAGTTAAAGGCAAGAGGGCTTATAGCTCAGGTAACTGATGAAGAAGAAATAAGAGAATTAGTAAATTCAGGAAAAGCTGTTTTTTATATTGGTTTTGATCCAACGGCTGATAGTCTTCACGTTGGTCATTTTATGGCACTTTGTCTTATGAAAAGACTTCAAATGGCTGGAAATAAACCCATTGCTCTTATAGGCGGTGGAACTGCTATGATTGGAGATCCCTCTGGGAGAACCGATATGCGTACAATGATGACAAAGGAAACTATAGCCCATAATTGTGAATGTTTCAAAAAGCAAATGAGCCGTTTTATTGATTTTTCAGAAGGAAAAGCAATAATGGTAAATAATGCAGATTGGCTTCTTGACCTTAACTACATTGACGTTCTCAGAGACGTTGGAGCTTGTTTCAGCGTAAACAGAATGTTAACCGCCGAATGTTATAAGCAAAGAATGGAAAAAGGTCTTTCATTCCTTGAATTTAACTATATGATAATGCAAAGCTACGACTTTTATGCATTATATCAGAAGTATGGATGCAATATGCAGTTTGGCGGCGATGATCAATGGAGCAATATGCTTGGCGGTACAGAGCTTATAAGAAGAAAGCTCGGAAAAGATGCATACGCTATGACAATAACTCTCCTTCTTAACTCAGAAGGAAAGAAAATGGGTAAAACACAAAGCGGAGCAGTTTGGCTTGATCCTAACAAAACCTCTCCATACGATTTTTATCAGTATTGGAGAAACGTTGATGATGCAGACGTTTTAAATTGTATCCGTATGTTGACCTTCCTTCCAATGGAAGAAATAGAAGCAATGAGCTCTTGGACGGGAAGTGAGCTTAATAAAGCCAAAGAAATTCTTGCATATGAGTTAACAAAGCTCGTTCACGGAGATGAAGAGGCTGAAAAAGCTCAGAATGCCGCAAAGGCAGTATTTGGTGCTGGAAATTCAGCAGATATGCCTTCTGTAACACTTTCTGATACAGATTTTGCCGATGGTAAAATAGATATTCTTTCAATGCTCGTTAAAGCTGGTCTTGTTCCTTCGAAATCAGAAGCAAGAAGAGCTGTTGAACAGGGCGGTGTTACTGTTGACGGTGAAAAAGTAACTGATATAAAGAAAACGTATTCTGATAGCGATTTTTCTGAAGGAATAGTTTTAAAGAGAGGCAAGAAAAACTTTATTAAACTCATAAAGTAATTTTTACAAACTCATTATGAAAAAAGTGTTATTTTTTGATACAACTCTCAGAGACGGAGAGCAAATGGCTGGGGTTAATATCAATATTTCCGATAAATTGCGTGTTGCAAATCTCCTTTGTGAGATGGGAGTTGATGTTATTGAGGCTGGATTTCCTTGCTCTTCAAAAAATGATTTTTCTGCAACGGCAAAAATTGCTTCGGCTTTAAAAGGCTGTTCTGTTGCGGGGCTTTCAAGAGCCGCTTTCAGTGATATAGATATTTGTTGGGAAGCAATTAAAAACTCTGAAAGTCCAAGAATCCACGTTTTTGTTGCAACGAGTGATATACATTTAAAATACAAGCTGAAAAAAAGCAGAGATGAAATTCTCAGAATGGTTTCAGAATCTGTTGCATATGCAAAAAAATATTGTTCCGATGTTCAGTTTTCTGCTGAGGACGCTTCAAGAACTGATAATGATTTTTTAGTAAAGGTTTTTGAAGCCGCAATAAAAGCAGGGGCAAAAACTGTTAATATTGCAGATACTGTTGGCTTTGCTGCTCCTTTCGATTTCGAGAAAAAAATCCGATATGTTTTTGAAAACACATCGGGAATGGAAAAAGCCGCTTTGGCTGTTCATTGTCATAATGATTTAGGTTTAGCTGCTTCAAATACCTTAGCAGGAATAAGCGGTGGTGCAACTCAGGTTGATTGTACTATAAACGGAATAGGCGAGAGGGCAGGAAATGCTTCCCTTGAAGAACTTGCGATGATTCTTTCAGTTAGAAAAGATTTATTTGGAGTAGAACACGGTATAAATACTAAACTTTTAACAAAGGCAAGTAAACTTGTTTCAAATTTAACAGGGGTTTACGTTGCTCAGAATAAGCCTATTGTGGGAAGCAACGTTTTTGCTCACGAATCTGGAATACATCAACACGGTATGATGGCTTCAAGGGGAACTTATGAAATTTTCTCTCCCTCAGACGTTGGTTCGAGAGGGGATTCCATCGTTTTAGGAAAACATTCGGGACATCACGCTTTTAATAATAAGGTTGAGGAGCTTGGTATACATACAACTCCCGATGTTCTTAAAACCGCTTTTTCTTCTTTCAAGGATCTTTCTTGCAGAAAGAGACACGTTTCTGAAAAGGATATTATTGCTTTGGTAGAAGAAGCAATTCTTGATTCAAGGGTTATTAATGGGTATGAGCTTGAATCATATCAGATACAATGCAGCAACAGTATTCGTTCAATGGCAATGGTTTCTTTAACAAAGGATGAGAAGGTTTTTGAAGATGCTGCTATTGGAAACGGACCTATTGAGGCTGTTTTCAACGCTGTTAATAAAATCGTTGGAAAAGAATATCATCTTATTTCATATGAAATAAAAGCTGTAACGGGTGGAACAGACGCTGTTGGTGAGGTTAGAGTCAGAATATGCGATGAAAATGGTGAACATCCCGGAAGAGGCTTTTCAACAAATATTCTTGAATCAAGTATAAAAGCGTATGTAAACGCTATAAATAAAGCTCTCTATTATTGCGAATAATAATATGGTTATTTAATAAACAACCAAACGAATAAGTTGCTCAACGATCAACTGAACGAATGAATTATTTAATAAATAACTAAACGAACAAAACTAACTAAATAATTGAATTTTTGGAGAAGTCGGGAATGAAACTTTCATCTGCGGCTTCTCCTTCTTGTATAAATGCCTTTTCAATTCCGATTGAACGGGCAAAACACAATAAATCTTCGTATTCGCTTTCGTAAACTTTTCTGTTAAGCTCTTTAAATTTGTGATTTTTGACAGGAGTATATTGATTCATAATACTTATATATATCTTTTCACCATACGTTTGGTGTAAATAATTTAGTATCTTTTTTGAATCGTGAACGTTTGAGGGAATAAGCATATGCCTAACAATAACGCCTTTTTGAAGAATCCCTTTTTCATCAAAAATACATTTTTGTTGTTGAGAAACCATTTCTTCTATAGCTTTTTTTGCAATTTCGGAATAATCGGGAGCTGATGAATATTTTTTTGATAATAACGGAGACATATATTTGAAATCGGGTAGATAAATATCAATAATTCCTCTGAGAGATTTTATCATTTCGGTGGATTCATATCCCGAACAATTCATAATAAAGGGAAGGTCGAAGCCTTCGCTTTTTATTTTTCTGATAATTGGAATAAGCTGTGGAATATACATATCGGGCGTAACGAGATTGATGTTATGAACGTTTTGGTCTTTAAGCTTTATAAACAGATTTATAATTTCTTTTTCGTTTGAAGAGGAATCTATTTTGCTTTTTAATGACAAAAAATCATTTTCTGAATTATTGCATATATGCCCGATTTCAGATATTTTATAGTTTTGACAAAAAACACAATGAAGCTGACAACCTTCAAAAAAAATCGTTCCAGAACCGTTTGTTCCCGAAATACAAGGCTCTTCCCAAAAATGCGGTGCGGCTCTTCTTATGGATATTATATCATTACAACCGCAAAATCCATATTGTTTTCTTCTGTCCGCCCCGCATTTTCGGGGACAAATATAACATTTCATCTTATGATACTCCTTGAAGAAATTCCGTTATTTTTGATAAATTATATATTACTAAACTGAAAAAGTCAATAAGTGGGGTAATGGTAGATTCTCACTTTGTGGCAAATTATCATATTTTTTGAAATTTAACCCTATATTAACAAATAAAAATCAAAAAATCTCTTGACAAATGAAAAATATTTTAGTATAATCACGACTGTAAAGTTTTTTTGTTTACACCCCCCTGTGAGAGTTAGCTCTTTTTTGGGGGAGGTTGAATTCAACCGTAAACATCTTAATAACTGTAAAACACAGTTTTCTATATTGTATGTAGCTTTACAATAACTGTAATTACAAAGAGATTATAGTAATAAACATAATTATAACTATGTAAAGGGATCAGATTATGAAGAATTCCGAAGACAGATTTGTAACAATTGGTTTGCTTCTTGATTATTATGAGAGCGTTCTATCAAAGAAGCAGTTTGATGCCCTTGATATGTATTATAATAAAGATATGTCCTTATCAGAAATATCTGAAAATCTCGGTATAACCCGTCAGGGGGTTTATGAGGTTTTAAAAAGAGGAGAAGAAAAGCTATTTGAGCTTGAAGAGAAGCTACACTGTTATGAGCTTACAGTTGCGTGTAATGGATTAAGAAAAGCTCTCATAAGAGTAACTTCTCTGAAAAATTCCGCCTCTTCTGAGGAAGCTGCTGATATTGCATCAAAAGCTATCGAGAAATTCAGTTTCAAGTCGTCTGATGAATAATGCTTTTTTGTGTTATGAATGAAAAACGCTTGATTATAATGGCGAATATATAAAGGATTATAAATAGCAAATATATAAAGGAGTAGAAGGAATGTTCCAAAGTCTGACAGATAAGCTTTCCAATGCTTTTAAGTTTTTCCGAGGCAAAGGTAAATTAACCGAGAGCGATGTAAAAGCGGGAATGCGTGAAATAAAACTTGCTCTTCTTGAGGCAGACGTTAATTTCAAAGTTGTTAAAGAATTTATAAAAAAAGTTTCTGAACGTTGCGTTGGTGCCGACGTTCTTGAAAGTCTTCTTCCTGCTCAACAGATTGTAAAAATTGTAAATGAAGAAATGATCGCTTTAATGGGAAGCGAAAATTCAAAGCTGGAAATAAGCTCAAAGCCACCAACTGTAATTCTTATGTGTGGATTACAAGGTTCGGGAAAAACAACCCATTGTGCAAAACTTGCTTCGATGTATAAAAACAAAGGAAAAAATCCTTTGCTTGTTGCGTGTGATATATATCGTCCTGCTGCAATAAAGCAGCTTCAGATAATGGGCGAAAAAGCAAAAGTTCCCGTTTTTGACCGTGGGACGCAAAATCCGGTTATAACCGCAAAGGAAGCTATTGCGTATGCAATTAAATATGGCTTTGATATGGTTTTCCTTGATACAGCGGGTAGACTTCATATTGATGAAGATTTAATGACAGAGCT
>JAZNJM010000040.1:0-11765 GCA_045578045.1 Eubacteriales bacterium | reverse complement strand
GTCTGATAAGAAGAAGGAAGATCGGGATAATAATAGCTCTTTTTATCAAAGGTTGTATATCTGTTAATATGACAGTTTGTCAACATTCCCGCACGCATTCCAAGCTCAACAACCTTTTTGTTCATTATGGGAAGCATACCCGGCATTCCACAACAAGCAGGGCAAACGTTGTTGTTCTGACCTGCGCCAAAGGTTGTTCCGCAAGAGCAGAAAATTTTAGAATCCGTTGCAAGTTCAATATGGACTTCAAGCCCTATAACTGTTTCGTATTTCATTATTTTCCCTCCTCCAATGCTTTTGCGGCAGAAAAGATTACGCTTTCGCCAAAAGTGTTTCCAATAAGCTGAACACCGTTTGTTGCAACAACGGGAAGTCCCATCATTGAAGCAAGAGAAGTGAAATAGCTTTCAGCGTAAACGTCCTTTAAAGTTGCTTCTTTATATTCAGTTTTTGATGAAACGGGAGCTAAAACAAAATCGTATTGAGCAAAAATTTCATCAAGTTTTTTTCTCAAAGCACGGCGAACTTTCAATGCTTTATCGTAAGCTGTGAAATATCTGTTCTTTGAAAGAACGTCTGAACCATAAAGAATAACCGATTTTACAAGAAGTCCAAATGCTTCTGTTCTTGAATTTATATAAAGCTCTTCAATATCGTTATACTTTTTCGCTCTATGACCAAATTTAACTCCATCGTATCTTGAAAGGTTATTACAGCTTTCAGCCGACATCATTATAAACCACCCACTTTGGGATGCCAAAAGGTCTGAAAAAGAAACCTCTTCAACACAAGCACCTTTCAATTTGAGGGTTTCAGCAACAGATAAAACTTTTTTCTTTGTTTCATCATCTGCTTTTTCAAAATATTCCTTTGGAATACAAACTTTTTTACCGCAAACCTTTTCAGAAAGAGAATATTCGTATTTTTCCGCCGTAAGACTTGTTCCGTCTTTATCATCGTGTCCCGCAATGACACTTAAAATCTCAACAGCATTATCAATATTCAAAGCGTGAACGCCAACCTGTTCGGAAGAACAAGCACAAGGAATAACACCGTATCTTGAAACTGTTCCATAAGTAGGTTTAACAAAAACGGTTCCGCCTAATGATGCACCTCTTAAAGAAGCTCCATTAAGCTCAACGGCTAAAACACCCTTCAAGCCATTTTTAACCAAAACACTTGAAGAAGAAACAAGATTTCCGTTTTCATCTTTTTCTGAACCGAAAAATGACGTTTCGCCCAAAAGGTCAAAGCCAAATTCTCCAACGTTGGATTTACCCGAAATTTCATATCCCACTTTTTCCAAACGGTCTACAACCTCGGCATTATGAAGAGGAATAAAATTCTCAAGCATTTTTGAACCCGCTGTTGAAGGTATTCCCTTATATAAAATTGTATCTTCAAGGGCAACGTTACCCTTTTCATTTATTTCTGTTATATATTTCATATTTATCTTCCCGCTCCTTTCTTAGTCAACGAGGCGAGGCACTTGCCAATATCCATCGTAGGATTCGGGAGAATGTTCCTGAAGCTCATCACGTGAATATATTTTTTTGTTTTCGTCTTCACGCAAAACGTTATAGATACACGAAAGTTCAGAAAGGTGAACGAGAACCTTGAGTCCGTCTGTGTCAACTTCTGAGAGCTTTTCTTCCCCTTTTTCAAGAGCTTCAATAAAACTCAATACCTCTGCTTCTTCCGTTTCCGTTAAAGCGAGTTTATTTAATTGCTTCAAAGAAGACATTGTTTCTTTTGTCATATATATACCTTCTTAACTTAACTATGTTGATTAATCTCTTATTTTGATGTTTGCTTCTCTCAACTGCATTTCCGTAACCTCTCCAGGTGCACCAAGAAGTAAGTCTTGAGCGTTTCCGTTGAGAGGGAACGCAATAACGTCTCTTATTGTTTCTTCGTCTGCAAGAAGCATTATCATTCTGTCAACGCCGGGAGCCATACCAGCGTGTGGAGGTGCTCCATATTGGAACGCTGTATAAAGTGCGCCAAAACGCTTTGCAAGTTCTTCTTCAGAATATCCCGCAATAGCAAATGCTTTTCTCATAATTTCAGGACTATGGTTTCTGACAGCACCTGATGACAACTCTATTCCGTTACAAACAATATCATATTGATATGCAAGAATTTCAAGAGGATCTTTGTTTTCTAAAGCATCAAGTCCACCCTGTGGCATTGAGAATGGGTTATGAGTAAAATCAATTTTATTCGTGTCTGAATTAAGCTCATACATTGGGAAATCAACGATATAGCAAAATTCGAAAGAATCGTCCTTAATCAGACCTAATTCATTACCAATCCATTTTCTCATTTCTCCTGATAAGCGGTCAATTACGTTTGCTGTATCTGAGATAAAGAAGAGGGTTTCGCCTTCTTTTATTCCAACAAGAGCTGTAAGCTCTGCTTTTTGTTCTTCTGTTAGGAATTTAGCAATAGGTCCTTTATATTCACCGTTTTCAAGGTTAATATATCCTATACCGAATTTCATACCTATGCTTCTTGAATATGCATCAATTGCTTTTTCAAATGCTTTTTTACCGTCTCCATCCCCGTCCTTTTTACCGAGATAGTTTGCAACGATACCGCGAACAAGTTTATTCTTGAATGGAATTGTTCTTCCGTTGAAATTAAGAAATTCGTGTTTTGCAAAAAATTCAGTTAAATCCTGAATAATAAGAGGGTTTCTCAAATCAGGCTTATCAGAACCGTATTTGAGCATAGCTTCTTTATAGGTAAAACGTTTGAAAGGAGGAGGAGATACCTTTTTGTTTGAGAATTTTTTAAAGGTTTCATAAAGAACCTTTTCTGCCACAGCAAAAACGTCTTCCTGCTCTGCAAACGCCATTTCAAAGTCAAGCTGATAAAATTCACCCGGAGATCTGTCCTGACGAGCGTCTTCATCTCTGAAACAAGGCGCTATCTGGAAATATTTATCAAAGCCCGAAACCATAAGAAGCTGTTTAAACTGCTGAGGAGCTTGTGGTAATGCGTAAAATTTACCCTTATGTTTTCTGCTTGGAACGAGATAGTCTCTTGCTCCTTCGGGAGAAGATGCGGTGAGAATAGGAGTTTGAATTTCAACAAAACCCAATTCTTCCATTTGTCTTCTTAAAAAGCTGACAACTTGAGAACGAAGCAATATATTTTTATGAATTTCGGGATTACGAAGATCAAGGTAACGGTATTTCAGACGAACGTCTTCCCTTGTGCCTTTAGATTCGGCAATTTCAAAGGGAAGCATATTTTTGCAAGAGCCTAAAATTTCAAGGCTTTCCGCATAAACCTCAACAAGACCTGTTGCAAGTTTTGGATTGACAGTTTCTGAATCACGAAGACGAACTTCTCCCATAATAGAAATTACAGTTTCACGGTTTACGCCTTCCATCAGCTTTTCGTCATTTAAAACAACCTGTGTTACGCCATAATGGTCGCGTAGGTCAATGAAAATAACTCCGCCGTGGTCTCTTATTGTTTCTGCCCAACCTGAGAGGCGAACCTTTGCGCCAACGTTTTCAGGTCTGAGTTCGTTGCAATGATGTGTTCTAAGCATTTTTTCCTCCATGCTTTTCCCGGAAATAATCGTTCGGAACGAGCTTTCGCCCGCGGTGCCATCCTTTTTTTGAAACGTGATTTTCTGCGGTTTAGCTTTTAAAGGTCAGGAAAAAAGCCTTTTTTCATAAAGCACAAACCTTTTCTTTTTCAAATGGATACGTACATAAAGCCGTTTTCGCTTTCAGACTTTTCCAAAGAAAAAGAGCATTCCACCCGCGTCTCCGCCTTAATTAGATAAATTTCCGAATTGTTTTTTTCGCAATTTACGATTAATCTAAGAGTGTTCCCTGTTTACTACTCATCGTTGAATATGCTCTCAGTCTATGACATATTCGCCCTGTCCGACTTTCCAAAAAAACAGATTCTCCATATGAGATTATACCCCGATATATTAAAAAAGTCAATAAGAATTTGAAAATTTTAACACCTTCAAGAGCAATTTATTTTCGCTGAAAGATAAAATATTGTATAACGCCGAATGAATAATATGAGAATCCTTAAATTGCTTTTTTTCAGAATTAACAATTAATAACGTGAATCATCCGAAATTAAACTTATTTTTACAAATAATATATAAAAAAAGGTAAAGATGAAAAGCCTTCATCCCTACCCTTTCATATTATTCTAAAAGTATATTTTTAATGCTTTCAATTTCCTCTGGAGTTACGCCTATATTATCAACGAGATAACTATATACCTTTTCTTTTAACGTTTCGCCGTTAAAGGATTTCAAGCCTTCTATAACAACATCTATAGAATTGCTGTCAGCGTATTCATTATACAGAAATGCGGTTAATCTGTATTCCTTTATTGCCGTTTCTTCATCAACTCCAAGCAATAACTGCAAAAGCAAAACAACGGTTCCTGTTCTGTCTGCTCCGTGGGTACAATGAAGATACATAGGATATTTATTTTCGTCTGCTAAAGATGAAAAAATCTGTTTCATCTTCTCTTTACTATTCTGATTGAAAATATTACCATACATTGGACAATCATAAAAATCGTGTTTTACGTTTTCGCCCAAGCGGGATACGTATTTTCCTGAAAAAACAGAAGGATTTCTTAAATCAAAATCATAAGCAAATTTAAAAGTTTCAACAACGTTTTCAACATCGCTCTTTGAGAGAAAATATCCGCTTTCAACAAGTCCGTCTATTTCAGAGCCACGAATAATTTTTCCATACTTCAATCTTTTTCCGTCAATAGTTTTAACTCCGCCAATATCTCTTGTGTTTTTAACACCCTCCATATAAACAAATCGGTATGACGGGGCAGTTTTAAAGCTGCCCGTTTCAACAGATTCACCGCTTGATACGTTGTAATAATATGTTGTATCAGGTTTAAGATTATCTATTGTCAAAGCGTTTTTTGTGTGGAGAAGAGAAAATTCTCTTGATAAAGACATATCCTCTTTCTCGCTAAGAAGCATTTTTCCGTTTTTACCGTTATAAATGAAATATTCAAATTTCATACTGTGATACGGAGAACCTGTGTTTACAACCTCTTTTATAGAAAGATCTCCATTGTAAAAACTTTTCGCTGCATTTGAACACAAAAGAACTTCTTTATCTATTTCAGGAACAACGATTTCTTTTTTTGAAGAATCGTTTGACGAATCAGAAGAATTTTCCTTTAACGCTTCGTTTTCAGTTATTTTATTAGAATATTTGGGAGCAAAATATGTAAAAGCAATGAGAAAAACTACAGCAAAACAAACGAGAGAGATTTTCAATCCTTTTTTCGTCTTTGATTTTACGTTTTTTTTCTTTTTGGGAGCAATATATGAACCTTCTATCAGCTTACATTCATCGTCAAATCTATAAGTCCCTCTCTTTAATAATCCATTAGACATAGATTTATGAACAATGTGTTCACCCTTAACAGCCTTTCCGCTTTCACCGATATAATATATATACCCTTCCCATTCTATAACACCTGCGTGAAACGGTTTTCCGTCTTTATAATATATAAGCTCTCCATTTTCCAATACAAGTCCATTTTTCATTTCAAACCTCTTTATAGCTTTATAAAGCTATTTTATATACTTTTCTATTTTTTCTTTTTTTCTTTTTTTCTTTTTTTCTTTTTTTCTTTATTTTCTTTATTCTCTATTTTTTCTTTTATATTTTTTGTTTTACAGTTTTTCTTTCTCTATTATTGTTTTTATTGCGTTTTCAGCATATATTTTGCTTCCTTCATCGTTGGGATGAAGCCCGTCAGCAAGATATTTTGAATCAGCCGGAAAGATAACAGAACCGTCAATAACAGCAAATCCAAGGCTTTCTGATTTCTTTGCAATGGCATTTCTACAATCATCAAGAGTTCCCATTGATGTCGGTTCTGAATCAACAAACCAAATTGGAGTAACAACGTATATTTTTTTATCTCCATACATTTCTTTGATTCTTTCCAAATATGAAGACATTATTTTTTGAAACTCTTCCATTGAGCTGAAATAGTCAAAATCATTAGTTCCATACGCAACAACAACTCTGTCTGGTTCATATTTCAAATTCTCAAGAGCCAAAACGTCAAAATGAAAACCGCCAACCCCTTGATTCAACAATTCGGAATCAAAATATCTGGATATTATAAAAGGATGTGAAAAAGCGTTTTTCTCACAGCTCCACCCTTGCGTTATAGAGTCTCCAAAAAAAAGAATTTTTCCTGAATATGAATATGGAGTAACCTCAGAACAATCGTCTACGTTTATATATTCCAAAACGCCTCGGCTTCTTGCGGGGAAAACTAAGGAAATGCGAATTCTTTTTCCTTCGGGATTTATTTCTCCTTTCCACATTCTTGTTTCTCCGCTTAAAAATATTTCTTCAATAAGCTCTGAATTAACAAGAAGCTCAAATTTACAACCACAAGGTGCTGAAAACTCAAAGTTTTTTGTGTTTGTGTAAAAGTCTATAACAACTCCGGCTGTATCTCTTGAGTTGTCTCCCCAAACTTGAAAAAGGCTATAAAGAAAATTCGTTTGCTCAGATGAATGACGAAGAAAATGAATCCCCTCTTCATCCTTGTATATTTCCATACAGCCAAATGATATTTCTTTTATGGTTTCAAAAGAAAGTTTCATATTTTTTCCTTTCCGGCTTTTAAATCTATATTTATACTTTTCAGCTTTTAAATCTATATTTATATTTTAAACCTATATTTATATTTTTAAAAATATTATTTTTCCTTTTTATTCAGAGAATTATAACAAGAATTATTCTTTTTCAGTATAAACAATTCCATTGTCCAAACACCATTTTGTCGCAATTTCCTTGCGGTATTCATAAAGAAACTTTTCCCATTTTTCTTCAAGGTCAAGCTCTAAGATGACATTATAAAATAAATTTATATTCAAAAAATCCTGAACCCTTTTTTCAAAAAAATATTTGGGCTTTTTTTCTAATGAATAAATAAACTTCTCAATAGCTTCTGTTTCAGAAACAAAAGGAACAAAAAGCCAATTCTTTATTTCCGCCTCAGAATAAGTATTTTTTGAATTTTTCTCAACCTCAGAAATCAAATTGCTTACGTTTAATAATTCTTTATTTGAAGTCTTTTCTTTTAAAGAAAGCTCGTCTTTGAAATAAAATTTATATTCATAAGGGTTAAAAAGCGTATTTTCATATTGCATATGTCGAACAAGCTCGTTTATTTTCAGATACATACCCTTTTCTCCTATTTTTTACATACTCTTTTCTCCAAACTTCTTTTGATTATAACATTTTTCACAGATAGTTGTCAATAGTTTTCACACATTTGATAAATTAAACATTGTTTTTCTCTAAAAATCACCTAATATCGAATAAACAGTTAATATAAATTTGTTATAATTGTTGAACTTATCTTTAAATATTTTTTTAACCTATGTAGTGTTACAAGCTGAGTCATATAAATATTGTAAAAAATTGGTCGAAACATAAGGAAAATGTTTTATAAGAATCTAATAATTCAAAGCAATAAAAATAATATTCCCCAACTTAATCATTCTTCCATTTATATTTGATATTTCTTTCTTTGAGCATTATATCACAACATTTTAAAAAAGTCATATGCTGGCAGCATAGAAAACCGTATTTTTTTTAAAATTATTGACACAACACGGTTTCTTTGTTATAATTAGTGAAGAATTGTATAAATGGGGTAACAAACTTATGAAAGACACAACAAAAATAGTTGAAGAATTGGGACTTTGCTCTGATTTTAAAGCCTTTTACAATGAAAACAAGAATTATATGATAAAAGAAGATTTATCTTCTCTTCTTGATACGTTGATAAAAAAACACAATATCAAAAAGTCTCAGGTTATTCGTGCTTCTGAAATAAGTGAAGTTTATGCATATCAGATATTTTCAGGAAAAAGAGTTCCCGAACGAAAAAAGCTTCTTTGTCTTGCTCTTGCTATGGAGCTTTCTTTAGATGAGGTTCAGTCTCTTTTAAAATGTGCGGGGTATTCAACCCTTTACGTTAAATTACCTTTTGATAGCGTTATTATATACGGAATCTGCAAAAAACTTTCTGTTATTGAAACAAACGAAATACTTTACAATTACAATTTGGAAACCTTAAGGTGAGAATATGAAAAAATGTCCCAAATGCGGCGCTGATATTCAAGAAAATGCGCGTTTTTGCCTTTATTGTATGACGTCTTTTGAAAAAAAGAAACAAGTGAATATTTCTATAACAAAAAAGAACAGATTATTTTTTTCAGCGTGTATTCTTTCGGGTATATCACTTTTAATTGGAATTATTCTTTTATTGTTGCTGAAAGACGGAAACTCAGAAAACTTGTCGTCTGGTGAAATAATTCCCCAGACAGAGAGCAATACTTCAAAGGATGAGCTTTCCTCTTTAAATCAATTTATAGATAACAATAAAGAATCTCAACGTCAAGAAGGTTCGCCAATGATTGATATCATTACGTCTTTCGAAGAACCTACGTCTTCACAAGAACCAACATCTTCTGAAAAACCTGCTTCTTCGCAAGAACCAACATCTTCTGAAAAACCTGCTTCTTCGCAAGAACCAACATCTTCTGAAAAACCTACATCTTCACAAGAACCAACATCTTCTGAAAAACCTACGTCTTCACAAGAACCAACATCTTCTGAAAACCCTGCTTCTTCGCAAGTACCACACGAGACTTATATTATTAACGAAAATATAACCATTCAAATAGCTGGAAACACCTTGATTGTAAGCGGAAAAGGCGATCTTCCAAGCGATGATTCTATGTTTTCCCCCGCTTGGAAAGAAAAAATGGGAACAATAACCAAAATAATTATAAAAGACGGCATAACAAGCATAGGAAAGCTCAATTTTGCTTTCTACCCAAACGCAACAAGCGTAACTTTACCAGACAGTTTAACAAGAATTGGATTTCTTGCTTTCTCAGATTGCCATAATTTAACGGATATAAAAATACCAAATAGTGTAAAAACTATAGAATCATCGGCTTTCAACTCTTGCTCTCGGCTTGAAAATATAATCATTCCAGAAGGTGTTTCAAGTATTGAAAACGGAACATTCGAGATGTGCTCATCTCTTAAGAACGTAACTCTCCCCGAAAGCGTTACGAATATAAAAGATTCCGCTTTTCAAGATTGCTATCAGCTTCAAAGTATAAACATACCTAAAAGCGTTACCAATATAGGAAAATACGCTTTTAATCAGTGCAAACAGCTTAAAAACGTAACCCTTTCAGAAGGCGTTACGAATATAGGAGAATCCGCTTTTAGTTGTTGTTCTCAGCTTGAGAGTGTAACCATACCCAAAAGCGTTACGAATATAGGAAGAGGTGCTTTTGATTCTTGCTCTCAGCTTAAAAGCGTAACCATTCCAGAAGGGGTTATAAGTATAGAAAACGGAACATTCCGAGGATGCTCTTCTCTTACGGTCATAACCATTCCGGAAGGCGTTACGAATATAGGAGAATACGCTTTTGCTTCTTGCTCTCAGCTTGAAAGTGTAACCATTCCGGAAGGGGTTACGAATATAGGAGGAGGCGCTTTTGCTTATTGCTCTCAACTTGAAAGTGTAACCATTCCAGAAGGGGTTACGAGTATAGGAGAACACGCTTTTAGTTCTTGCTCTCAGCTTGAAAGTGTAACCATTCCAGAAAGCGTTACGAATATAGGAGGAGGCGCTTTTGATTCTTGCTCTCAGCTTAAAAGCGTAACCATTCCAGAAGGGGTTATGAATATAGGAGATTATGCTTTCGACCATTGTGAAAGTCTAAAGAGTATAATTATTCCAACCACTGTTGAAAGTATAGGAAGTAATATTTTTGGATACTGTTTTTCTCTTGAAAGCGTATCTGTAGCAAGTGGAAACACTGTATATCACAGCGAATCCAACTGTATAATTGAAACAAAGAGCAAAACTTTGATTATTGGATGTAAAAACAGTATTATTCCCACAGACGGAAGTGTTACAAGAATAGGAGAATATGCTTTATCAGATATAAAAGCCGAAAACGCAAATATAACCATACCAGACAGCATAACAACCATAGAAGAAAATGCTTTTTATAATTCTAAATTTTCAAGTATAACCTTTGGAAGCGGTTTAACAAGCATAGGAGCAAACGCTTTTTCTGACTGTTTTGGTTGGCATAATCTCCCTCGTTTTACGTTTTCTGAACCTGACGGTTGGTACGTTTCAAGGAGGAAAGAAGCCACAAGCGGAGAAGAAGTTATTTTGACAAATACAGAAACAAACGCAACGTATTTGATTAATACTTACAAAGATTACTATTGGTATAGAAAATAATTCTCTACAAAAGCAAACAGGTGAATATGACAACAAAACAGTATATGGATGATTTTTTTAAAACGTATTCTTTGGTGTCCGTTTTAAGCAATAAAAACAATTGTAAAGTAATAAGAGCAAGAAACAAAACGATAAAAAAGGATATTATTTTACGAAGTTACCCAAATCCAATTCCTGCATACGAATGGTTATACGAAATCGAATGTGAAAACCTTCCTATAATTTATGACGTTATTAACTTAGAGGACGGACAAATTGTATTAGAAGAATATATAGACGGAATAACCGTTGGAGAAGTTATAGAAAGCGGAAAATACAATTATTTGGGAATGAAAAGAGTTATTCTGTCCGTATGCAACGCATTAACTGTCATTCATAGTAAAAATTTAATACATAGAGACGTAAAGCCTGAAAACGTTATGATAACGGAAAAAGGCAGAGTTGTTCTTATAGATTTTAATGCGTCCCGAAAGATGTCAAAAGCCGTAAAGGATACCGTTATTATGGGTACTGTTGGATACGCTTCTCCCGAACAGCTTGGAATATTTCAAAGCGATACGCGAACTGATATATATTCCGTTGGAGTTCTCATAAACGTTATGCTAACGGGAAAACACCCAAGCGAAGAACTTGCAAAGGGAAAAGCTAAAAAAATTGTGCTTAAATCAACAAGAATTAATCCTGATGAACGATATAAATCAGCAGATATTCTTGCAAAAAAATTATAAAAAAGAATATTTATGAAAAAAATGGGACTGTTGCATATGCGTTTTTCTCGCACTTGCAACAGCCGCTTTTTTGGATATAATCTACAAAAAGGATATTTTTTACCGTTTTTGCGTATTAATTTGAACTATTATTTTTTAATTAAATCGTTCACTTTCGCTCACAGTGAAATAATTTACTCCGTAAATTGTGAAATTTGATGCTGTCGCATCAAGTGAAATGAAATAAATCCTCTCACGCCGTAGGCGTATTTCACGCACGAAGTGCATTTCACAAACCCCTCAGAGATTTTTTCGTTTAAAAACAAGAGTCAAAAACAGTCTTTTTTCTGTTTGTAGGGATTTGCTCTCGCCTGCGAGCTCGGTCAGGGTTGGCTCTGACAGTCCACTGGACTGTCATTCACTTTTGGTCCGTTCAAATCCCTTTCGCAACTATGGAAAATACGAAACAAAACATTTGAAAGAAGGAGGGATTTGCTCTCGCCTGCGGGCTCGGTCAGGGTTGGCTCTGACAGTCCACTGGACTGTCATTCACCACCAACCCGTTCAAATCCCTCCTTCTTTCATATGCAAAAAACAAAAGCAGCCCTTCTGGACTGCTTTTGTTTTTTGGCGGAGAAGGAGGGATTTGAACCCTCGCGCCGCGGTTAACGACCTACACCCTTAGCAGGGGCGCCTCTTCACCACTTGAGTACTTCTCCA
>JAZNJM010000039.1:0-38801 GCA_045578045.1 Eubacteriales bacterium | reverse complement strand
GGCTATATCGTGACGCCCTGCACCACATAAATTGTACCACATTTCTTCCTGTTTGTAAATATCCTTAAAGACACTTTTTCGGGTGCCTTGCCTTTTTGCGCTCTTTTTTACTTTCTCTCAAATGTCTTATTTTTCAGACTTGATCTCCTGCCCTTTGAGTTTTAGAAGTCGGCGAATAAACTATATTTTTGAAAAAATCAAGTCCTGTCAACCTCTGCATTTTCAAATTTAATTTGAAAAGTGAAATCTTCTGTTGAATCTACCATATTTATTTCTAAAAAGTATTTTCCATCTATTTGAGTTAAAGAATCGCTCATCCACCATATTTTTTCTATATTTTCGGGAAAAATTTCTTTTGAAATAATCGTGTAATTATAAAAACGTATTTCTTTAACAGTGTTGTCGAAAAGAGCGTAGTTGGCGTTTATCTTAAAGGATAACATATTTCGGTATTGCTTTTCGCCCTTTTTGCTGTAATCTATTTGAAAATCAAACGCTTCTGCTTTTTCAATGCATGCATCGTGAAGCCCACTTTTCCAATACCATTCAGGAGGATTTTCGGGAGAGCTTGAAACATATATTTTTCTTTTTTTCATTGTGAGGTCCTTTTTTGTAGTCTGCTAAATGAATTATTTCGATTAAAAACCTTTGACATTAATTGATACTCAATTCAGAACTATAGAGTTTTTTTATTTTTGGATACAGCTCTTCAAACTCACATTTTATAGCACCAGCTTTTATCAAAGATGAAAGTGTGGCAGACTTTTGGCAACCAAATTTTTTATTTAATGTAACTGTTGGCATCAGATAAAAATCCCATTGAGAAATAAGCAATGGATTGGCAGTTTCTTGTTCTGTGTGTTTGTGTACACAAAACACATATATATCAGCTTGCCTTTTTTGAAGTTTGTCATACATGTTTGTTTTACCGTCCCAAGCATAGGTGGGACGAATTCCGAAAATAAGTTTTGATATATTTTTTTGATACCAAGTCTGCAAATAGCCAGAAGTTTTCACCTCTACGGATATACCTTCTTTGGTGACTAAATCATACTTATCCCACGAAATTCTATCAGTGTTTTTTAGCCCTAAAGCACATCCCACAATGAATTCAGCCAATGCACCTCTTTCAGCGTTGCCTAATAAATTAGAATAAGCCCAACTCCAAAATTCGTTGATAGATGCTATATTGTTCCCATCGGGCGAAACTAAATTTTCGTCTCCGCTTAGTCTTTTTGGTTTTATTTCTGGGTACATAGATAGTGTTCTCCTAAATAGTGTGATTGATTTTGAAGTCCTTTTTTGTAATCTGCTAAATGAATTATTATTGTTTTTTTTCTGATGATATACATTCGTACCGTGTTATTATATTATTGCTTTATTGCTTCCGTAAATCGCTTTATTGCTTTCGTAATATATAAAAAAATCGACAGGCTAAAAACCTGTCGATTTTTGGTGCGGCCGATGGGACTTGAACCCATACGGTTGCCCACACGCCCCTCAAACGTGCGCGTCTGCCAGTTCCGCCACGGCCGCATAAATTAAATTAAGGGTTGCTCTCCCTGAGAGCTTTATCATTATACCACATTATTTTTATTTGTCAATACCTTTTTGAAAAAAAGTTTTAAATATCCCAAAAAAATTAGTTTAGTTAATCAGATATCCAAAAAAATTAGTTTAGTACAGATATCCCCAAAAATTAGTTTAGTACAGATATCCCAAAAAATAAGTTTAGTACAGATATCCCAAAAAATTAGTTTAGTACAGATATCCAGAAAAAATAGTTTAGTAAATTCCCAAAGTAAATTCTACCTACATCAGAAGTGGAATTTACTTTGGGAAGCGAAAATCTATTTTACGATGGTTCAATTACACCACAAGCAATTTTTGTTCCTGAATTTCCCGAAGGCTGTGTTGTAAAATCGTCTGTTTGTGAATGGAGAATAATTGTTCTTCCTCTTATTTCTTTTGCTGTAAAACGGTTTGTAACAAAAGAAAGAAACGCATATCCGTCTGCGCTGAATAAAGGGGGCATATCTCCTGCGTGGTATGGGTGTGGGCATCTATTGGGATTATAATGCGTTCCCGAATTTGGAAACGATTCGGTATTTTGTCCGTTATTTCTTGGTGAACGATTGGGGAATGGGGGTATAATAGGTATAATCTGAATAGGGGGTATCTGAGGCGTAGGTCTTTGCGGAGGTTGAGGCTGAGGCATCGGTCTTTGAGGCGGTTGAGGCTGTGGCGTAGGTCTTTGGGGTGGTTGGGGAGGTTGCTGTGGAGCACACGAATTTCCTTCGTGAATATGAAAAGCAAAAATTGGATTATTGCAAGGAGAATTATTTTTTGGCAATCCATTAATTTCTGCAATTACCAACGTACCTTTAGAAAGCTGATAAAACCAAACTGTTCCGTTGATTTGTGGATAATCTCTGCTACCTCGAATTATCGCCCAAGAAACAGGAGGTGTTTGCATAAAATAAGAAAGATTGTCTTGAATGTTGAAACTATTGTTCTGTTGCCTGAAATCTGAGTTCATATCCATACCTCTTTGAGTTTTTTATCATTATATTCAATAAGGATATGATGCGTTAAAATATTCTATCCTGCAACGTTCTTATTTTCTGAGTGAACATTATATAATACATAAAGTTTACTATATTATGCCATATAACAATTATAAAGTAAATAAGGTAAAATTGTACAAAATAAAGTTGTTTATTTTTATGAATATGGTTTAATGATAGTGAGGTTAAAATGGAAGACAGTCAATATAAAATGAATTTGATTAAAATAGGCCTGAAAATTTCTTATTACAGAAAGCTACAGGGGATGACGCAAGAAGAACTTGCAGAAGCGTGCGACTTATCTTCTGGATATGTTTCTCAGCTTGAAGCACCAAATTGTTTTTTCTGCCCTTCACTAAAGACTTTGTTTAAAATTGCAGAGGTTCTTGGAACAACGGTTTCTAAACTAACGGATATAGAAGATTAAAAGTGAACATGCATTTAATAAAAAAGAGGAAGTAAAAAAACACAAGTTTTTTACTTCCCTTTTCTTAATTTATAAAGATATTATTCAAATATGGAATGAAGTGTTTGTGAATTTGTTACGCCCTAAATAAGACCTTGTCTTTTAATCAATCCAAAATAGACGAGAATGAGAATTGCAAGAACTATGCGATACCACCCAAAAACCTTGAAATCGTGCTTTTTGACGTATGACATAAGTCCTCTTATAGCAAATATAGAAACAACGTATGCAACAATAAAGCCTACAATCATTATCATCCATTCATTATTAGTCATAATGTTTCCGTCAAGGAGAAATTTAACAATTTTCAAAAGACTTGCACCAAACATAACGGGAATACCCAAATAGAACGTAAATTCAGCGGCAGCGGTTCTTGATATACCTATTATCAACGCACCAATTATAGTTGCTCCTGAGCGTGAAGTCCCTGGGAAAACAGCGGCAATAAGCTGAAATACACCTATTATCAAAGCCGCTTTATACGTTATATCATACGTTGAATTTATGCTTGGAGTTTTGTTTTTATTAAAAGACTCAACGATAAGAAATACAATTCCAAAAACCGCAAGGCTTATTGCAACCGTTAAGGGATTATAAAAAATTTCTTCTAACTTTTCGTCAAACAATAGTCCAACGATTGCCGCGGGGACACAAGCAACTATTATTTTAAACCAAAGAAAGAAAATATCCGTTTTGATAATGATTTTTCTGTTTTTTGAAAAGTCAAAAGGGAATATTTTTTTAAAATATATTGTAACAACGGCAAGTATTGCCCCAAGTTGAACGACAACTCGGAACATTTCAAGAAAATCGTTTGAGACCGCTTGAAAAGGAAGAAGATTTTCAAAAATAATAAGATGTCCCGTACTGCTTATGGGAAGCCATTCTGCGAATCCTTCAATTATTCCGTATAAAATGGCAATTAAAAAATCCATATAAAATTCCTTTCAAAGTTAGTTTTTGAAATTGTTTATGCTTTAAAAATGATAATCAACGCTTTAAAAGATTGAGCAAAGACAATTTATAATGGTTATGAATCCTTTTCAAAAGCCTATATAAAGGAGTTTGAAAAGGATTGATTATGCTTTAAATGCTATTTTGAATCAGAAAGAATAGAAAAAACTTTCAGGATGAAGATAAGTTTTTCCGTCTTCCATATTAAGAACGATAAAGCTGCAATTTATCTCTTCGTTTTTGACCTCGCCCGTTATATGAAGAGTAACAGAAACGTTCTGAATCTTTTTAAATTTATCCCTTGGCAGCTTATATCCAACAGAATAATCGTCAATAAATCCACCTAAATCATCAACAGTCATTTCCTTTGAGGAATCAAAAGTGATTTTTACCTTTAAATTTTTTCCGTAGTTTGCGTTCATTCCATTTTTTGTCTGAACGAAAAAGGAGTCAACAAGGTCATTAAAATTTTCAGCCTCAAAATACGTTATTCCTAAAGTGTCAACAACGTTTTTTACGTTTGCTATATATTCAGGCTCAAAAGTGCTTAGATAAAGCTCGGAATCGTTATTAACAAGACCGCTTATCATATTATATATGACTTCAACCTTATCTATATGCTCTTTTTCAACACTATAGCTAACGGGATTTGAACAAGAAGAAAGAAGAACGGCGAAAACCAAAATAAAAATAGAACTAAACAGTTTTTTTGAATTTGTTTTAATTTTCATATTATTCTTCATCCTCCTCCTCTGCGTTTTCGTTGTGAGAAGTAATTTTTCCGTTTAGCTTTAATTCAGCCAATTCTTGCGGTGAGATTATTATTTTTCTCAGCTTTGTTGTTGGATCGGGTGGGGTTACAAACCCATTTTGCTGAAGCATATCAACAACTCTTGCAGCTCTTGCATAACCAAACGAAAGTCTTCTCTGGATATAAGACGTTGATATTGTTCCTTGTTCGAATCCAACCTCTAATGCGGCTATCATCAACTCCATATCCTTAGAATCTGTTTCAGGCTTTTCATCAGATTCAGATTTGTTTTTCTTGTTTTTACCAATCTGTTTTTCAGCATTGTTAATATTTTCAACAACTTCTTTATCGTAAAGGGGTGTTGAATTAGTTCTGATAAAATCGCAAATTGAATTGAGTTCTTTTGTGCTTATAAACGCTCCTTGAACACGAAGTGCTTTTCTTGCACCTGCGGGGGCAAAGAGTATATCACCCTTATCAAGAAGGCTTTCAGCCCCAACTGTGTCAAGGATTGTTCTTGAGTCAACCTGTGATGTAACGGCAAGAGAAATTCTTGATGGGATATTTGCTTTAATAAGACCTGTAATAACGTCAACAGATGGTCTTTGCGTACCTAAAATTAGGTATATACCCGCCGCACGAGCTTTTTGTGCCAAACGGCAAATATAGTTTTCAACCTCTGCTCCAACTTGCATCATCAAGTCTGCAAGTTCGTCTATAACGATAACTATATAAGGCAATTTTTTTGCCTCAGGGTTATCGGCGGTGTATGCGTGGTATTCTTCAAGGTTTCTGAGACTGAGAGATTCAAATATATCGTATCTTTCTTCCATTGTTGAAACCGCCCAAGAAAGAGTTGCCGCACATTTGTTTATATTGGTTACAACGGGGGCAAGAAGATGAGGAATATCAGAATAATGACTAAATTCAACTTTCTTAGGATCAATAAGAATAAGTCTGACATCCTTTGGAGAAGCTCTGTATATTAAAGAAATAATAAGACAGTTAAGGCAAACGGATTTACCCATACCCGTTGCACCCGCTATAAGAAGGTGGGGCATTTTCGGGATATCAAGATATACTGCATTTCCTGCAACGTCAACTCCAAGGCAACAGAAAAGTTTACTTTTGTTTTCTCTGAAAACAGGTGAATCGAGAATATCACGAAGTTTAACTGTTAAGCGGTCGTTATTTGAAACCTCAATTCCAACCGCACATTTTCCCGGAATCGGAGCTTCAATACGAAGGGATTTTGCCGCAAGACGCATTGCAAGGTCTTTTCCAAGTTTTTCGATGGATTTAACGCTGACACCCATTTCGGGTTCAATTTCATATCTTGTTATTGTTGGTCCGCAGCTTATATTAACAACGTCTGCTTTAACCTTAAAGGCTTCAAGGGTTGCAAGAAGAATATGTTTTTTCTGTTCAACCTCGCTTGAATCGAAAAACGCCTCGTCAGAACCTTTCTCAAGAAGCTCTATAGGGGGATATATGTATTCTGGAATCTCTTCTTCGGGAGAAACAAGATTTTTTTCTCCATTCATATCTTCAATTTCTTCTGTAGATTCGTCTGTTTCTGGTTCAGAAACGTTTGCGTTTGTTTCTTCCGTTTCGGCGTTTGGATCTTCATCTCTTGCTTCTCTTCCCATTTTGAAGCCAAAACGGTTTTTAACCTTTTCAGATGAGAGGCTGTTTTCGTTTTCTTCTTTTGGAAGCTCTTTTCTTATGGGAGCATCGTATATACTTCCCGTAACATAATTTTCCGTTCTGTTTTTTTGAACAGCGGTTTGTTGAGAATGAATTTCTTTTTGGCTTTCAGTGTTTTGAGTTTTTTGTGTAATATATGGGCTTTTTTCAACGATTTTCTTCGTTTCTTCAGATTTTTTAGAATCTGTTTCGCTTTCCGCTTTTGCTTCTGATTTAACTTCTGCTTCTGCCTTTGCTTCTTTTACGTTTTCAATTTTTTGTTTTATTTTTGTGGATGTGAATTTGAAAAAACTTTTTGTTTTTCTTCCCATCCCCTTTGAAACGTCAACGGGAGAACCGTCAAAAAAGAGAATAACACAAAAGAAATATGCCAAAATTCCAAAAATAAGTCCGATGGACTTGTGAAGAAGCTTCCCTAAAAACCAACCGATATATCCGCCAATAACTCCACAGCCTTTCCAGTTGATACCACAGCTCCAAAAGCTCTTAGCAGAAACGGGAATATCCGTCCAAAATCCGTTTATAAGGTGAAGGATTCCCAAAAGGAAAAAAACGTTAAAAAACAACAAAATTCCTTTAACGGTTTTTGTATATGAATCCAGTCTGTATTTCTGGCAAAAATACGCAAAAATAAGTGAATATGCTCCAATAGCAGGGGTGCATATACCAAATAATCCCATAATAGGCTTTGTTAAATGACCTATAATAACTGTTTCTCCGTTTATATGGGAAACAATATCAACGATTATAGAAAGAAAAATAATTAATCCTATAATTGTGAAAGTTATTATTATAGCAAGACCGTTTTTATCGTTTTGAGGTTCGGGGGAACGTTTTGAAGATGTTTCAGCCTTCGATTGAGCAGACTTTTTTCCGTTTGATTTTTTTTGAACAGCTTCTTTTTTGTCGTTTTTCTGTTCAGAGTTGTTTTTTTGGACTCTTTTGAAAGTTTGTTTTTCCGCCAAATTATATCATCCTTTCTTCGTATCTTATTAAAATCTGTTTATGCACTGTATCCAAAGGGATAAACAACGTTGCTAAAATCGTATTTTCCCTTTTGTGAAACGTTGTAAACTGTAACGGGGAGCTTACCTTTTCCTTCTGAAACTCCAAACAATACCTCTATTGCACCAGGAATATTAACTCCAAATGCTGATTTTTCATTTTTGGGAGAACCGCCTTTTGGGCAATAACACGCAAGAAGGCAATCTGCATTTGTGAATAGAGCGGTATCATATGGAAGTCTGCAACTGATAACAGCAGTCGGTTTATTGTTTTCTATGGATTTGTTATATATATTCAAGGGGGATTTTACATTCCACGAAGCTGACGTATCTGTGAGGATAACAACAGCATCATATTTATCAATACCAATAGAAGAAAAAACACCGTATTCTTTAATTTTATACGTTATATCTATTGATTTTTCAGAAATAAGTCTGTCAAGGGCAAATTCAACGTTTGCTTTAACGCTTTCAGACGGAACAAAAAACACAATGCTTTTTCCTTTTGATACACCTTTGAAAAGATTTCCGCTTTTGTTTTCGAGAACTGTTATAGATTTTGCCGCAAGCTCTCTTTCAGATTTTTTGTGTTCCTCACATCCAACTGTTTCAAGAGCGTTTGAGATTTTTTCATCAAGAGTTTTTTCAAGGCTTTCAAAAAGTTTTCTTTCTTTTTTTACCTTTAATATACGTTTAACCGCATCGTTTATTCTTTCTTCTGAAATTTCTCCCGATGAAACGGCGTTTTTAATTGCGTTTATGAGATTTTCGAGGTTTTTTGCATCTTTTTCTTTTGAGAAATTTATGGGCATAAGAATAATATCAACGCCAGCGTTTATTGCCGTTATACACGCCTCTTCCATTGTGAAATATGAATCAATTGCATCCATAAGCATAGAATCTGTCATAATAATTCCTTCAAACCCCATATCCCCTTTAAGAATATCTGTTAAAAAGGTTTTTGAAAGAGTTGCGGGAAGAATAAGTCCGTTTTTCTTTTCCGTTTCAATTTTTGGGAATTGAATGTGGGCAGTCATTATCATATCAACGCCTGATTCTATTGCCGATTTGAAAGGTATAAGTTCTCTGTTTTTTATCTCTTCATACGTTTTATCAATGGACGGTAGACCAAAATGGGAATCTACAACCGTATCTCCGTGTCCGGGAAAATGCTTTGCACAAGCAGAAATATTTTGCGTTTGCATTCCTCTTATCATAGCTGCTCCGAGTTTTCCGACAAGAGAAGCGTTTTCAGAGAAAGAACGAACGTTTATAACAGGATTTTCGGGGTTATTATTAATATCAAGGGCAGGGGCAAGAGCAACGTTAACGCCTAAAGCGGAAAGTTGACTTCCGTTTATCTGTCCCGAAAGAAAAGAATCGCTTTCTTCTCCCGTTGCTCCGAGAGCCATATTACCCGTTAGTGAACATCCCGTTGAAAGTCTTACGATATATCCTCCCTCTTGGTCTGCACTTATGAACATTGGTATATCAGAATCAAGAGCTTCTTGAAGAGAATGTGTCAACTTAACGGTATCTTCAACTGACGAAAAATTTTCTGCAAAAAGGATAATATTTCCAACGGAATATTTTTTGATAACGTTTTCTAAAGAAGTGGGAATAGTTGTTGTTACGGGGGATTTTTCCCAAGAACGAATGGAAAGCATTAACATCTGACCAATTTTTTGTTCAAGAGTCATTTTTGCTAAAAGCTGTTCCTCAAAAAGCTCTTCGTTGTCGTTTTTTGTATTATCTTCTGATGAATCTTCGCTTTTACTTTCGTTTTCTGAAAGCTCGTTGCTATTGCTTTGGTTTTCTGAGGTTTCTTCATCTTTTGAGCTTATTTCAGAAGAAGAATTTTCAGAGCTTTTTTCACTATCGGTTGATGATAATTCTTTATAGTTTGGCGTACAACCGTATAAAACCATCAAAAAAGCAATACATAAACAAAAAAGCCTTTTTGTCATTGGTGATTCCTCCGTTTAATATTTTTTATCTGTTGAGAGGGACCTCTATTTCTTTATTTAAAGCAAAGGAATATATAATTCCTCTCGTTGTTTTTTTCTGTGTTATTTCCTCAACAGCTTTTGCGTAGTATGAAAGCTGTCCTTTGTATCTTTCTATCAGAACGTTTTCTTCTCCGCTTTTAATTTTGTCTGTTTTATAGTCAACAACCGTATAAGTTCCATCATTATTTTGAAAAAATAAATCAATAACACCCTGAACAAGAACGGTTTCGTCTCCAACGCCAAGAAGCTCTTTGGAATTATCTGCAACAGTGAATCTTTTTTCTCTGAAAACTTTCTTTGAAGAGGAAATTTCTGAAAAAACGTTGCTTTGGAAAAAGGCTTTCAGACTTTTGAAATTCAACATTCCGTATTGTTCGTCTGTTATCATTCCCCTTGACAAAAGTCGTTCTCCCTCCGCTTCAACTCCGAAATTCAAACAGTTTTCAAAGGATGCAAACTGCATAAACGTATGATTTGCAGTTCCAATTTCTGCACCGGATATTTTTTTCTTTCCCTTAGCAAATGGGGGAACAGATATAAAATCTTTCTTTCGGACAGCTTTTGTATATTCGTTGTTTTCTGATTCTTTAAGCTGAGATACAGAAAGTTTTCTTGGAATTGTAACAGAGGCTTCGTAGGGATAAACGAAGTTTTCTTCATCATCATAGAAAACCTCTTCTTCATTTTCAAAGTGAGCCGGTTTTTCAACGTTTGAGAAATCAGCTTCGTTTTCTATATTTATTGTTTCATCAATTGTTTCGTTTATATACGTTCCGTTTGGATGTGCGGTAAGTATCCATCCAAGATAGTTTTTACATTCGTTTGGATACGTTTCTTTAATAAATTCACTTTCTCCGCAAGAGCCAACAATATATAGCTTTTCTCTTGCACGAGTTAAAGCAACGTATAGTTTTCTTTTTTCTTCTTCTGTTTCCTCAGGCTTTTCAATTATTTCAGCCGCTGAATAAAACGAAGGAGTTCGGGTTGAAAGAGAAGAATCCTTCAATGGAGTGAAAATGCCATATTTTAAGCTGAGGATGGGTTTTTTCTCTCCGAAACCACCTTTTCCGAGGGCTTTTCCTGCGTTGGCAAGAAAACAAATTGGAAATTCCAATCCTTTTGAACCGTGTATTGTCATTATAGAAACAGAATTTGCATCCTCAGGAGCATATGCAGAGGTTTCAATTTTATCTGCGTGTTTCAAAAACGCCGAAAGGGTTTTATATTCTCTTCTTCCAAACTCAATAGCATCAGTATAGAGCAAAAGAAGATTTCCTTTTTTGGTTTCTCCGTCTTCGGCACATTCCATTGTTGAAAGAATGCCTTCATTTTCGTATAACTCCCATATGAGCTGTTTACATTCCATTTGACGACCTTTGATTCTCAATTCTTCAAGGCGTATAATGAAATTTCTGCATTTGTTTTTCAGCTCACGGTCTGTTTTTCTATTGGAAATAAAATCTTTTTTAACCGATACCGATTTTTCTTTTTTTCTGAGAATCATTCTTTTGGAATATTTTCTCTCGGTTTCGTTTCTTTCTTCTGAATATTTTAAAACGCTTCCAAAAAGGGATGAATTTTTGTTTTTTCTGATTTTTGCAAGTTCGTCTGCGGTAAATCCAAAGAAAAAGCTGTTCATAGCAGAAGCAAGAGGAATATCTTCCTCAGGGTTGCAAATTGCCTTTAAAATAGAGAGAACAAGTTTTATTTCGGGAGCTTCTGTTAGAGAACCTTGTTTATTTGTTGTTACGGGAATACCCATATTTTGAAGAACATCAAAAAAGATACTTCCAACTCCTTTAGTTACGGGAAGAAGAATTGCAATATCTGAAAACTTCAGATTTTCGCCTTTCTCTGTTTTATAGCTTCCCATTAAGGACAATATTTCTTTTCCAATATATTTTGCTTCAAAAACAGAAGACTCATTATTTTCAAGTTTCGTTTGGAACGTTTTTACCGTTACGAGCTTATCTGTTTCAGGTTCGGTTTTATTTTTGTCTTTTGCAAAAATAAGTCTTTCTTTTTCGTAGGCTTCACCCCAAAGATAGTCAAAAACAACGTTTGTAAAATCTATAATCTCTTTTGAACAACGGAAATTTTCTCTCAAGCGAATACATTTTGCTCTGTCGTTGTTAAAAGTTTTTTTATACTGATTAAAAATATCGGGGAAAGCGTTTCTGAATCTGTATATACTCTGTTTATCGTCTCCAACCATAAAACGATTGTCTTTTGTTGCAAGAACGGAAAAAATAGCATCTTGAAGCGGGTTTGTGTCTTGATATTCGTCAACAAGAACCTCTTCTGTTGAAGCTCCTATTTCTTTGCAAAGCTGAGTTGAATTTCCGTTTTCATCTATGAGAAGCGAATATGCAAACTGTTCTGCATCTGTGAAATCAAGAACGCATTTTTCACGTTTTAAATCAAGATATATTCTATCAAGTCTTATAATAAGCGTTTTAAGCCCTTTCATAATTTCTGAGCATATTTTTATATCGTTTAACGCATTTTCGCCTATGTTTGAGAAAAACTCAACGGCTTTTTCTGATTTCTTCTTTAAATCGTCTCTGAAAGCGTTGTATATTGCTTTTTCTTCTGGAGAAACGTTTTTAAAAGGATTCCCCGTAAACGCAACCTTTGATAAAGCGTAAAAGGCGGTTGAACATTCAGAATACTTTTCAGCCTCTGCAAAGGCTTTTCCTTGATTAAAAAAGCTGTATATTTCGTTTGTTTTTTCTTCGAGCTTTCCGCCATATGCTTCTGCAATTTCACGCATTGCGGGAAGCTCTCTCTCGCAAGAAGAAACTATAATATCTGCGGCAAGTTTCAAAAGCTCTCCTATTGGAGTTTTAAAAAGAGACGACAGGTTATCTGAATTATTTGCATATATTTCAAATTTATTCGAAAGATTGTTTAATAATTTTATGTAATTCGGATGCGACCTCAGCTTATTATATATCTTTGATAGATATTTTTCAAGACTTTTTTCTTTTCCTCTGCATCCCGAAGCAGATAAAACTGTGTGAAAAAGTGGATTTTTTTCCTCGAACATTTCGTCTAAAAGAATGTCCATAGCATTTTCAAATAATGCCTTCGATTCACTCTCATCTGCAATTCTGACAGACGGAGAAAGACCAAGAGAGGTAAAATTCTTTTTAACAAGGTCAAGACAAAAAGACGTTATGGTGCTTATCCTTGCAAAAGGAAGTTTTGCTATTTGATTTGACAAATGTTTGTTTTCGGGATCCTTTGAATATTCCTCAAAAAGTTTTTTTCTCAGCTTTTCTTTCATATCTTCCGCCGAAGCAACGGTGAACGTAACGACAAGAAAATCCTTTATATCCTTTCCGCTTTTGAGTTTTTCAAGAATACGCTGTGTTAAAACGGATGTTTTTCCGCTTCCCGCACCTGCGGCAACGAGAAGCTGACAGCCGATTTGTAATATTGCTTCCTCCTGAGAGGGAGTCCAGTTTGGTTTTGTTTGTTTATTAGTCATTGTTTTTCTCCTTCTCAAGTTTTTTTCTGCAATAAAGTCTGTTGGGGCAATATTGACAAGGCTTTTTGCTTTCTTCGGGCTTAGACTCCATTTTACCGTCTATTATGTTTTTTCCAACTGTTTTGATGTTTTCTCCAACGTATTCTTTAAGCTCAATAAAGGTTTCTTGCTTTTTGAAACTTTTGCTTCCAAAATATTTGTTGTCCGTCAGAAACTTCACTGCATCTTTAACTTCTGGAGTATCGAGCATAAAGCCTTTTCTTGAAAAAAGTTTTTCTCCCTTTGAGGGCATACCGCAAAGAAAATATAATGCTCCTGCGGGGGTTTCTCCGTTTTTGCATTGTGAAAACAGATAGGTTAACATCTGCATCTCAAAGCCTTTTTTGATATCCCCCTCTGTCATTTTCTTTTTACCCGTTTTATAATCTATAATTCTGACAAATTTTTCTCCGTCTTTTTCAAAAACGTCAATTCTGTCTGCTTTTCCGTATAGAGAAGCTGTTGTTTTATCTGTTATTGGATAGTTTGAAAAGGTTGTTCCTTCAAACTGAACGGGAACAAACCCACCGTTTGCAAATTCATCGTGAACGTTTTGAAGTAGAGGAAGAATAATTTCTTCGTGAGAATCAAAGGAATATTTTTCTCTCTCGTCTGTTTTTCTGTGGAAAACAAGGTCTTTATATTTATCTCTGTTTTCTTCAAAAAACTCTTTTATTTCTTCGGGGGTTTTGCTTTTAAATTCTCCGCTTTCAAAAAGAGACTTTGCGAAAAGTTCAAGCATACTATGAAAATACGTACCCTTTTCAGCAGGTGATAAAGCCGCTTTTTCAAATTTTTCCAAACCTAAGATATATTTGCAGTAATACGAAAAGGGGCATTTTAAATATTCTTCAATCTTACTTGCCGAAAGTTTAAGAATGGGAGGTTCTCTTTTAGAGATTGACGTTTCTTCTGAAAACGTTTTTTTGACCTTTGACGCTTTTTCTATACTTTTTACTTTTTTCTTCTTTTCATACCTTTTTTCGCATTTTTTACCGAAAAAATCAACAACTGTATCAAGAAAAATTGAGGGTTTCGTCTTTTTCCCTGATACGTTGTGAAAAGAATAAGTCAGAATAAGTTTGTCTGACGGTGCGGCACAAAGATTATAAAAAAGTAAAAATTCGTTTTTCAAAAATTCATCAGGAAGTGTTTCAGATTCTATTCCAACAGATTTAAGAAATTCTTTTTCTGCATCTGAAAAAAGTCCTGAAGACGATGGTGAAGCGGGGAAAACTCCGTCATTCATTCCAAGAACGAAAACAACTTTACTATTTGAAGGCCGCATAACCGAAGCGTTTCCAACCTCAACGCTGTCTGAAAAAGATGGAAGAACACCAACCTTATATTCGTCCATCATAAGACGAATAAGGTCGTGAAGCCTTCTTGCAGAAACTTTCATTTCTCCTGCGGTTTCGTGAAGAGTGTTAAGAATAGACATAATGCTATCCCATAAAGAAGAAATTTTTGCCGCTTCATCGTCAAGCCCTTTTTCCAAAAGCGATATTGCTTTTTCCTCCAACGCTTTGTCTGCGTTAATATGTATAAGATGGTTATATATTGCTTCAACACCCTTTGCAACCGTTAGATTTTTGCTTTTGAAATCGGTTATTTGCCCTTCAAGAGCTGAAACAAGTTTTTCTTTTCCCGAATTAACGATATTCAGCATTTCTTCTTCACGGCTTGAGAATTGTGCTTTATATCCCGATGGATTCATAAGCCAACTTTCGCCGTCATACCATCTTTTTCCTTTTATTCTCCAGCTTTCAGCATAAATTGAAAGAAGGTCTGATTCCTTTTCGCTCAGTGGGGAAAAGGTTGACGTAGCATATTTAAGCACTGAAGAAGTTGACCAATCTGTATATGCAATTTCTAAAAGAGATAAAATAAGGGAGGAAAGCTCTTTTGAAGAAAGCTCTTCTTTTTCTCCCGAATAAAAGGGAATTTTATATCTGTTTAATGAAGCGTCAAGAATACCTTCATAAAGTCCAAAGTCTCTTGTTAATATGGATATATCTTTATATCTGTATCCTTTTTTAACAAGGCGAATTATCTCTCTTGCAATAAATTCGCTTTCTTCAAAGGGTGAATCGCAAGAATAAATACAAACGCTTTCATTTTCAACTTGCTCTGAAGGTAAAAAAGTCTCTTTTTTGCCTGAGAAAACGTTTTTTTCAAGAAATGATAATTCTCTTGTTCTGTTTCTTGTTTCTGTTGGAAAAATATCAATAATTCCTTTTCCAAACTGCTCTGTCAGCTTTAAGGTTTCTTCGTTTATGTCAAATATTCCGCTTTTTTCGTTTTTATCGTATAAAACAGTTATATACGTATCCTCTGCACCTTTAAAAATCATCTCAACGATTTTCATTTCTGGCTTTGTGAAATTATAATATCCGTCTATAAAAACGGTTTTCCCGCGGAAAAAGTTATCCTCTTTTAAACTTTCAAAAAGGCGTTTTTGAACGCCAACGCTGTCTGAATATCCTTTTTCAAGGAGAGAAGAATATTCATAATATATCTCTCCAATATCGTATAGCTTATTTTTGAGAGTTTCTCTGTCTTCGCCTAAAAGAGAAAGGGCGGAAACGAGGGATTTTGGTGTTATATTGCTACATTCAAGTCTTTCAATCGTTGCAGAAATTTTTTTTGTGAACTCTCTGTCGAGGGCAGAATTTTCATAAGTCAACAGCTTTTCTTTTGCCTTTTGACAAGCAATGGCGGTGAAAAGAGAGAGGGTTTTACTGTCTGCTCTTGAAAAAACAACTCCTCCGTTTTCTCTGAAAATGCGGTCGGGAAGTCTTTCAAAATTCAAAATTTCCGTTGTTATGTTATATCCGCTTCCCAACATAGCGCAAAGCTCTTTTTCCATATGTAAACTTTGCTGTTCGGGAGTGAGGAATATACATTCCTTCCCTTCGTCATGGGCTTTTTTTATTGCTTCAAGAATGAATGCGGTTTTTCCGCTTCCTCCTCTTCCTATAATTCTGTATATCATAAAGCTCTCTCCCTTTTAACGTTTTGTGATTTATCCGAAAAGCCATTCGAGAAGTTTGAATTTTATTCTGTATTTAGGTTTAGTATCTGTGAAGGTCTTAACGGAATCTCCGCTTATTCCAACGGAGTTAAACCCTTCTTCAACCTTTGATGCGCCAAGACAAAGGGGCGGAAATAAAACGCACCACCAATTATCTCCCTCACCTTCTCCAAGAAGAATCCTGAGAGAATAATATTCTCCCGCTGGAAGTGAAAGCCCGTCATATTCCCTTTCGGGATACGTTTCTTTTCCCCAAACTGCTTTTGATTTATATGTTTTTCCGTTTTCTGAAATAATACGGTCTGCAATTTCTTCGATTTTTTTACCCGAAAAGCTCATAGTTTTTTTGGCTTCCTCTGAGGTTTTGCAAGGGGCGAAAATATTTTCGCTTTCTTCAAGAATTGCATCTCTCACCTTTAGTTTTAAAGCAATATCATCATCTGAGCTTGAATTTGGAAGAATATGAAGTCTGATAAGCTCTGTATATACCTTTCTTTCTTCAAATGGGAAAAACTCTAAGGCTGAAACTAAAGAAAATACCAATAAAATAGAGATAAATATGTTGCGGATTTTTTTGAAACAATTTTTCATAGATAAAACCTCCTGATTTGGAACTTTGTTCCTTTGAGAAAAGTTTTACCATTTTGAAAACCTGTTATTCCAAAATAAAAAAATATTTTTCTATATCTGAAAATAAGTCTTTGAAAACTAATGATTTATAAGATTATTAGTCGAAAACTATAAAAGCGTCTGCACCTAAAGAAGAAATTTCTTTTTTTGCTTCTTCTGCGTTTTCAGCGTTTTCAAAAATTCCGAAAACGGAAGGACCGGAACCACTCATCATTGAGATTTTTGCATTGTGTTTATTCATTATGTTTTTTATTACTTTAATTTTAGGAATTTGTCCTTGGGCAATTTCTTCAAAGCAATTGAACATAGAGGAGAAAATTTCTTCTTTTTCTCCTTTTTCAAGAGCGAGACGCAATTTTTCGCTTCTTCCCTGAAAAAAATCAAAATTATGGTCGTTAAGCGGTGGAGAATATTTTAAATCGTATTCCTTATACATAAGGGGAGTTGAGATTCCTTCCTCACCGCAAGCAATAAGGTATATAAATTTTGGTGGTTTGCAAACCTTTAAGAAGTTGAAGCCTATTCCTGTAACGCCTTCCGTTCCCCCTCTTATACAAAAGGGAACGTCTGCACCCAAAGTAGAACCAATTTCTTCAAGCTCCGTTTCGGAAAGTGGATTATTATATAAACGGTTCAAGGCTCTTAGAGTTGCTGCTCCGTCTGAGCTTCCACCAGCCATTCCAGCCGCCATAGGTATTCTTTTTTCAATATGAATATTTGCTCCGCCTTGGATTTTTGTTTTTTCAAAAAAGCGTTTCGCCGCCTTGAAAGCGAGGTTTGAGCTATCTGTTGGAACGTTTGGGTTTGTGCAAGTAATTATTATTTCCGGGCTTTCGGTTATTTTTACCTCAACGTTATCCCAAAGGTTAACTGTATGCATTATACTTTCAACGTTGTGGTATCCGTTTGAACGTCTGCTTAAAACGTCAAGACAAAGGTTTATTTTTCCGTATGCTTTTTCTGTAACTGTCATTTTCTTTTTTCAACTTTCCTATTCGCTTTTTTGTTCTCTTTTGCTGTCTTCTGAGCTTTGCTCTTTTCCGTTCTCTTTTGCTGTCTTCTGAGCTCTGCTCTTTTCCGTTATCTTCTGAGGTTTATTCTTTTTTAATTTCTTACGAGTTTTGCTCTTTTTCGCTATCTTCTGAGGTTTGTTTGTTTTCTCCCGTTTCAGAGCCTTGTTCGTTTGTTTGAATTGGGGTGTTTTTTGGTTCTTCTTCAAGTATAGAGATATTTTTTGAAGGCGTTTTTACAGAAGTAAAAGCACGAAATGCTGCACCGACCAATATCAAAACAGAAGCGACTGCAAAAAAGATTCCAATGTATCCTTCAAAGCCTTTTACCAACGTGTCAAGAATGGAAGAAAATACAACCGATAGGGGAGAACGCCCTAAAACGATTTTTTCTCCTAAATTATAGTTATCAAAAAGACAAGTTGGGATAAAAAGAATCGCAGATGGGAAAAACAAACACGCTCCAACCTTATAGAGAATTGTTCCAATGCCGCCTTTTATATTAAGGAGAATTATTCCTAAAATTAAAAGCACACTTGGAATTAAAGCGAGTCTGAGACTTTTGAAAACGTTTTTTGCCGTAACTGCATATTTACCAAAAGGAATTGTTTTGTCGAGAATCGATTTTGACAAAAAACGAAGTGAAGAGTTTATCTGTTTTTCTATATAATCAAAAATAATTTGAAATTCTTCTTCTGAAAAGTTTGTGTCTTCTGTTTCATAGAAAGCCTCAACAAGCTCTCTTAATCTGCTTTCAGTGTATTTTATGCTGTAGGTGAAGCCATCACTTTCAAAGTCTTTTCCGCTTAAAAAGGCTTCAAGATATTTTTTTGTATATTCTTTTGAAAATTCTACAATTTCTTTTTCGTTCAGAGCTTTATATATTTCATCTGAGTCGATAGTTATAATATCACCCATATCATCTATTTTTTTGCGAACCGCTTCAAGAATAACTTCATCATAATCGTTTTTTTCTATTGTTGAAATATATTCATCGGGGTTGAAGGCTTTTCTGTATATAAACTCTGAAATTGCCCCAAGAATAAAAAGAAGACAGAAAAAGAATGTAAAAATATAAGTAAAAATAGTTTTTTTCATATCTGTCTCTCCTTTATCAATCAATTTTTATCCATTCGGGTCCCGATATTTTCTTGCAAAGAACACAGTATCTTTCCGTTCTGTATGCTGTTCCACGTGGGTGGCACGTATACATTGTGAGCTTTTCTCCGTCATCGTAGTTCATAACGTGTTCCACATCGTCAATAGAAAAAATAAACGTTTCGTATACCTCGTAAACGTATGATCCGTAGCCCGTTTCAATATAAACCTTATCTCCGATTTTAAGGTCTTGAAGATGATAAAATTCCCTTGTAACGTGCGCTCCGAGAACGATATTTCCTCCTTGCCCTGGAAATCTTGTTCCGTATCTTTTGCCGATACCTTTTTTATATATTGCGTTTGATTCTCCAACGTATATATTTTTGTTTTCAAGCCCAATGGAAGGAACTGAAAGTTTTCCCCAAAGCGCTCCCCATTTATATCCTGGAAAATCTTTTTTATCATAGTATATTTGTTCGGTTTGGATATCATCCTTCGAAGTTTCTTCCGTCTCCTCAGAATTGTCTGGTTTCTGAATTGGAGCGATTGAAACGTCTGCCATAGAGCCTTCAATAATCTCTCCGCCCGACAAAACCTCGTCTTTTTCATTTCCGTCTGGTGTATTTACAGCACCACTATTAACAATAAATCTCCATATTTCTGATGATTCAACGTATTCTCTGAAAAAGAAAACAGACAACAATGAAATTCCTATACAGAAAAGTAAGAAAGGAATAACAAGGAGAATATATAATTTAAAGTTACCTGCTTTGTTTTTTTGTCTTTCCATTTTTTACCTCTTGTTTGTGTGAAAATATTTTTAGGAAATCTAATTAGCTGAAAACGTTTTTAATTATCTGAAAGCATTTTTGATTAGCTGAAAGCATTTTTGATTAGTTGAAAGCGTTTTTGATTAGTTGAAAATACTTTTTATAATTTAATTTGTTAAAAATGCTTCGATGTTAGCTTTTAGATTAAAAAGCGTTCCTTACGGAATTACCACAAGGAACGCACTCATAAAATGTCAATTTTTAAAACTTTTAAATCTATTAAATTTCCGCTCTTTGTGCTTTTACGTTCAAACTTGTGATACAAACTATGTTTTGAACCGAGCTTTAATATAGAGCTGTATTAATGAATTCTGATTTTATATTCAGAAACAAATTATTCCTGTTCTTTTTTCGTGGATTTAACAGCAACAACTGAAAGTCCTGCAAGAGCAAAAACAGAAATTCCACCAACAAAAAGCGGAGTGGAAGATTTTTCATTTTCAACTTCGCCAAGAGGCTTGATAAGGTCGCCGTCATATTGGAACGCAAGTCTTCCTTCTTCATCTCTGATGACAAGAACTACATCGCTTGCGTGCATAGGGTTTTCAGAAGGGATAAAGTCGTAAGTGAAGCCTAAAATATCACACGCTTCTGAGATCATATCCAAAACAGCTTCTAATTGTTCTTCTGTGTATGGGTGTGTTTCAGTGCCGAAATAATCTTCATATCCTTCGGGATTTGTATATCCTGGGCCTTTATCTTCTGGAAGAACTTCTTTTGCTCTTTCAAGAAGAACCATAAGGCGCTCTCCTTGCTCTTCTGTTACGTCATAAGCAGCCGCAAGGTTTTCAACCTCGGTTAAAAGACGTTTGCTTATGGAAATCTCTTTAAATTTTTCAATGAGCTGTTCTTCTGAAGCGGCAGAAGCGGGAACGATCATTGAAGCAAGGATAAAAGCGGAGAGTAAAAACATAACTATTTTTTTCATTCTCAAAACTCCTTTCAAAAACTTTTCAAGTTTTTCTTTCTTTACCAAAGTTTATCTTTCTTTCAAAATTCTATTTTTTCAATAATTTCTAACAATCATTTTTCGCCTTTTGAAATATACGCTTAGTATAAAGCAAAAAAATAATTTTGTCAATAGAAAAATCAAAAAAAGATAAAAAAATCAAAAAAATCTGTTATCTAAAACGTTTTTTTGTTGGTATAGCTTTCTGAAAACCATTTTAATAGTAAATAAAAGGAACTTGTTGAAAAAGAAACTATACATAATAAGTGAAACCATACATAATAAAAGAAGACATATATAATAATGAATAAGACATTGTTTTCCTTTTTTATGTTTAAAAAATTATGTTTTATCTCTTTTTGTTATTTTTTGGAATTCATTTTCCACATCTAAAATAAGCTCTTCTGCGGCTTCAGAAGAAACAGCTTCTGCAAAGATTTTAAATTCATTTTCATATTGAGGAAAAATTGAAACGTTACCCTTTTCCCTTGAGAAAAATATTCCTGTTTTAGAGTTTTTGCATAGGGTGGAAACGAGTTTTTCAAAGGCTTCTCCTTTGTTTCCGAAATATGAAAGGCTTTTTTCTGCGAAGGCAAAAGATTCAAGCTCGTTTGAAATTTCTGAAAGAGAAACATTCTTTTTTATACAACAGCAAACAGAGGCTATGGCAATGGAAATTCCGTCTGAAAAGCGATAAAGCCCCGTGTCTTTTTGCCTTCCGTTTTTTGAATCTCCATATAGTTCAAAAGAACCTCCCGAAGAGGTTATAGCATCTTTCAAAGCCTTAGGGCAAAATTCCGGAATTAAAACCTTTTCCTCGGGAATTATATTAAAACAAATTTGAAGCAAATGCATTTTATCAAGTTTTTGACCTGTTTTCGTTATACAATATATATCCTCTCCGCTATCGCTTATATAAAAAGCGTCTGTTTTTTGTTCTGTTTCAAAGCTGATTTTTAAATCCGCCTTATTGAGTATTTCTGATAATATTGTGCAAGGAACGTTTTGAGATAAAATATGAAATCCGTTTTCCGTTGCTTTTGTATTTTGTGGATATTCGTTTATATATCGGGAAACGAATGAAAAAAGTTTGTTTTTATATTTTTCTTTAAAGTCAACCGCTTTTGCGTATTCTTTTATATTTTCAACCATCAACGGAGGATGTTTTTCCCCTTTTATCTGGTCTTCTCGTGAGAGAGGGAGACCGTTTTTGTCAAAAACCGTGAAGCTGACTCCAAAAGGCTCATTATGGGCAAAAACAGAAAAGCAGTTGTCTTCTGCTGCGGCATATGACGATATTGGCGCACAACAAAAGGTCTCTGAAAATGCTTTTGCTCCAAATACTGAGGCGAGTTGGAAAAGTTTTTCTGAAAGACGTTTTGCTTTTTCCGTTCCATCGTCATAAAAATAAATGTTTGAATTATCAGATTTTGAAACGTGAGTTATGGCTTTTGCGAAAAAATCAAGTTTTTCCGTTTCCTCCTCGCCAACAAAAACAATTCCGCTATCTGAAAAAAGCTCTTTCAGTTTCTTTTTTCCTTTTACAGTTTTTCCTTTACCAATAATAGAATCTTCCAAAACAACTCCGTTTTCTTCAACTGTAACAGAGTCGCATAAGAGGGAATCTGGTCCTATAACTGCGTTTTCAATAACACAGTTTTTCCCAATTGACGAACCTTCACCAATAACGGAAGATATAATTTTTGTTCCGCTTCCAATCTTAACTCCGTTCATAATAACTGAGCTTTCAACGAAAGCGTTTTGAGAAACGGAAATATAATCCCCCATAACGTTTTCGTTTTTGGAAAAATGCATATTACAAGATAGATAGCTTTCAGGCGTGCCTATATCACACCAATATCCCGTTGAATCAAAGGTACATATTTTTTCACCCGAAGAAAGAAGTTTCGGAAAAAGGTCAGATGCAAAATCTTCAACGTCTTCTTTGTATTTATTTAGTTTTTTTCTGTTTACAATATATATTCCCGCATTGATTTTTGTTGAAATAACTTGTTTCCAAGAAGGCTTTTCGCGAAAAGAAGTAACGGAAGAATTTTCGCTTATAACCGTTCCATATTCCGTTGGAAAGTAAGATTTAACAGAAGCAAGAGTAACTGCGGCGTTGTTTTCTTTGTGAAAGCTCATCATTTTTTTAAGGTCGATATCAAAAACGATATCGCCCGAAAGAACGAAAAAATCATCATCCAATTTGGGAAGTATCTCAATAACTGAGCCAGCTGTTCCTTTTGGCGAAAGCTCTCTGTAGTACGTTATATTCAGTTCTTCTATTCCGTCAAAAATGAATTTTTCAATTTTATCTCCCAAATATCCCGTTGTAACGGCAATGTTTCGTATTTCAGCGTTTTTTAAAAGGGTTAAACATCTTTCAAAGGGCGTTTTTCCGTTCACTGCAAGTAATGGCTTTGGTATTTTTGAGGTGAGAGGTAAAAGTCTCTGCCCTTTTCCTCCGGCAAGAATAACGCCTCCGTGTTGAGTTTGCAAATAATCATCTCCTTGAAACGTAATGTATCTGTTTTTATTTATGGAGCTGTCAAGATTATTATGCATATATATAAAAATATTATTCTTTAAAATTGTTCACGCTCTTGACAAAGACGAAAAATGCGTATATACTATTGTCAATATGGGTTAGTGTTTTAATTTTTCAAAAATAAAAAAAGATAAATGAATATTTGCAAGACTATCAATGCTTTTTAATATCAGCCATAAGACGTGCAGAAAGAAGCATTATTGTGAGGTCTGATTACGGGCGACCTCGAAAAATGAGCAAAGAAGCGTTTGCAGAGCAATACAAAAAGGTTATAAAAAAAGAAATAGGAACTCTTGCTTTGATGCGAGAGCTGAACTTAAACAGAGATACATTTTTCAGATATGTTAGAGAATATAAAAATGAACATCAAACGAAAGGAGGAACAGACAATGTATAAAGTGATAATTGAACTCAAAAAAGATATTTCAGACGGAATGTTGAAAGAGTTGAACGAGATTATAAACAAAGCCTTTGATAATCGGGGCGGTAAGGTTGTTGGAGCTGAAACTGATTCACCGTATTGCTTTGAGTTTTCGGGCGGTGAAGATATGTTCGGGTGTTTGCAGTTGGGATTGTTGATTTTAAAAGATGTATCGATTTTTTGGAACAACGTTGATGTTTGGAAATGGATTGACGAAGACGATGTTGACGAATGTTGCAACGTGAAAGAAGAATTTGCGGAATTTGTAAGGTGAAGCTATGGCAAGGAGTAAAAAAAATAACTTTTGACCTCGATACAAAGGCGTTGCAAACATATTATCCCAAAGAAAATTGGCGTAATGCTTATGAAGATATAAAAAGACACATGAAAGGCTGTGTGCTTTATGCTCTGAAATTGCTTGAAAATGACGAGCCTGAACATAAACTATCAGACGAACAGAAAGAAGCTCTCTTGCGAGGTCTGAATTGAGCAACGTCTGACTTGACTGCCCAAGAAGCATTTGATTTGTATAACAAGAATTAAAATAATAACGAAAACAAGGAGTAAAGACGATGTATAAAGTGATAATTGAGCTTAAAAAAGATATTTCAGACGGAATGTTGAAAGAACTGACCGAGATTATAAACAAAGCCTTTGATAATTGCGGGGGTAAGGTGGTTGGAACTGAAACAAATTCACCGTATTGCTTTGAGTTTTCGGGCAGTGAAGATAAATGGGGTTGTTTGGATTTATCTGTTGTGATTTTGAGTGAACAAAAGTTGTTTTGGAACAACGTTGCGGTTTGGAAATGGGAAGAAGCTGATGAATTTGAATGTTGCGACTTAATAGAACTATATTCTACTCCTATGAGGTGAAGCTATGAGCGAAAAGAAACAAGACCTTATCGAAAAAAGAAAGTAGATAGCTTTTGACCTCGACACTAAAGCGTTGCAAACATATTATCCTAAAGCAAATTGGCGTAATGCTTATGAAGATATAAAAAGACACATGAAAGGCTGTGTGCTTTATGCTCTGAAATTGCTTGAAAAGGACGAGCCTGAACATAAACTATCAGACGAACAGAAAGAAGCTCTCTTGCGAGGTCTGAATTGAGCAACGTCTGACTTGACTGCCCAAGAAGCATTTGATTTGTATAACAAGAATTAAAATAATAACGAAAACAAGGAGCAAAGACAATGTATAAAGTGATAATTAAGCTAAAAAAAGATATCTCGGACGGAACGTTGAAAGAGTTGAACGAGATTATAAACAAAGCCTTTGATAATCGGGGCGGTAAGGTTGTTGGAGCTGAAACTGATTCACCGTATTGCTTTGAGTTTTCGGGCGGTGAAGATAAATATGGGTGTTTAGATTTAGGCACGGTGATTTTAAGTGAACAAAAATTGTTTTGGGATAACGTTTCAGTTTGGGAATGGGAAGACGAAGACGAAAATGAAAATTGCGATATAATCAAAGAGTTTTCTATCCCCGTGAGGTAAGCTATGGCAAGAAGTAAAAAACAAATAACTTTTGACCTCGATACAAAGGCGTTGCAAACATATTATCCTAAAGCAAATTGGCGTAATGCTTATGAAGATATAAAAAGACACATGAAAGGCTATGTGCTTTATGCTTTGAAAATGCTTGAAAAAGGACGAGCCTGAACATAAACTATCAGACGAACAGAAAGAAGCTCTCTTGTGAGGTCTGAATTGAGCAACGTCTGACTTGACTGCCCAAGAAGCATTTGATTTTTATAATAAAAAAATAACTAAAACAAAGAAAACAAGGAGTAAAGACGATGTATAAAGTGATAATTGAGCTTAAAAAAGATATTTCAGACGAAACGTTAAAGGAACTGACCGAGATTATAAACAAGGCGTTTGATAATCGGGGCGGTAAGGTGGTTGGAACTGAAACAAGCTCACCGTATTGCTTTGAGTTTTCGGGAGAGAAAAAAAGATTTGGGTGTATGCAACTTGCGTTGGTTGATTTAAAAAGAATTAAATTGTTTTGGGATAACGTCGCGGTTTGGAAATGGATTGATGTAAATAACCCAAGAGAATCTTGCGACGTTATAAAAGAACTTTCTATTCCAATCGTTTTTTGAGGGAACATTATGGAAAATTCAAAGAAAATCGAAGATACGGAAGAAAGCAGAAAGCAAGTAACTTTTGACCTCGATATAAAGGCGTTGCAAACATATTATCCAAAAGCAAATTGGCGTAATGCTTATGAAGATATAAAAAGACACATGAAAGGCTATGTGCTTTATGCTCTGAAATTGCTTGAAAAAGGACGAGCCTGAACATAAACTATCAGACGAACAGAAAGAAGCTCTCTTGTGAGGTCTGAATTGAGCAACGTCTGACTTGACTGCCCAAGAAGCATTCGATTTTTATAATAAAAAAAATAACTAAAACAAAGAAAACAAGGAGTAAAGACGATGTATAAAGTGATAATTGAGCTTAAAAAAGATATTTCAGACGGAATGTTGAAAGAACTGACTGAGATTATAAACAAAGCCTTTGATAATCGGGTTGGAAAAGTGGTTGGAACTCAAACAAATTCACCGTATTGCTTTGAGTTTTCGGGAAGTAAAGATTTATTTTGCTGTTTGCAAATAGCTATGTTACAGTTGAAGAAAATTAAACTTTTTTGGGATAATGTTGTTGTTTGGAATTGGATTGACGAAGACGATGTAGAGGAATGTTCAAACGTCATAGAAGATTATTCTATTCCCGTGAGGTAAGCTATGGCTAAAAGGAAACGTATATCTTTTGACTTCGATACAAAAGCGTTGCAGGAATACTACCCGAAAACAAATTGGCGTAATGCTTATGATGATATAAAAAAGCATATGAAAGATAATGGATTTTCGTGGAAACAAGGTTCAGGCTACATTTCAGACAAAGGAATGTCTTTAACAATAGTAGCAGATATTATAAATTCTTTCGTTGAGAAAAATCCTTGGGTTAATGTGTGTATGCGAGATTGGGATATATCAAATGAGAACGAAAAGTTAAATATAAACGAAATGTTAGACAGAACAGCTAACGTTCCAAAACGTTCTGAAGCTCAAAAAGAAGATAAAAAAACACATACAATGGAAGAATGGCAAAAGAAAATAGCGGAACGTAAAGCAGAAAAAGAAAAATCTGCTGTTTCCAAAGCTAACGAAAAAACAAAGGTGAAAACCGAAAAAGACCGTTCATAATAAAACTGCAAAGGAACGATTTTTCCCTTTTATTGCTAACGGCTCTTGCATCGGACTTTTTTACAAAGCCCGAGAAAGCATAAGCTACGTTATGCTTTAAAAATCAGAAAATAGATAGCTTTCAGAATTGTAAACGTTGTCTATATATGAGTGATTTATCTCTTTTTACTGATACCAGACACCATAGAAGATTTATACTTTCCTCTTGGCAATCAGACAGATATAAGATATTTTTGGAATAAACAGCAATATGAGAATAATAGAAGATTCAAATCTTCCGCTTGATAGCGGACACATCATAATAATAGGAAATTTTGACGGGGTACATACGGGACACAGACAGCTTATGCAAAAAGCAAGACAACTTGGAGCTGAGTATAATCTACCCGTCCTTGCTTGGACCTTTAAAAAACACCCTGCAAGTTTTATGGGGGAACACAGATATATATCAACCCTTTCAGAAAGACTTTCTTTCTTTGAAGAGGAGGGTGTTTCAGAGGCTTATCTTGCAGATTTTGAAAAATTTAGAAATATAATCGGCGAAGACTTTGTAAAAGAATGGCTTGTTGGGGCTTTTAGTGCGAAATGTGTTGTTTGCGGTTTTAATTTTACGTATGGTAAAGATAAAAGCGGAGATGCGGCGAAGCTAAAAAAAGAGCTTTGGGATTTTGGCGTTGGAAGCTACGTTATGCCTCCCGTTTATATGGACGGAGAAGTTGTAAGCTCTTCTGCTGTGAGAGAATGTATCTCAGCGGGAAAAGTTGAAAAAGCGGCTCGACTTTTGGGAAGACCTTATTCCTTTGTTCTTCCCGTGGTTCACGGAAACGCATACGGAAGAACTATAGGTGTTCCAACGGCAAATTTGATTTTCCCCGAATGGCGAGTTGTTCCGAGATTTGGAGTTTATGCAACCCTTTGTCAAATAGATGGGCGGATTTATCCAAGCGTTTCCAACATCGGAATTCGTCCAACGGTTGATGAAGATAAAAAGGCTATTCTTTGTGAAACCCACGTTTTAGGGCAGAGCTTTAATCTATACGATAGAGCCATAAAGGTGAGCCTTATCTCGTTGATTCGTGATGAAAGAAAATTTGAAAGTTTTGATGAGCTTGTTTCTCAGGTTCACCTTGACGTTAAAACCGCAGAAAGATTTTTTGAAATAAGGGGAAGCCTATAAAGGCTTATATAAGATATAGTATTGCTAAAAAAAGGAGAGAAAAGGAAAAGAATGAAGAAAATAAAAATATATAAAACGGAAACAGCGAATCAAAAGGCAAGAAAATCAAAAGGTAAAATTTTGAGTTTTGCTACCTTTTTAGTTGCTTTTCTTATGATTTTTGAACTTCTGAGCGTTTTAAAGGTAACAGCAGCCCCTGCTTCAAGACCTGAAATATCATCGGGAAATAAAATATGTATAATGAATCTTGAAACCCTCGAATGTCCAATGAACATAGACGCAACCGAAAGAACACCCGTTTCATCTATGGCGAAAATGATGACAGCTATCGTTGTATATGAAAACGTTTCAGATTTATCTACGTTGGTGAAAGTTCCAGAAGAAGCCTCAAAAGAAGAATATATCGGGAAAATGGGGCTTATATCTGCTCCGCGTCTCGGTTTGACAGTTGGGAAAGAATATACAGTTAAGGACCTTTTGTCTGCTCTTCTCGTTTCTTCTTCAAACGATGCGGGGATAACTCTTGCATATTATGTTGGCGGCGGTGATATAAATTCGTTCATAAAGAAAATGAATGATAAAGCTAAAGAGCTTGGTGCAATAAACACTTTTTATATGGGCTGTGTCGGTCTGAACGATGGTTCATACACAACTGCATACGACAGTGCATTAATTGCGGCTGAGTTTTCAAAAATTAGTACTTTGCTCGATATATCTTCCGCTGGGCGAACTGTAACCTCAGGAATGGGAACTCTTCATAGCAAGAATTATTTAACCTCTGATTTTCTTATCAAGGATTATAAATTGACCTCCGTCAAAGGAATCAGTGCCGGTCAGTGGAGCGAAGAAAGCGGATATTCTCTCGCTGCGTATTATGCTTCAAACGATTTGTCATACGTTATATGCATTATGGATGCTTCGGGAGAAAGAAGAAACTCTCAGGCGGGAACAAGATGGTTTGAGGAAGAAAACGCATATAAAGACGTTCATAAAATTGTTCCTTGGCTAAAAGAAAGCTTTGAGATAAGAAATATAATTTCCCCCGATGATGCGGAATACAGTTTTTCTATTCCCGTTAAGCTATCTGCAAAAAAAGATTCGGTTATGACAGTTCCAACTGAGACCGTTCGTGCCTTGACAGATATAACCGCAGAAAAAGTTAATTACGTTCCCGAACCAACCTTTTATCAAACGTCTCTTGAAGCTCCCGTTAAGGAGGGAACTGTTGTTGGTGAAGTAAACTTGTATAAAAACGGAGTTCTCATTGCCACCGTTCCCCTTGTTACAAAGGAGAATGCCGAAAGAAGTGAAATGCTTGCGGTTATGGAACAGGCTGGAGATTTTATTCAAGGGGAAACTATGTTGAAAATAGTTAAAGTTATAATTATTCTTGCCATAGTTTTTGTTGTCTGGTCTTTAATATGCTTTATATCAAGAATAGTTAATAAATATAGAAATGAAATGGGTAAGGACTACTATCCACCCGCCGATTGATAATAAATTGAGATTTATTTCTATGTGATTTTCTATTCAAAGATTAACAAAATGTAAAAAAAAAACAAATTTTGATTTTTGCTATTGAAAGTAAATGACAAATGTGGTATATTTGATTCGTTATCTGTGAAAATGCGATGATGATGTAATAGAGTGGATTAAAAGCGAAGCGAGTTCGTGAGGCTGAGGATTAAATCTTTTCGTTTGTCTCAAAAGAATTAAAAGTTTTGTTAATGCTTTGAAATAGTCTGAATATACTCTGAAATCGAAAATTTTAATAGATAATCCAAATAGAAACTACAAGAATTATAAGAATCTGAATTAAAATGAATTAAAAAATTCAGATTAAATTATAAAAACATGCTAAATTAAAAAAACTGAATTAAATTTGAAAAGAGGTATATTATTATGAACGGTGTTCAGATAGCTTTAGGAATCGCACTTCTTGTTATGGCTGTATTTTTGATTGTTGCAGTTCTTATGCAAAGCGGAAGCAGCAAAAGACTTTCAGGAAGCATTGCAGGTGGTGCAGAAACGTTTTTTGGTAAAAACAAGGGAAAAACTCTTGATAAAATGTTCAGCAAGCTCACGAATATAGTTTCTATTATTTTCGTTATCGTTGTTCTTGCTACTTACTACTACTCTGCTCCTGCAAAGAGCAATTCTTCATCTTCAGCTTCATCATCTAATTCTTCCACAACTTCTTCAGTAACTTCTTCTGCTTCTCAGAATGCTTCTGTCGAATCTGGAGACGCATCCGTTGCTGAAAAGAGCGAAGCTGCATCTGAAGCTCCCACTGAATCTGTTGCTGAGACTGCATCTGAAGCTGAAACAGAATCTGCATCTGCTGCTGAATAATTTCAGAACGTTAAGCGTATAATAAATAAAAAACGCTTAAAAATAATAAAGGATTATGTCCCTCATCTGCCCTTGGGCAGAAGTGTAAGGACGCATTATTCCACATTTGAACAAAAGCTTCCTTACAGGCAAATATGCGTGTGTGAGGAGCTTTTTCTTTTTTTGATGCTGATTAAATGATTTCAGCGTTAAAAGTTAAAGTCTTTTCTATATATAAAATAATAAAGTGAAAAATATAATTCGGTGTGAGGTAATTGTTATGAACGCAAATGCACAATCTGCTTTTCTGAAAAAAACAAGAGATGTTATTTCTTCTTCCGGCGTTCCTTTCGAGTTTTCTCCCGAAGTTATCAAAGAAGCCGCTGATATAGAATCCGAATTTAAATGGAGCTTTATTGGCAAAAGAGCAGATCTCAGAGGAAAAACAACCTTCACTCTTGGAAGCCTTGAAGTTGCTTTTTCTGTTGAACGTCAAGATAGCGATTATATACTTGGAATACATTCAGCAGACGTTTCAAAGCTCTTTCCTCTTTGTTCTCCGTTAGACGAGGTTGCATTTTTAAAAGGGAAAAGCGTTGTGCTGCCAGAAAAAAAATATCCAATGATTCCCGAATCTATAGCATCGGGTTTTTGCTCTCTTGAAGAAGGAGAGGAATGTTTCACCGTTAGCGTTTTTTTGAAAATAACGGAAAGCGGAAAAATAAAGTCTGTTGATTTTTTTGAGTCGGTTATTAAAGTAACGGCAAACTGTGAACCCGAAGAGGTTGAAGCGCTATTTTTCAATATAGACGTGTCAAGCGTTGGTTTTCTCAGATATAAATATCAAGCTGTATTAAATCAACTTGAAGAAATGTTTCTTGCGGGTGCAATTTTGAAAAGTGTGCGAGAAAACAGAGGCGCAGAAGAAGTTGATACAGCTTTTAGAACTTTTTCAAAAAAAGGAATAAGAGGAAACGTTGTTTCTGTTAACTTTGAAAAGCTGTCCGACCCAAAAAGACTTGTTCGCGAGGTTATTTCTGCGGCGGGAATGGAGATTGCAAAATCTTTGAAAAAAGAGCTTATTCCTTGTCCAAACAGATTTCGCCCTCCAATGTCGAAAGAGGGAAACAATTCTCTCAGAGAGTTTTTGAAAACCATTTGTATTAATACAGAAGGTGTAAAAGACGAGAATCTCGTTGGATATGCTTCTAATATTGCTCACGGCGGTAAAAACGAAGAGCTTATTTTGGCAAAAATAAAAGAGCTTCTTCCTTCTTCATCTTGTTCGCTTGAGGGGGGATATCATTGCGGAATTGCTTCTGAGCATTACGTAAGGTTTGCTTATCCTGCAAGTAGATACGGAGACCTTTGTGTTCAACGTCTAATGAAAGCGGTATCTACACGAAACAGAGAGATGGAGCCTCTTGATATGGAATATCTTAATCGTTGTGCATCAAGAGCTGTTCAATCGGTTTGCGAAAACGAACCTAAAGCAAAAACATTGGAAAATCGAATTTCTGATCTTTATGCCTTGGATTATCTTTCAAACAACAAAAATAAAAATTTTGAAGGAACCGTCTGGAGCGTAAGCGAAGGAATTGTAGAAGTATGTCTTGATAATAGCTGTAGGGGTATTTTGAGGACAAAAGGTGAATTTGTTCCGGGGCAAAGAGGCGTCTTTAGAATTTCAGATATAGATTGGGAAAAAGAAACAGCATCTTTTGAGGTTTGCAGCGTTTCTTTGATAACTCGCGTATAACAGAAACGGTTATTCTTTCTCATTTTTTATAACAGGTATGACAAAAAAGAGTATATTATCATTTTTATTAATTATTTCAATTTCGTTTTTATGCCTTTGCTCTTGTGGCTTTGAAGACGAATATTCTGGAGATCCCGTTCTTTCCCGTCCTTCGCTTAATTCTGCTGAGGAGGAAGAACGAAGTAGCTCTGAAACAAAAAATCCTCTTTCTGAAATTGAGGGTTTTGATTACAAGGGCAAAACTTTCACCATAGTAACAACTAACAAAGAGTATTTTTATCCTGAAAAATCAGAATCTCTTGTTGAAAAGTCTGTCATTGACAGAAACGGTATGGTTGGAATAAAATTCAACGTTAATATAGAGATTAAGTTTGAAAAAGCGGAAAATCTTGTTGAAAACGCGGTTGCCGCAATATCAAAAGGAGAGCATTACGCCGATTTAATCGTTGCTCCTTCAAATATTCTTTCAAAACTTATGGAAGAAAAATGTCTTTTAAATCTTAATACTCTTCCGTTTTTGAGTCGTTCTGCTGAATATATGGACGAGTCTCTCATAACTTCTGCTGAAATAAACGGAAAATTATATATGCTTTTCGGTGCTTTAACTCAAACGGAATATTCCTCTTGGTGTGTTTTCTATAATAGTGTTGCTTCGTCAAAGGCGGGTATAGATCCATTTGAGCTATACAAAAAAGGGGAATGGACTTGGGAAAAATTCCTTGAGTTTTCTGAAAAGTCTTCAGAGCTTTATGAAAGCGGATTTGTAACAACTGCAACGGAAGCAGATTTTGTTAACGTTTTATGGGCAACAACGGGAAACAGATTTTTTGGAGAATGTTCTTCCACTGCTCTTTCCGTTCCGAAACTTGAAAATGGAAAAGCTGTTCTTTCTTCTATAAAAAAAATAATTAAAAGTAAATCATACGGTAAGGAAAGCGGAACGGACGCACTAAAAGCATTTATAGGCGGAAAAAGCTCAATGCTTCTTTGCAGAAGAAACGCTGTTTATGAGATATGCGAAAGTGATATGGAATGGAAAGCTGTTCCTATGCCGAAATATAACGGTGAAGCTGAACATTATTCGTATATAGATGGAGAAGCTCTTGCGGTTTCTGTTCCTTCAAACGTAACGGATTCTGATTTTGTTGGAAGGATTCTTAACGCACTTTTTGCCGCAACAGAAGAAACGATTAACGAAAGCATAAAATTAAATGAGCTATATTACTATTGGAACGGAAACGAAACAGCTCTTATGATGGAAGAAACAAAAAAATACGGTTTTCTTGATATTGGGTTAACGTATGCCTATGCTATTAAAGACGTTGCAACGGTAACAACGGAAAATATTGCTTCTTCTCTTGAGGCGGGGATTGCCCCCTTTCAGTTTTACCACAGCACAAAGCGTCAGTTTGAGCTTTTTGCAAAGGAATATTTCGGTTAATTTCCGATTTTAAAAAGATTTTTTAGCCTTCGGGTGCTAAAGATAGAAAATAAAAAACAAATTATAAAACTATTCAGGAGGGTTTTACCTATGAACATGAACAAAAAAAGCATTGAAGATATCAATGTTGCAGGAAAAAAAGTCCTCGTAAGATGCGACTTCAACGTTCCCCTTGACGGAGAAAGAATAACTGACGAAAACAGAATCGTTGGTGCTATGCCTACTATCAAATATTTGGTAGATAACGGTGCAAAGGTTATCCTTTGTTCACACCTTGGCAGACCTAAGGGCGAATTTAATATGAAATATACTCTTGCTCCCGTTGCAAAAAGACTTTCTGAGCTTCTTGGCAAAGAAGTAGCTCTTGCAAAAGACGTTGTTGGCGAAGATGCTGTTGCTAAGGCTGCTGCTCTCAAAGACGGCGATGTTATGCTTCTTGAAAACGTTCGTTTCCACAAAGAAGAAGAAAAGAACGATGCAGAATTTGCTAAAAAATTGGCTTCTCTTGCTGAAATTTATGTAAACGATGCTTTTGGAACAGCTCACAGAGCTCACGCTTCAACAGCTGGCGTTGCAGATTATCTCCCAGCAGTTTGCGGCTACCTTATTCAGAAAGAAATCAAAATTATGGGCGGTGCTCTTGAAGCTCCAAAACGTCCTTTTGTTGCTATCCTTGGCGGTGCAAAAGTTTCTGATAAAATCGGTGTTATCAACAACTTGCTTGAAAAAGTTGACACACTCATTATAGGCGGCGGTATGGCATATACGTTTGTTAAAGCTCAGGGCGGTTCTATTGGAACGTCTCTCTGCGAAGCTGACAAGCTCGACCTTGCAAACGAACTCGTTGCAAAAGCAAAAGCAAAGAACGTTAAACTTCTTCTCCCTGTTGATACAGTTTGTGCAAAAGAATTTTCAAACGATTCACCTTCCGCAATCTATCCAACAAACGCAATTCCTGACGATTATCAAGGACTTGATATCGGAACAGAAACAAGAGAAATGTTTGCTGCTGCTATTGCAGATGCAGGTACAGTAATCTGGAACGGTCCTATGGGAGTTTTCGAATTCGATAACTTTGCAAAAGGAACAAAGGCTATTGCTGAAGCAGTTGCTAACTCTAATGCTATCTCTATAATCGGTGGTGGCGACAGTGCTGCTGCTGTTGAAAAGTTTGGATACAAAGACAAAATAACTCACGTTTCTACAGGCGGCGGTGCATCCCTCGAATTCCTCGAAGGTCTCGAACTCCCAGGAATCGCTTGTCTCAACGATAAATAATTAACGTGTAATCGAAAGGAATAGAAAATGGATAAATCAAAACGTAAAGCAGTTATCGCTGGTAACTGGAAAATGAACAACACTGCCGCAGAAGCAACGGCTCTCATTAACGCAATTAAAGCAGAACTCGCAGGAAAAGATACTTCATACTGTGAAATTATTGCTGGTGTTCCCTTCACCTCTATCGCAGCTGCAATAGCCGCCGCTGATGGAAGCAACATCAAAATCGCTGCTCAGAACATTCACTGGGCTGAAAAAGGTGCTTTTACAGGCGAAATTTCTGGTGCAATGCTCAAAGAAGCTGGCGTTGAATACGTTATTATCGGACACAGCGAAAGAAGACAGTATTTCGGTGAAACTGACAACACAGTAAACGCAAGAGTTAAGGCTGCTCTCGCAAACGGTCTCAAGGTTATCCTTTGCGATGGCGAAGTTCTCGAACAAAGAGAACAAGGCATAACAGAAGAAATCGTTGCTATGCAAACAAAAGTTGACCTCCTCGGCGTTTCCGCAGAAGATATGAAAAATATCATCATTGCATACGAACCCGTTTGGGCTATCGGAACGGGCAAAACTGCAACTGCTGACCAAGCAGAAGAAGTTTGTGCTATCATCAGAGGAGTTCTTGCTAAACTTTACAGCGCAGATATTGCTGAAGCTACAACAATTCAATATGGCGGTTCTATGAACGCTAAAAATGCTACTGAGCTTCTCTCAAAGAAAAACGTTGATGGCGGTCTTATTGGCGGTGCTTCTCTTAAAGCTCCCGATTTCGTTGCTATCATTGACGCTGCTGCTCAATAATTTAATATTTAACAAAGTATTTAAAGAAGGACAGGTCGCACTGCCCTTCTTTTCTCTTTCCGTGAAAGAGAAAAGAAGCAAAAGAGAAAGCAATGTTAATATTATAATGAAAATAACAGCACTTTGAGATATAAATATGTTAAAGAATCATATTTTGACAATGAAAAAGAAGCAAAAGAGAAAGCAATGTTAATATTATAATGAAATTAACAGCACTTCGAGATATAAATACGTTAAAGAATCATATTTTGACAACGAAAAATAAGCGAAAGAGAAAGCAATGTTAATATTATAATGAAATTAACAGCACTTTGAGATATAAATACGTTAAAGAATCATATTTTGACAGCAAAGATAAAAAGTAAACCGTGTTTGATTTGGTTTTTGTGTTATTAATGAGATTAAATTGTAAATAAAAAATGTATGTTATATACAAAAATCCTATTGACAAATTGCTGTATATGTGTTAAAATGACCTTGCAAAATCCTAAAAAAAACTAAGAAAGGGTATTCTCTCATGAAAAAAAGCACTTTTAAAAAGTTTGTTGCTTTTGCTCTTGTTGTTATGATGCTTGCTTCAACATGCGCTATCAACTTTGCATCTGCCGCAAATTTAACAATCACGTTTGCTCCAGCTGCTACAGAAGGATCAGAAGTTCGTGGAGACAGCGCTGACGCATCTGTTCTTACTGATGGCTACAAGGGCGATGGTTCTGGAAATGACTATCTTACCAAACAATCAGTAAACACTCAAGTAACTGGCAAATGGACAGATTACACATTGTCTTTCGGCGAAGAAGCTACAATTGATACAATCGTAGTTTATGCCGGAAATCCAGGACCAAGCTGGAACGTAACAGACAAAGCAGCATTTTATGCTCTCTCTGCAAATGGTGCAGCTGTTGCAATTACTTCTATCACTGTTGATAGAGCAGTAGAAATGAATCCTGTTGTTACAATCAAATTTGATGCAATAACAGCATCCTCTCTTGTTCTTTCTATCAAAAACTTGACATACTGCTGTGCAGTTTATGAAATCGAAGCAGTTAACAGTGCAGACATTCCTGCTATTCCTGACGAACCTTCCTCTGAAGAAGAATCTTCCGCAGAAGAAGTTGTAAAAGCAACTGTATATTTTGATAACGAATCCTACAACTGGGAAAACGTTTATGCATACATCTACACTGATGGCGGCGACAAAAATGGCGAATGGCCTGGCGTTGCTATGACAAAAGACGATGCAACAGGATTCTACAAAATGGACCTCGAAGGCGTACTTGCACAGTGGGGAAAAATCATATTCACAGAAGCAAATGATGCTACCACAAACAGATATCCCGCAGACAAAGCTCCTGGTCTTGAAATCGGCGGAAAAGATATGATTTTCGGCGAAAATGCAAACTGGGCAGAATATATTCCAGAAGTTGTTGAACCTGAAGCAGACCTCTTTGACGGAAAATATTTTATAATTGGCTCAATGGACGGAAAAGTTTGGATAAACGTTGAAGATGACGTTAGACTTGCTTCTCCAGATGATTACGAAAACCCTGTTAGCGAATTAGTTTGGAAATTCGAACTCAAAGAAAATGGCAAATATAAAGTTGTAAACAAAGGCACAGGCAGAACTCTTGATGTTGACTGTGGTGTTGATGCTGATGGAACAAACATCAGAACTTGGGAAAGCAACGACTTAAACACTCAGAGATACTCTGTTGCAGTTCGTGCTGACGCTTCCGAAGAGCTTGGCACTCCCGCTTATATCGTTTCAATTTTCCCAGCTTGCTCTGAAACAAGAGCTATTGATGCTAACTTTGACCAAGCAAACGTTCAAATGTGGACATATTATGCAGATAGCAATAACCAGAAATTTGTTATGATTCCTGTAACTGATGAAATCATCGAAGATCCTACAGAAATCAACTACGCAGCAGGCAAAAAATATACAACTGTTGGCGTTAATACTGAAGATGGAAAACCAGTTTATTATTCCAACGGAGTAGATGATGGTACTCTTCTCACAGACGGTATTGTCTTGGATGACGCTTATTTGGGACAAGTTGGCTTCTTAAATGCTGGTTCTGTCAACGAAATTACAATTGACCTTGGCGCAAAACGTACAGATATCGACAAATTAGTATTTGCTGGCTGTCGTATTTCGGGCAACCGTCAATTTGCTGGTATTTCTATTAAAGTTTCCAGCAATGGAAAATCCTATACAGAAATTAAACCTGAAGATTACGTTCAGATGTTCAACGTAACAGAAGATCCAATGTACGATGTTGTTGTTGACTTCAAAAAAGACGTTGCAGCAAGATATGTAAAAGTTACTTGCACAAACACAGAATTCGTATTCTCTCTCTCTGAAATTCAGGTTATCGGTTACGGCGCAGAAGGCGGCACAGTTAACCCTGATGATAGCGAAAACCCTGGCGATGTTGGATTTGCAGTTGTTGCTCTTGTAGCAATGATTTCTCTCGCAGGTGCAGTTATCGTTTCTAAGAGAAAATTTAACTAAGATACTATAAAAGGCTTAGTTTATGTTTATAATTCCAAAGCATTGAATAAATCCTTTGTTTTTTCGCTTTGAAAATAACATAGCTTAATAAAAGAGCTAACGACTATTAGCCTTGCTAAATATACACACAGTTAGTTAAATAACATATCCCCTCGCTGATTTAATCAGTGGGGGGATAAAACTTTTAGATATCTGCATTTTAAAATTATTATATTTAAAACATTGATTTCTCTTTCGCTTATTTTTCGTTGTCAAAATATGACTCTTTAATATTTTTATAGTTCAAGGTGATGTTTATTTCATAATAACATAAACATTGCTTTCTCTTTTAGCTTCTTTTTCATTGTCAAAATATAATTCTTTAACGTATTTATATCTCGAAGTGCTGTCTGGTTCATAGTAATACAAGCGTTGCGTTCTCTTTTGCTTCTTTTTTGATGTTGAAATATAATTCTTTAATATTTTTATAGTTTGAAGCGATGTTTATTTCATAATAACATAAACATTGCTTTCTCTTTTGCTTCACTTTGTTGTTAAAATATGATACTTTAAAGTATTTATATCTTGAAGCGATGTTTATTTCATAATAATATAAACATTGCTTTCTCTTTTAGCTTCTTTTTCATTGTCAAAATATGATTCTTTAACGTATTTATATCTCAAAGTGCTGTTAATTTCATTATAATATTAACATTGCTTTCTCTTTTAGCTTCTTTTTCATTGTCAAAATATAATTCTTTAACGTATTTATATCTCGAAGTGCTGT
>JAZNJM010000038.1:0-19144 GCA_045578045.1 Eubacteriales bacterium | reverse complement strand
GATACGTGGGATGAGGATTTGAGCTTTTGTAAAATAAAGTGTAGAATAACTTGTGATGCAGGTACTTTCTACACACAAGAGGTTTGGTATACCCTTATTGACAGAACCGTTGCAACTGACGTAAATTTCACTATTGACGCTCCTGCCAGCGGAGCTTATCCCGACAGAACTGCTGTTGTTTCTGATGATTCAATATGCACAGTAACAAGTATTGATTGGTACGGACCTGAAAACCAAAACGGACAATATCCAATGGTAACAGGCAAATTATCAGCAGGTAAATACTATTGCAGAATTAACGTTAAGCCAAAAGACGAATACAAATTTGGTGATGCAACAAAGGTTAAAGTAAACGGTGAAACTGCAACTTATGAAACAATAAGCGGTCATAAAAACGTGGATTTTTACGGCCCTGACTCTTATTATATTATAAAATACTTTGACGTATCAGCCACAGTATCCTCAGTTAACCTTGGTGTTGCTCCTCCCGAAGCGGGAACATTACCAAAAACAACTATGGATATTATAACTGTAAACGGGGCAGGGTATGACGTTAAGGATATTGACTGGTCATATTACGATGAAGAAGATGACGAATATTATCTTATGCCTTCGGGTATGACCTTCGAAGCAGGCAAAACTTATGAGCTTGACGTTCAAATTCAACCAAAAACAGGTTATTCGTTCCCAACAAATAAAGCAAACCTTTCCGGTATAATAAACGGAAAAACAGCAACTATTTCAAGTGTTTATTCATCAACAAAAGCATATCTCAGAATGTTCTTCACTGTCGAACCCAAAATTGAAATCGGAGACGTTAAGCTTTTTGACGGTTATATTTTAGAAAGTGGCTCTTCTGTTCCAACAACAACCGCACCAACAAACCCAAATGCAAGATATGCGTATTTTAAAAACGGCGTTCTTTATCTTAATAACTTTGATGCAAGAAACGACACGTTGCAATTCTTTGCGCCCGAACTCAAAATCGAAGCATTTGGATATAATACCTTTGGCGCTATCTATGACGGTAGCTTCCCTGTAGGAACTTCCGCGGGTATCATGCCCGGTAATTTGACATTGGAAATTCTGGAAAACTCGAACATAGCTCTTATAGGTGAAGCGTTTGATGCGTACACAGCACTTCGTGTTTACGGCGATATTATAAAAGAAGGCAAAGGTGATTTTGTTGTCGGAACTGCCGGCAATGTTTACAGTGCTGCTATTATAGAGCCAAATTCAATCACTGTAAACAAAGGTGATTTTGTTGTTATTAGTTCAAATTACTACGGAGTTTTAGGTCTTTACGGTGATGCAGGTGAGCTTACAACATATATCACAGTAAACGATGGTACTTTTATTGCAACTGCTGCCAATATGGCAATTTCTAATTGTACGATAACTAAAGGTAATATCCTTGTCAGTGTAAATTCCGAAGCGGAAGAAAACGTTTGCACTCCGTGGGACAAAAATACAAGTCTTGAACAATATAAAACAATTTATATTAAAGCAGACGCAGAACCGCAATACCGCCTTGGTGACGTTAACAATGACGGTGCCATTGACTCAACGGACTATCTGAGAGTCAAAGGTCATTTCCTTGGCACTTATACTCTCGAAGGTGCAGCACTTGTTGCCGGTAACGTTAACAAAGACGGTGCTGTTGACTCCACAGACTACCTTAGAATCAAAGGTCACTTCCTTGGCACTTATACAATTGAAGGATAAAATCGATCTTTACGCATAAAAATTATACTTTAGTATAGTGAAATCCAAAAGTATATTTAGTATAATATAAGTATAAAAGGCATAAGGTCGTTACTCTTACAATACCGATAAAACGGCCTTATGCTTTTAATTTTAAAATAACAGGAGGTATTTTCCAATGTCAATTTTTGATAAGATTAAAAAAAGTGCAGAAAGCACAACAAGTTCAATAGGTAACAAAAAAGAAACCTTTACTTTTGCATCTCTTCCTGAGAGTCTTGCAGAAATGCAATCACTTCCCGAAGCATCCCTTGACGATCCATACAAAACGGCGGCTCTTACAGTTTGCGCAATTTGTGCTTACGCAGCAGACAAGAGTATTGGAACAGAAATGCTTAACTGGCTCAGAGGCCCCAGACCTTTAGGAAACGTAGAGATTTCATTTCTCAATGACCGCTTCCGTGACGGAAAAACCTACGTTCCTTTTTCATATTTCAAAGGAGCAACACCCGAAAACGACTATACCCCAGACGTTCCTTTCACAATTACCGTTGAATCCAATCCATATTCCGATGCAAACGAAGGCTACAAAAAACTTTTCGTGAAAAGCAGCGGTGCAGATAACCCTCGTGAAATCGTTCTTCGTAAAAAAGGTGACGGCAAATGGCTTCTTTGGGATCAGATGATTCTCGTTGGAATCCGTGAACCAAAGTCCGCAGACCCTTGGGCATAATGAGAAGGACAAAAAGGAACGGTGGTTTTTGGGTATGTCTGCTTGTTAATATTCTTTTGAATCTTGAATGGAGCATACCTGCATGGATTCTTTTAGCACTTCATTATATTCTGGATATTTCGATTATCTGGTTTTTTTGTGCAATTGCTTTATGGATTTTGATTATTCTTTTATGGATGGGTATTATGGGCTGGGCGGCTGATTGCTCAAACACCCCCGATGTGCCCAAAGAAAATAAAAATCCGTATTCAAAGAAAAGTTCAGATTTTATCAATAAAAACAAAGAATAAAGCAGAGGTTATTATAATGTGTTTATTTCCTTTTTTTAAACGCAAACAGCCTTTTATTTATGACGGTGACGGAATGGTGAGAAAGGTTTATTGGAAAGAATTCACTCTTTCAAACAATTCAGACGTTTATGAGGAGATTTATTCTCTTACAGTCAGAAAAGATGAAAATAGCGCTTTTTTCTCTTATTCCCACCTTGGAGAAGAGGGAAAAGATATACCCTTGAAAAAGTCAACCCTCGCTTCACTTTTGGCTATGGATTTGCTGAATTTACCCGACTTTGATCCCGTTATGGAAGAATGTGAAATGCTTGACAGCCGTGGACTGACGTTTTTTATAGCCAACGAAAAAGGCTTATCTCAAAGAAAATCTATCTCAAAAGAAAAGGCGATAGAAATAAAAGCTTTGCTTTTTCCATACAAAAATTAAGGTGATATTTATGCGTTTATTTCGACCTGTTGGTCAAGCAGAATTAGATTTGATTATTTCAACAAACTATGCCAAGTATCCTCCAAGATTACCTGTGCAACCTATTTTCTATCCTGTTCTAAATGAAAAGTATGCAAAGGAAATTGCAGAAAAGTGGATTTGAAAAAATTCGATTGAAATAATGAATTTATTGTCTGTTATTGCGATTAACTATAAGAGTTTCAAAAAAAATCCCACGGATTGTTGTCTAACTAATTAATATTTAGTGCTTGACATTTTTATTATTATATGGTATGATTATAAAAAAGATATTTAGTGAATATCAAATATGAAGTGTTTATAATTTGTAAAAAAAGCTGTTATTAACTGTTTTTATTTTGCTTTTATCCTTCTGTCATAAAATCAACTAAATAGAATTTTTATCTTATAATGTAATAAATAATAGATTTATTTCTAATGATTTTGTAAGTAATAATTATGAAACTGCTTCTCGAAGAAGAGGCATTATGGATGATTTAGCTTTAGGGGGGAACACGTAGAAACAGATTGAAATGTGTACGTTCGCTTGAATAGATATAAAGATATTAATCCTATTATTACTATAACTTATCTTGATTGCAAAATAATACGTTATGTTTCATTAAAATCTTTTTATAATAATAAATTCAATTTTAGAAGTAACATTACCTAATTCTGTAAAACATATTGATTCAGAAGCTTTTGGTTTGTGCCAAACTTGGAAAAAACAAATTTAGGAAATGGCATTAAAGAATTTAAAAAAATTTTTACGTTGCATAAAACTAAAGTATGTTAATTTAGAAAACTCTATTGAAAAAATGTAGAATTTTCATTTGATTGTCGTTATTGATTAGGAGAAAGTGTTATTCCTTCAGCCTTTGTTGAATTCTTCCAAGCTCGTTTGCATTAGTTTGTGATATCTTTAAAATTAAAGGAGAAATAGTATCATATGCAGTAATTTATGCAAATGAACATAATATTCTTTTTGAAGAATGTTCTTTAAATTGGCATCTTTGACCTATAAAAGTATAATTAATTATAAATAAGCAAATAAATTTGCAAATCTAAAGAAAGAGGTTATAAAATGAAAAACAAGAAATTAAAACTTTTAGCTTTTACTATGCTCGTTGTTTCTTTGCTTACATCTTGCTTTGGAAAAGAAACTACGTCAAATGATGATGGCTCTACACAAGGTTCTAATGAAGAAGTGTTGTCAAAAGAGTCGCAAGGTTCTGGAGAAGAAATATCAAATATTTTCTCTGAGGAGTCATACCAAAGCTACGATTCTTTAGAAAAAGGGGATGAATGGACAACGTGGCCAGATATTGTTTATCCCGAATTTGACGACTGTGAAGTGCTAACACCGTTTTGGATTAATTACAATGGAAAAGATTATAATGCCAAGGTTGTTGTTTCACCCTTTTCAATCAACGATTATGATATAGAAAAAACAAAGAATGAATTAAAGAAAAATGAGCTTTTTTCAGGCTGGATATTCGGGGAAGAAGAAAGCGAAACTGGACTAATAACGACATATAATGATGTTGGAAATCAAACAGCATACCAATGGCATAAGGCTATTGTAGCTACAAAAGAGTATAATGAAGGGCAGACGATTTTTTCAGACTTAGTTGTTAAGTATGAAGGTAAAACTAATAAAACCGTGGGGTATTCTGAGATATCTGTAAAAATAAATATCCCTATTGACGAAGTAACGTTTGAAATACAGGAAAAGGTTTATGATGTTTTACATAGTGTTTTTAGTTATAAATATAACATAGCAGAGATTTTATGCTTTAGTCCCTACGAAGACCCTTACGACAAAATAGTTTTTTCTGATTCGCCCAAAAATGGAGGTGTTTATTTTACAAGGAAAACCACCTCGGAGGGTCTTGAGTTCATTGCATCGTTCTATACTGGGATTTTGGGTGCAGTAGAAGGATATTCGGGAAATGGTGAATATACGCCAAAGGAAAATATTGACAAACACATTTTTGATGTTTTCAGCGATAAAATGGGAGATTTTGATCTTAAAAATTATGATAATATTGCAAGTGATATGCTTTCAAAATATTACACAGGTTATACGAAAACAATGCCTGGCATTTCTTCGGGATATACTTATAAAATAGTTCGTGGGGAAAACGGACATGAATATGTTTGTTTTGACTTTAACGGCTTGATAGGTCAGGAGGGCGTTGTAAGGATTGGATGCAATGATTTGGATATATCTATTGAAACTCTTTCAAAAGACGGTATTATGCTGGATTTATCAAGTAGTCTTAAATGCGGTGTTGGTTTTGTCAGCACATATTATGAAGAAGAACCAACAAGACTTGATATGTTTGAACGTGCTATGAAAATGTTTGAAACTCTCACCAAAGAAAGTTTTGTGCTGACAGATGATTTTGTTTACAATGAAGACGAGAAGAAATACAATATTGTTAAAAAACAAACAAATATTCTTGGTATTGATAAAGAAATGTCATTTGTATTTGATTTCTACGAATCTGCCATAGATGCATATATAGGATATATTTATATAGATATTTAATCTTTGATGACATTTTTTTGAAACTATTGTTGGTATAATAATTCAAAGTTTTATAAAACAAAAATACGTTTAGTATCAATAATGAAATAATGGTGCGATAACAGCAAGGAATCCGAAGCGGTTACGGTTGCGTAAATGCTTCGGATTTTTGTTTTATAGTATTTATATAAATATAAAAATATTATCTTGATAATATAAAATTATTTATTTGTTATTGTTTAATCTATGTTTTTAAAAGTTCAATGAACGAGATATGAGTTATATAAGCTCTTATATTCTTCTTTCAGAATATGGCACGTATATTCAAGGTTTTCTGAATATATTTCGTTTGCTTTAATAAAAATCAGGCGTTCATTGATAATTCCCATATAACCAATTCTGTCTGTTCCAACAGGGCAATCGTTATATCCAAAATATATTGGTGATGTGGCGTTGAATATATCCGCTATATCTTTTGTTTTTATTCTGAAAGAGCCTTTAAAATCTTTTTTTTGAATACTTTTTATTAGTTTCCATTTGTTGCCTTTTGTTATTTGTTCATAATCAATATACGCAACGGTTAATTCTCCATTTTTGGGAATATTATATGATTCTTTCACAAACGTCCAATGGTCCATAAAGCTCTTCACAAAAACGAAATTGTGTTCTTTGTCTTCTTGTATCTCCATTACAGTAAAGCCATCAATTTTGGTTAAAGTTTTTCCCGTTTTTTTGAATCTTATTCCACACGGAATATATTTTTCACCGTTAATAAATGCGTGGCTTCCTTCTCCTATGATAATATAATCTTTTTCATTATGGAACGATTGACTATTGTGAATAAGTAGCACTAGAATTGCAAATAGAGTTAAAATAAAAATCGTTTTAAAAACGAGAAACACGTTTTTATTTTTCATCTACTTATATTCCTTTCCCGATAGCTTTGCATAGCTATATGAAGAAAAAGCAGATACGATTGAAAGAAAAATTGTCAAACAAAATCCGTATAGGGAAAATCTGAGACTGTATAAAACGGGATATTCATAATGGTTAAACGCCCAGACGTAAGCAATAATGGTTATTAAAAGGGTTATAAAAAAAGATGAAAAACAGAAATTTTTCCCCGTTGAATATTGCTTTAAAAAATACCAATTTACAAGAGAAAGCATAAATCCCGTTGATGGGACGACAAGATTCAACGCCCATATTCCATTTGATGAGCCGATTGGCGTTGATGCTTCGAGGCAAACTCCTAAGGTTATTAAACCAAAAGATGTAAAAAGTAAAATTGATTGGAGCAATGATGATTTCCAAAGATCTATTTTTTTTATTTTTTTTGGCTGTTCTTTTTCTTTTATAAAACTTTCGTTTTTATGTGAGGTCATATTTTTATACAGCTTATCACATTCTTTGCACTTTTCAAGGTGTTTTTTGACTTCATTAGCTGATTCTTCACTGCAACATTCATCTATATATAGGGGGAGTAAATCTTTTACAATATCACAATTCATTTTAAAAACCTTTCTTTTTATTTTTTTATAATATATAGTAACAAATTTATTTTTCAAATAGTAACAAATTTATTTTTCAAGAATCGAAAGGAGCTTTTGTCTTGCTCTATGGAAAATAACTCTTGCCCAGCTTTCACTTTTTCCGTATGCTTCGCTTATGCTTTTCATAGAAACGTTTCCCAAAACGTGAAGAATGAAAACTTCTTTGAATGGTTCTTCAAGCTGATTTAACGCTTTTTCTGTTTCTTCAGATAATTCTTTTTTGAGGTATTCCATTTCAGGCTCATTTGACGAAACAATGATTTTTTCTGCGTTTGAATCTTCAAGAAAGACTGTATTTTTTTGCTGATTATACCAAGCAAAAAAACAGTTTTTTGCAATCTGACAAAGCCAGACCTTTGCGGCTTTCTCTTCTCTGAGCATCGATATGTTCATATATGCACGAAAAAACGCTTCTTGAGTTAATTCTTCCGCCAAGTCTGCGTTTTCAAACATTTTTAAGAGAAATTTGAAGATGAAGTTTTGATTATCTTCATATAACTTCTTAAACTCAATCATTCTTTCACCGTCCTTTCTACGTATTAGATACGAAAAACGCAAAAACGTTACAGCTTATTGATGAAAATTTTTTAAAGAAAAAAACTCCAGATTCGGAGTTTTTTTCGTTCTATTATAATTGAAGTTTATAATATTATTAAACAATTGGAAGACCATTTTTATATTTTAATAAATATTAATCGTTCAATTCATTTGTTTGCTTATGCTCTTCTTTTAGAAACTGCTAAAACAGCTCCAAGAGATAAAACAAGCAAGATAGCAAAAAATGTAATTCCATTGTCTCCCGGTTTTGCATCTTCGGTTTCTTTGTCGTTGGAAACATCTTCAGATGAGTTATCTAAAACATCATCGGAAGAATCATCAATTACGTCATCGGAAGAATCATCAATAACGTCATCGGAAGAATCGTCAATAACGTCATCGGAAGAATCATCAATAACGTCATCGGAAGAATCATCAATAACGTCATCGGAAGAATCATCAATAACATCATCGGAAGAATCGTCAATAACGTCATCGGAAGAATCATCAATAACGTCATCGGAAGAATCGTCAATAACGTCATCGGAAGAATCATCAATAACGTCATCGGATGAATCGTCAATAACGTCATCGGATGAATCGTCAATTACGTCATCGGATGAATCGTCAATTACGTCATCGGATGAATCATCTGAAACGGGTGTCCATTTTCCATAAACTGTCATATTAGAAGTAATAGCATCGTCAAAGGAAAATTCGTTTTTAAATTCTTCATCGTAATACCAGCCTTCAAAAACAAAACCGTCTTTTTCGGTTATAAGGTATTCAGCGAAATCTTCAACGTTTAACATTTCACAATAAAGCTCGTTTATGTTGAAATTAGCAGGAACGGAGACAGCAAGACTGCGAGATGCATCTTTTATTAAAACTTTATAAGTTAAAACTGAAATTTCAGCATTACTTGCAGCTTTTCCGTCTTTGTCATTTATTGTATAATAAGTATATGAATCGTCTGCTTCGCCTGCGTAACCGTTTTCGGGAACGGAAATAGTGAGGTTATCGTCAATAATTATTCCACGTTCTGCGTTTAATGCTATTCCGCATTGGGAAGTGAATTTAACGTTAGTGCCTCTGAATTGAGGGCTATTTGGACTTAAAAGAATTTCTTCAGCGGTAACTACAAAATATCCACCAAATGGGTTTCCATTTATATCTTCTGCTGTTATAACTATAGCATCTCCATATATGTTTTCGCCTTCGCATATATTTGAGGAAATATATATATTACCTCCATCTGCTCCAAAACTACCGCCGAATATATACGCACCGTTACTTACTGCAAAAGCCCATTGGCTGTCTCCCGTTGACGTTGCTTTTCCCCCTGAAAAATCCATATGGGAGTCAACTGTAAATGCTGCAACATCGCAAAATGCGGAAAATAGACCAATAGTTTCAGCATATTCAACAGCTGTTACGTCTCCACCGTGTCCAAGTAATCCACCATCACGGACTAAGATATAAATGAGGGACGTTTCTTCACCTTCAGCAAAAACACCGTAGCTTTGGGCATTTTTTACACTGTTAATATTTCCACCGTACCCTGCGAGGTGTCCGTCATTTTTAGTTTCAACGGGGGATAATACATAAACTCCAACGGATAATGCTTCTGATTCGTTGTCGCCCTGAATATCACCGCCCAATGCTTCAACTACTGCATTATCAACTGTTATTGAACCTTCGGAATAAATACCGACACTTGTTAAAAATTCTGTTCCTGATACGTTTCCGCCCTTAGCTACGAGATTATCGCCTGTGAAACTTAAATTGCCAAGAGCAAAAATTCCAACTGAACCAACTTCATCCTGAGGAGCTGTTATATAGCTCACATCTTCAAGGACGATATTAAGGTCGCCTTCGGAATATATACCGTATATTCCATAGTCGTCTTTATATCCATTTTGTATATTAGCTTTTATTAAGGTTAATGTGTTCGTTTCGAAATCATAAGCCGCAGTTCCGTCTCCTAAAATATCGGCTGCGTTTGACGTTGTAACTTCAATACCACCAACCCAAAGAACGTCTGTTTCATCAGCAGCTGACGTGGAAACAGAGGTAAATGCGAAAACGCCTATGCTCACAAAAAGAGCAAGGGTTAGAGAAAGAAATTTTGAAAATTTAGTTTTCATTTAAAAATCCTCCAAATAGAAATTTTTATTTTGTAATTGTTTTCGCTTATTATACCACTTCATAATTAAAAAATCAATAGTTTCTTAATATTTATTTTTAGTTTATAAATTGTAATAAACGTCTACAAAAATATATTTTAATAATTTTAATTGTGAAATTTGATTTAGTGTGATTTAGAAATTTTTCAGAAACAATATGTAATAAAATAGAAATAAAACAAATTGTAAAATTTAGCTACGATTAAATTTTCTCAGCTATAAAACGAATAATAAGTTCTAATTGTTGTTTAAAAAATACGATTAACTAATAAATTTTCTTTAAAAAAGCCTTTTATCCTAAAAAAGTACTTGACAAATCTATATATATGTGTTATGATAAATGCATCAACAAAATCTTGTTGTGTCCCATACCCATAGGAGATTGATACTTTTCTGTCAAGAAATTTTTTAAACTCTGTGAATCTGGAGTGTCCCATACCCATAGGAGATTGATACAAAAAACGGATACCAGAATGAAATCATTGCTGCATGCGTATCCCATACCCATAGGAGATTGATACATCTTTTCAGACCTTCCTCGGTCTTAGAGATCAAGGTATCCCATACCCATAGGAGATTGATACCTGCATTAACGCTCATTCTTTGCTTAACAAGTTCTTTTTCTTTGTTGAGTATCCCATACCCATAGGAGATTGATACGTTTTTGTTTTTAATGGTCCAAACATAGCAATCACATTATGTATCCCATACCCATAGGAGATTGATACATAAAATATAAATCACGGCTCCCTGCAACAATATTCCCATATTGTATCCCATACCCATAGGAGATTGATACAATGTAATTGAATACCTTTCAGTATCCAGCATCCTTTTGTATCCCATACCCATAGGAGTTTAGTATCTCTAAGAATTTTAATACAAAAAATCCCCTTGGCGTAGTCTTGATTTTTTCAAGTATCTACCCCAAGGGGATTATGTTTTTTTATTTTATTTTATTTTTATTATATTTGTTAGCACAAGCGGTATGGAAAAGGGAATAATTTATTCGTTTACCGCTCTCGGCATTTGAAAGCAACCAATTTTCCCTTCCAAACGTAAATGAACGGACTCTGTTATCGGATTTCTTTCTCAAAAAAGAAACGTTGGCTTACTGTTCGTCTTGAATATCAGATATATGCTCATAAAACAGTTTTTTGAGTGTGATTTCAGCATATAAGTTCATTTGGTTGATTTTAGATAAATATTATCACTTGGCAAGAACGTTAAAAACGTCTGAAATTGAATCTCTTATAACGTACTCCGCAACTTCATCATATGGAGTTGGTGAATAGTTGATTATAATCAAGTGTTTCCCTTTATAATTATCAATCAATGAAGCCGCTGGATTTACCACTAATGAGGAGCCTCCGACAATTAGTACATCTGATTTTTTAATCTCTTGTACAGATTCTAAATAATTAAATCCGTCCAAGGATTCTCCATAAAGTGTTACGTTTGGTCTGACTATATCTCCACAAACTTCGCAATGAGGAATATTCTCCCAGTTAGATAATATCTCGTTGTTGTATTTTTTTCCGCATTTGGTACAATAGTATCGGTTAGACGAACCGTGAAGCTCAATCACTCGCTGACTACCAGCTTTTTGATGAAGTCCATCTATATTTTGAGTAATTACAGCTTTTATTATCCCTTTCTTTTCTAAGGTTGCTATAGCAAGATGAGCAATATTGGGTTTGACGTTTTGAAACACCATATTTTTTCTGTAAAACTTAAAAAACTTATCCGTTTCACAAATTAAACATTCTCTGCTCAGATAATACTCGTTAGACTCATTTTCCGAGGCGTATAGTCCTCCATTTCCACGAAAATCCGGAATACCACTATCGGTAGAAACTCCTGCACCTCCGAAAAATACAGCGTATTCAGAATTTAAAATAATTTCTTTTACTTTTTCAACATCAAATATATTTTCTTTACGCATTGGGCTATAATCTCTTTCTAAATATTTTATTTATGTTACTCACAAATAAATTTCCGCTTTTTTAAAAGCTATTCTTTTTCTATTTTATACCCCAAAGCTACGATCATCTTTAACGTCTGAATTGCTGTAACGCGGTCGTATTCTTTTTCGCTATCAATCAATTCTGAATATGGAACTAAACACGGTGTCGTTTTTTTCTCATCGTTTCGTGTTTCGCCATAGGTCCACCCAGCAGCAATACGACTAATTGCCCAGTTGTCGTGAACGTTTTCGGCGATTTTCTCTGTAAGCTCAATAAGCTCTTCGGGCAATTCAATTTTACTTGTATCAATTGGATTTGGTTTATACATAATTATCCCCCTATTTCAATCTGATTTAATAATTGATCTATATCATTATTACTCAAATAACTAAAAAATTCATACCTAAAATAATCATTAGTTTTAAAATCTTCCACTAATTCTGTGGGATTTCGTTTTTTTCGTTCAGAAGACACTTGGTCTAAACGGTCTAACTGCTTTGTTTCGAATGATTTACACATAGTATTTACGTCAACTAAACCGTTTTTCATAAATTCTGCATATATATAAGTATCATCTTTTTTAAGCTGTGGGCATCGTGCTTCTACCAAACAAGAATGTAATTTCAGCTCCATATCTTTTTGTCGATTCTTAACATCAAAAACATTCTTAGCGTTAATATGCTGATACCCCATAGTTCTTGTGAAAGCGTTCCAACGTCTATGTTCAAGCCAAGCCAATACGTGTTTTTTTTGTTGGGCATCTTCGAAAACTTTGTCTTTTGATTTTTTTGACGTTCCAGAAAGTGCCATTTGTATATATTTTTTGCATTTATCATTAATATATTTATTTGCCTTAGCTTTGTCAGAATTAAAATCGAAAATTGATTTTTTTATCAATCCTAACGAAAATACTTTATATTTTATATGCATTGCTCTTGCCATATTTGACCAATAGTTATAATTATTGTTCTCATCATCTTTTCTATTATCATTATCGTCTTTAAGTCTTTTGTTAATTTGTGATTTATCGTAAGATACGCCTATCACTTCTGCAAGTAATTTGTATCTTGACATATCCACGTTGTCGCAACTATACACACTATCTAAACTACCGAATGCGTGCATATATATATTATTGTTTCGAATTTTATGGTGGTTTTTTCCGTTTAATTTTTCAGCAATTGAAGAATTAAAAACAGCGTATGCAATTACAGTATTTTCGGCATCGCTCGAACTATCCATATGCTTTTTTCCAATAGTTCTGCAAAGTTTATTGGCAACAGAAATATTATCTGCATCATTGCCTAAAGCTACAATAAAGTAATCTGAATCAAGAAGTTGATTTAAATCACTATTTCCAAAGCATCCAACTTTAACATCTGCCTTTATATACCTGACAAGACAATATGGATTGTTTTTATTTCCTTTGTCATCGTAGCAAAGCAATTCTTTATTGCCACTCCCTACAGAGCTATCCAAAACTTGAACGGTGTCTTTTATTTCTGGATTTATATAATCGATCTTTGACCAAAAATCCGTTTCACTATCTTTCGAAACAACGTTGATTGTCATCTCACATTCAGTCATTGTTTTTTCGCCGTTTTCTTCACCGCTGATCATCATCTGCCCAAACCAATAGGCGTTTAAAAAGGCTTCTGTGCCTATAATTCCGTTTCCAAGAATTGTAACGTTGAGTTTTGTTTGGTCTTCTTTTTTGTTGATCAGAGGCTCATATAAAGGAATGTCAACAAAAAGATTCTGAACCAAATTGCGATATCCATTTATCGGTATTATTGTAGGCATTTTTTTGTTTTTTAATAACTTCGTTTTTTCTTCTTTTTTAAATTCTTCGTTGATTTGTTTTTCAACCTGAACATATGCATCGCTTTGAACAAATAAATATATGTATGCATCTCCGCTTATATATTTTATATTGCGATTTTCTGTTAGTCCCATCAAAGTTTGCAAATTCCCGAATTCATTTTCATCAATCAAAAAATATGAGCGTTTACCACGCTTTGTTTTACTTACGTGTGCTAAATCATCACGAATACAAATTGCTCCATACTTTTTGGCTTCCAATAATAGCTCGTATTCCTTTTCGTTTTCATCATCAACATAAGTATCGGTGAATATCAAAATTGGTTTTTTCGTTTTTTCTTTATTATATATACTCTTTGCTAATGATAAAGATGCGGGATTTAACTCACTAAAGAAATATTTTGGCCGTCTGATGAAAAAATATGATATTCTTAAACCTATTTTGGGAAATATTTTCGCAAGTATTTCTAAAATAATAGTTCCACCTATAATTGGGGCAATCAAATTTAATACGGTAGCATACACAATTGTTGCTACTTGAATTGTGAAAAAACTCCAATGAGAATTAGGAATAATTCCCTTAATCATAGCCTTTATAGATATAACGTAATCATAATACTCTTCTTCTATGCCAAAAGTTCTAAGAGCTTTAAAAAAGCTATTCATTAATTCTTCCAACAGTGTAAGCTGCTCTTTTCCACATTTGGACGTAACTATAGAAAAGTATCCAACAGCAAATCTTAAAAGCCAAATTGATATCAAGATGAATAAGGAAAATACTAAAGCAAAACTCATTCCAGACTTGTTATTATCCAGAGATTTCTTATTTCTTCTTAATTTGATAACCGTCCATACAATTGATATAATAAAAAAAAGTATGGAAAGAATTAATGCTCCAATAATTAAAAATGTTTGCTCTTTTTTCATCGTTGACTCCTAATTACTTTTTATAATCTGTATTTTTACATAACGCCCGTTAATATACTTCCTTTTTAGCGTTTTAAAAGCTAAACGCCTTTGAAACAGGATTAATTAATCCCACTTGAAACGAAGTAACCTAAAACTCACATTCGTTTTTTTATTTTCATCAAACTATAATAAATAACGAAAAAAACTTAGAAGCTCAGTTTTAAAAAAATACAACTAAAATTTAAGATAAACAGAAATTTACAATATAATGTATTTTATTTTAAAAATATAAAACATATTTCAACAAAAATATACCATATTTTAGTTTACAAGTCAAGACTAATACAAAGAAGTTTTCTGTTTCAATAAATTTTTTGTTTATTAAAACGTCTCGAAACATACATATGTTTCAGTATACTACAAATTTTGAAAATCAAAAACAATTCTGAAGCGTGAAAAGGTATTTTTATTTTTATTGGTTAAAGTGGTTTTATTTCTTTCGGTTAAGGTAGTTTTATTTCTATTAGTTAAAGTAATTTTATTTCTATTGGTTAAGGTAATTTTATTTCTTTCGGTTAAAGTAATTTTATTTCTTTCGGTTAAGGTGTTTTTATTTTTTGGTCTTTAAAAAAGAGGTAAATTATATCTTTAGACATCAACGTTTATTTTGTATTCATTGTCAATTAAAACGTATTGCGCATTATGTTTTAAACAATCTTCTAAAACAGCTTTATTATCTTCAACAAGGCTTTCTATTGTGCAATCGTTGCAAATTCTGTTTTCAACAACATTTTCGTATTTTAGTATATCTTCGAAATTATTTCTTATATATTTTTCGCTCATAACAAGACAAAAAGCCTTTATTTCCTCAAGGTTATATTTATCAAAATCTTTTTTCCAATCTGGTGGTATATAGCATCCCTCAACGATAAGATTTTGCTTATTTTCTAATGCGGTCTTTATTATTTCGCATACTATGGGCCATAAATAACCCGTCAAAGCATCATCACTGCTAAGGGGAGTAAGCTCTGTTTGTCCGCTTCGTATCAACCCCATTTTCAAATGGTCTATGGAAAAATATGGATACTTATATTTTTCAAGAAGCCTTTGAGCAAGGACGGTTTTACCCGTATGAGACGCTCCATATATTAAAATTATCATAAACTATTCCCCCATATACTTATATTTTTCAAGAAGCCTTTGAGCAGGGGCGGTTTTACCAGTATGAGACGCTCCGTATATTAAAATTATCATAAACTATTCCCCCATATACTTATAAATTTTTATCAATAAATTGAAAATATGGCTTTACGTTTACTTTATCACGATTGTTTTTATACCATTCAAAAGATCCCCTAAGTCCGTGTGAAAGCAAAAGCGTATTTTCCATCAATTCATACTGTTTTGAAACGTCAAGACGGTATTCGTAATCGTAAAAACAGAAATAATTTCTTTGTTCTGTGTTTTTATAGACGTTTATAAATTCTGCCTTTTTTCCAACAACGTTATAGCAAATCTCAACCCAGTTTTTTATTGATACCGTATCTTTATTTCCGAGGTTGAAAACTTTATTATCAGGTTTCTTTTGGAAAATGATATCAATAAATCTACACAAATCTGAAACGCAGAAAAATTGAAGTTTCATTTCTCCATCTCGTGGAAGATAAAATTTTCTGTTGTTTAAAGCACAGTCAAAGACAAATCCCTCTCTATATAAATTATTCATTTCACCGTAAAGATACGGCGGTCTTAGAATATACGCCGAAGGGTTTCTTTTTATTAATACGTTTTCTGCCTCAATTTTATTTATTCCATATGTTCCCCAAATACTATTTTTCCCCAAAGTATCGTTTTCAGAAAAGGGCAAAACTGTATTTTCGGGGTAAACCGCACTTGAACTTATAAAAACATATTCTGAATAGCTTCCTAAAGAATCAAGCAACGTGTCAACATCAAACGCCGTATAACCCGTATCAATAACTAAATCAAAATGAATATTTTTAAGTCTGTCTCCTAAAAAATGTCTGTCGCATTCTATGAGTTTAACCCCGACAGATTGTTTTTTTGTATTTCTGTTTATAACGTATACGTTTTCTCCCTTTGAAACATAATATTCTGCTAAATATCTGCTTATAAAAACCGTTCCGCCCGTGATAAGAATGTTTTTCATAATCCCCTCCCATATAAATGCATCATAACAAATAATTATGAATTTTTCAACATTAATTCACAATAAAACAGAAGCGGCATATATTAATATTGAGAACGGCTTAAATGTCGCTTTTCAAATAAATAAGGAGAAAAAGCAAGAACGGAATACTGTTTTTGTTAATATAAAATGCTCAAACACGAAGAAGAAGTTTTCTGCGGTTTTTGCAGAAACAATAACAACGTTCAAAGCTCAACCCCCTCTCTTTTCCCCGAAAATATTTCTCTTGCAATGGCATACGTTCCTTTTCAGGCGTGGCAAAACATCTATGACGTTGACGATGCTTTCAACGCAGGAACGCTTTTTGCAGATTTAGATAAACCCTTTTTGGGATATGGAAAGGGGCATAGAAGATGAACAGATCAAAGGATTTAAGAAAACTTCAAGCATTGCAATTTGCATTACACGAAACAGTCCTCTATTTAGACGGACACCCCAATTGTTCAAAAGCTATGGAATATTATAAAGAAATGCAAAAAAAAGTAAAAATGGCATACGATGAATTTACGTCAAAATACGGTCCTCTTAACGCCTCAGAGGTAACGGGAGATACGTGGAGCTGGATAAACCAGCCTTGGCCGTGGGAAGGAGAACAATATGTGGACGTACGATAAAAAACTTCAATACCCTGTAAATATAAAAAATCCCGATCCTGCTATGGCAAAACTTATTATGAGTCAGCTTGGCGGTCCTGACGGTGAGCTTGGTGCTTCTATGCGTTATCTTAACCAGAGATACACAATGCCTTATAAAGAAGTTGTAGGACTTCTCACGGACATCGGCACGGAAGAACTTGCACATATGGAAATCGTTGCGGCGATTATTCATCAGCTCACAAGAAATATGACCATGGACCAGATAAAAGAAGCGGGACTTGAAGCATATTTCATTGACCACACAGCTGGAATTTACCCTGCATCTGCTGGTGGAATCCCTTGGACAGCATCATATATTCAAAGCACAGGAGACACCTTTGCTGACCTTCACGAAGACTTGGCAGCAGAGCAAAAAGCAAGAAAAACATACGACAACATTCTTCGATTCGCACAAGACCCAGATGTTCGCGATCCTATTAAATTCCTCAGAGAGCGTGAATTGGTTCATTTCCAACGATTTGGCGATGCAAAACTAACTCATTCAAACAGATTTATATATAAGGTACATAATCAGAAAAAGGGACTGTCGAAGCACGGCAGTCCCTTATAATTTATTCGGAAACTACTCCGAATAAAGTTTTGTAGATTTGGAATGTGGAATGTCTTTCAATCCACAACTTTGCTTCATCTACCGACAGCGGAACAATATCTTCACCACCACGCAAAGAACCATCAGAACATAAAGTGCGATATGCAGTTCTTGCGCCGCCGTTGCCGTGTAAGAAGAATTCGCCATTGTCTTTTTGATATAGTGTTTCTTCAATATAACAAAAATCACTCATAGGCAATTCGTTACAATCACTGTCAATTTCTTTTGCTGTGTTGGTATTATATGCAATACCATTGATGATTTTTTCCATAATATACGCCCCTTATTCTTTTGAATTAGGGTCAATACTTTTTGGGATGCAGTCCAAGTTCAGCATATCCTTTGTTGGGTTAATGAGCAAATCATCGTAAATTCTAATTAGATATTTGCAGAATGATTCCAAAGGACAATACATCTCGTTCGACAACACCAATTGAATGTTCAAAGGTTCTGGATGTTCGCCTTCCTCAAAACAATACATATTCAGTTTGCCATCTAAATACTGATAAATGTCCTTTAAGCAGAAAGGTTGATATCCAACACCAATCACATATTCGCCTTTTTCAAGGGCAGATTTAAGTGCCATTTCATCCTTTACGCTTACTACTTTTCCTGTTCCAAACACGAAATTCTTAAATTCCTGTTCAGTCATCATTGTATCGTTGATACGATACTCTTTTTTAGTTTTCTTCATTGTTTTATAACTCCTTTGTTTAATATTTTATTTCAAGCAGGAATGAAGATGCCTGCATTGATTGTAGGTAAGATTTATGCTGCATTTGCCGTATGTTGAGGTTCTTCGCCGAACTCAATGTCACAACCGATAAAGTTGCGATTAAGTTCTCGGCAAGCGGTAAGAACCGAGTACCCGCCAGAAGCAGGGTCAAGAACCCAGTCGCCCTCTTGGGTAGTTGCTTCAATCAGCGCTTTTTGCAATTCCAAAGGTTTGGAATGCGGATGTACTTTAATTGTCTTTTCACTCCACACATCGGGAATGTTATGAACGGTCCAT
>JAZNJM010000037.1:0-3028 GCA_045578045.1 Eubacteriales bacterium | reverse complement strand
TTCTATAGTTACAAGATTATGATAAGTATCTAATATTTCATCATTCGACATTTGAGTTTCAGATGTGATGATTGAATAATATCCTAAAAGTTTAAATTCTTCTTCAATCTTTTTCATATCGAGCATAGCTTTCAGGTCTTTAGAATTGATGATTTCTCCTGTTTTTTCGTTGATGAGTTTCTTTTTTATGTATCTTCCAAACATTCCTGCTTCAATCTTTGTGATTTTGAAAGTTTCGGGAGATTCGATGAGTTTTTTGATAAAATCGTAATAATCTTTTTTTGTGTTGTATTCTTTGTCGTAATATTTTTTGCTCCAATAAGCGACTTGTTTTTCTGAAGATTTTAGTTCAAGCCCATTGTCAAGCACAAATGTTTTAACGTATTCTCTTGATTTGATTTTAAATCCCGGATATGTTTCTGTATAGTTATCTTCAAGCATCCATTGAATATCATCTTTCGAAGAACCTCTGACACTTTTACTGACTATATATCCATTTCCGTTTTCAATGGCATATTTCAGATTTCCGCCTCTGCCAATCCCTTTATCGCTCACGAAAACATATCTCGAATCTTTGATACCATATGGAGCGTTTTCAAAAGATTTCACCAAGGTTTGATGATCCAATGTATTCCCATTAAAGGTTTCTATTGATACAGGATACCCCTGTTCGTCCATTAGCAGCCCCATTTGAACGATAGGAGAACGCCGATTCTCTTTTGACACTCCAAATTGTCTTAATCCTGTAATTATGCTTTCGCCGTCTTCGTCAAGCTCTTTGTCAGCATCTTCAATTTCAAAGAAAAAATTTGTAACGTCATAAAAAATTCTGCTTGTTGTTCTTCCAAATTTTTTACGCATATTCATATCTATTCTTCCGAATATTGCATCTTTATGTCTGTAAACAAAATCTAACATATCATAAACGTTATACTCATAAAAATCTTTGGATATTATGGGAGAATAGTAACTATCGTTTTGGTTCACGGTTGCAATTTTGGATTGCGGGTTTAAAATTCTTCCATATATGGCAAGTTTCATAAATCCAAGAACGTCATAATCTATCTTGTCATAATTTTTGTAAGAACCAACGAAGGTGCGTATACCTACGTCATCAAGGATTTTATCAAAGAGAGAAGAAGCAAAAAGTTTGGGACTTCCAACACATTCACTTGTTCCTGACTGAATTGTAATTTGATACGTTTCTTTTGGAAGCTCTTTTTTTACAAATGACTTTAATTCTTCAATTAAAGGCATACCAGCTTTGAAAGATGCTCTTAACCTTTCTTCAAAGTTTGGTTTCCCATCATCAAATTTAGATACCGCACCAATATTTTTTATTGTTCTTTTTCGTGCAACGCGCACACCATTCTTTTCAACTCTGTAACTTTCCGAAATTCTGATGTGACGAATCCCATTGTTAGAATAAATGTCGAGAAACATATACGCCTCCATATTATACTACTCACTACAATATATTCTATCACATTTTTCTCTATTTGTCAAGGGGTAAAATGAAAAAAATCCCCTTTTTTTCAATGTTTTTTGGGATTTTTTTTACTCTGTTTTTTTCATTTTCGATGTTTTTTCAGGCAAACTCGGGAGCTAAAAAGTCCTCGCAGTTCGTTAATTATGCGAACCAGCGGGGACTTTTTACGTTTTTCATAGCTTTTTTCATTCTGAATTTTTAGTTTTATATTTTTACTTAATTATTCATAAAATGACATAAAAAGTAAATAAAAGTATTGATTTTTTTTGTTTTTGTGATACAATGAAAAAGCACCTTGTAAATAAATTACAATGTGAACAAAATACAAAACAAAAAATGCTGTTTTAAACAGCAGAAAGGACTACTATGAAAAGAACAACAAAAGCTCTATCCCTTTTACTTTCTCTCTGTATGATGATTTCTGTTTTTACTTTCACTGTTTTTGCTGAAACACAGTCTGGAATATGTGGAAAAAATCTTCAATGGACTCTCAATGACGAAGGAGATCTCACCATCTCAGGAACGGGTGAGATGTATGATTATAGCTTTAATGAATCTCCTTGGGCTTCATATGTAGATAGTATTAAAACCGTTATTATAGAAAATAACGTTACGTCAATAGGAGGCGGTGCGTTTAAAGGTTGCGAAGCTCTCCAAAGTATAACTATCCCAGACTCTGTAACGAAAATAGGCAAAATGGCGTTTTCTGGTTGCAAATCTCTTCAAAGCATAATTATCCCAAACTCTGTAACGAGTGTTGAATTTGAAACGTTTTCTGGTTGCGAAGCTCTTGAAAGCATAACTCTTCCAAACACTGTAACATACATAGGCGTATGGGCGTTTTTTCGTTGCGAATCGCTCCAGAGCATAACTCTCCCAAGTTCTTTAACAAGCATAGGAAACTGTGCGTTTGCTGGTTGCTTTGCTCTCAAAAATGTAATAATCCCAGATTCTGTAGAGTATATAAGCGATGAGGCGTTTGACTTTTGCAACTCTCTCCAAAGTATAACTATCCCAGACTCTGTAACATACATAGGAAATGGTGCGTTTGGACACTATTATGATATGAATAGCAACTCAGGCGGAAAAATTGAAAACTTTACAGTTTACGGTTCAAAAGGTTCTGCCGCAGAAAAATATGCAGCAGAAAAAGAATTCACTTTTATAGACCTTGCAATACTTCCAAAGGCAGACAGCAAAGAATATATTGATACCATAACTGCAACAATGCCAAAGGTTGTTGAAAACACAACCGCAGAAGAAATTATTACAAATCTTTCTGGTTATGGAATCACAGCAATAATAACCGATAAAGACGGAAATGCTTTATCATCTGATGTAAAGGTTGGAACAGGTTGTAAAGTAATAAGTCCAAACCGAAACGATATCACAATAATAGTAAAAGGAGACGTTGACGGCACGGGCGAAGTTGATGCAACAGACTATTTGCAAATTAAACAAGTGTTGTTGGGTGCATATGACCTTACAGGCGTATATTATACTGCTTCTGATATAGACAAAGACGGAGAGATTTCATCA
>JAZNJM010000036.1:0-26561 GCA_045578045.1 Eubacteriales bacterium | reverse complement strand
AAAAACCCGCTTGTAGAGTGGGTTTTTCAAGAAAAAAATAATAAAAAAACGTGTGATAACTGAAGGGCAAGGTGTGATATAATTAGGCAGTAGTGGACGGGGAAGAAGGCAATAGGCAGTAGTGGGGCAATAGGCATTAGTGAGGCAATAGGCATTAGGCATTAGGCAGTAGTGAAATTTGGAATGAGGAATGAGGATTTTTTAATGAGGAATTAGGAACTTTTCAATTAGGAATTAGGAATGAGGAACTTTTTTAATGAGGAATTAGGAACTTTTCAATTAGGAATTAGGAATGAGGAACTTTTTTAATGAGGAATTAGGAATGAGGAATGAGGAATGATGGAAAGTTTTCTCCCATAGGTCGAAAACTAACTTTTTTATTATAATTAAATTATAATATTTCAGCTTTTGCACAAAGGGAAAAACTTTCCTTTACTCCAAACTTCACGCTCCCAACTTTAAAAAACCTTCATTTATTCCGAATTGTGAATTATGAATTATGAATTATGAATTATGAATTATGAATTAAACTCTCTACACTCCAAACTTTAAAAACCTTTCAATTTTCAATTATAAAAATTAGCTTTTGAGCGAAGCGAAAAAGGTTTCATTTATTCCTAATTCCTCATTCCTCATTCCTAATTAGATTTATTCCTAATTCCTCATTCCTAATTAGAATTATTCCTAACTCCAAACTTCTAATATCTTCTTACGCTTTTTCGACCAACGTTATATTTGAGGGGATTATACCCGCTTCGGAATAAACAATTTCTGCAATCTGAGCAACTTCATTTTCAAGAAGTCCTTCTGTTTTAACGATAACGTTTGCTTTATCTCCTGATATAACTGCAACACAATCAGAAAAGCCTTTTGCTTTGATTAATGCTTCAATGTTTGCTTCTATTGTCATTTCTTCAACGATTTTTGCGATATCAGAAAGTGCCTGTTCTTTAGTGTCTGCAAGAGCGTCTCCGCTGTCAACGATAGTCTGGAGAACGGAAATTGCTTCATCTCTTGCTTTTGTTCTGTTGAGAATAGCATCTGAAAAGTATGATTCATCGCTTTTGCTTTCTTCAACACCGCTTTGGTCGTTACCAACGAGTATAGGATTTCCTAAAATTTTTCCTGCTTCATCGTCTGGTTTCTCAGGGATAAGCATCGTAACTCCAACTGCTGCCGCAACGAGAAGAAGACACATACACGCAAGAAAGCCTTTCGAGTTTAAAAGCCCTTTGTAGTCATAGTTTTTAACCTTTTCCCAAAAATTTCTGAATTTGTTTTTTTCGCTGTTCATATTTTCCTCCTGAAAGTATGTATTTATATTGTTTTTTTGTTTTTCAAACAGTTTAAATTTACCCCAAAACACAGCTTACTGCTCGGTCTGGTAGGTCAAAAAGGGTGCAAACAACGGAAACTATTGTATTTGCATCTTCCTCCGTTCCGTTTTTGCAAACAACGGCAACTCCCTTAACCTTTGGGGGAATCTCACGCATAACAACGAGAGCTTCGTCTCCGTTTTTCGTTGTTATAACGTATTCTCTTGAAACGTTTTTAGAAGTTATTCCGTTTTCGCTGTAGCTTGTTATTATCTTATCGTTTGCGGCGTAGGAATATGAAAATTCTCCGTCTGATGATATCATAACAACGCATTTCCGTCCCGTTGCACTTTCTAAAACGGTTTTAAGATTCTTTTCAAGACTTTCTATATATTCGTTTTTGCTTGGCTTTTCAGCTTCTGTTTTTTCGCTTGGGACTAAAAGTAGAAGAATCCCAGCCGCAAAAGCAAGGAGAATGAATCCCGCACCTTTGATTCTGAAAAACTTTGCTATTTTTTCCATACTCTTCCTTTCGTTTTTTATTGGCATATCTCAGATAAAACGTTTTTTATTGGCATATCTCAGATAAAAAAGATTCTATTTCTTTTTCAGCTTTTTTGTCTTCTTCTCTCAAGGAAAAATCAACGCCTATTTTCCCTTTCCCATCTATAAATATGCTGACACTGGTTGGTATTATTCCAAATTTTTCATTTATTTTTTCGCATATTTGTTTTTCTGTCAATTCAAAGGCTTTTTTCTCAAGGTCTGAGCTGACGTTATTCGCTGACTGTTCAAAAAAATCCTTTGGAATTTCTTTTTTTGCATACTCCGCAAACCCTTTCAAAACAGAAGATAGCGGACTTATTATAATTGAAACACAAACTAATGCTGAGATATATTTAACGTATTTTCCTAAAGAAGATCCGTCTGAAAGAACGGATGCAACAGAACCTAATATTCCAACCGTTAACAACAGGGTAAAAAAGTTTTTCATATAAAAATCCTCAACTTGCAGTTACCGTTGTTTTTGCGAAAACGGCAACGGATATTATAAAAAGCATACCAATTCCACACATTATTGCAACAAGGATATTGAAAAGTGAATTTATTTCATAAAGAAAATCAGACTCCTTTTCAAGCCCTAAAACTCTTGCAATTATTGCACATAGAAGTATTGAGAGCTTGTATAAAACTGTGTAAACAATAGGGGGAAGTATTATTGAGAATATTGCAACAGCTCCTATTGCTCCTATTGTTGCTTTAACTGTTCCAACGGCGGTTATAACGGATTTTATGTTTTCTCCAAGCATATTTCCTATAACGGGAATAAAAACTCCTGATGCAAATTTCAAGCTGCGTATTGCCGCGTTATCTGCCGCCGCGGCAACTGCTGTTTGAAATATCATAACGAAACCGAACATTGAAAACAAAAACGCCAAAATAACGCTTACTGTGTTTTTTATAAGAGACGAAACTGAGCGAAGATTAACAGTTGAGGGGAGGGCAGATATTATTGCAAGTGCAAAGGCAATTCCTAAAAGGGTAATCAACACCTTGTCTGAAATTATCTCAACTGCTGAGATAAACATAATAAGGGTTGAAGCAGAAGATGATGCAACTGCGGTATTTCCCCCTGCTAACTGTAGAGAGGTCATTATTGGCATCAATGCGGCAAAATAGGTTGTAAGTCCGTCCAACGCCTTTTTGGAGGTTTCAAAAACCTGAGCCGTTATGGAATATGATGAAAGTGAAACGAGGATAACGGAAAAATAGTCGTATGTATTATTCAAAGCGGAATTTTCTGAAATGGATTTTGTCGTTTTGAATAAAGAAGCTATAACCAAAAGTGAGAGGGTGAGGGACAACCCCTTTGAAACAGAACGTATTCCCTTTGTGAATGCATCTGTCAATATGGCGTATAGCTTTTCGGGAAAGAATATTCCTTTTTCTCCTTTCATCTCTTCGGGAGAAATATATGTATTCTCTTCCAAAGAATAATCAAATAAACTGCTTTCTTGAGAAGCATATTCAATCGTGTTGCTTTCTTGCAAAGCATATTCAAGCGTGTTGCTTTCTTGTAAAGAATATTCAAACGTGTTGTTTTCTTGTAGAGCATATTCAAACGAACTATCTTCTGCATAGGCTTTTTTTGAAATAAGAGAAGCTAATACAAAAAACAATAATAAAATCCTAAAGCATTTGCCCTGCACTTTTTAAAACCTCCTTGATAAGCGGTATAGAGAGATAAATAATAACCGCTTTTCCTCCAAGCTCAACCTTTGATGCAACTGAATTTTCTCCAAAATCTCTGCAAATTTCTGCGGTGAATTGACATAAAAGAGAAACGACAAGCGCTTTTATTATGGGGGAAAAAACAGAAGCGTTTCCGTATGAGCTGATATAGTCTATAAATTCCCTTATTTTTGTAAGCTCCGTCAGGGCAACACCTGCAAGAATTATCCCCGAAGCTGCCGCAGCGTATGGTGCAATTTCACTTTTAACGCTTTTTAAAACGGATATTCCGCAAACACAAAAAAGTGCGGCGGCACAGTATGTAAATATATTCATAGCTATAACCCGAAAATATTTCCTATAACCTTGAAAAGAGCCGCTATCTCCCTGATTAAAACGAGCATAACAGCAACAACCCCTGCAAGAGTAACGTAGGTTGCTTGTTCGTCCTTTCCGCTTTTTTGTAGAAGCTGAACTCCAACGCCCGTTATAAGTCCAACACCGACTATTTTCAATACTAAGGATACGTCCATTTTATTCCTCCGTTATTTTCGTTTTTTAATAAAGCAACAATGCGGCAACGCAAGAGATTAGAATAGGTAAAACCTTGTATAGTTTACTTTTTGATATATATTCTTTTCTCTTTTCCATAAGGCTTTTTTCCAATGAGTTTTTTGCATTTATTGCAAATTTTATTTGTGTTTCTCTGTCTGTTTTTCCAAGAGTTTTGAAAAAACCTTCAAGCTCTCTGTTTGTTTCTTTTGAGAAAAGCTCTTTTGATATTTTTTCAAGTTTTTCTCCATAGTTTCCTCGCATATCTCTTAGTTTTTTTGAAAACTCTCCCTTTTCTTCTGAAAAATAGCTCTCAAATATTTCAAAAAGGGGAGCAGAACGACTTTCTATATTTCTTGAAATATATGAAACTAACTTCAAAAGCTCTTCGCCTTCTTCAAGCTCTTTTTTTTCGTCTTTGCAAAGAATCGTTCCAAAAGATGCTCCAGCCGTTATTATTATTAAAACTGCAACTATTTTAACCATCTTTTTCCTTTCTTTAGCTGATTATACAGCACCCAATTATAAAGCGTTTTATAGTTTCTTTAAAGGGTGGAAAGCTCATATTGATATTTTCCGTTTTTTTTGTTTATTCCAACTGCATATTTGAATATATCTGCTTCAAGAATCGGAAGAATAAATCCACGTTTCTTTATTTCTTCAACGCTTTTTCCGTGAACTGAACATATAAAGCTCGTTCCCGAATTACATCCGTTTATAATCGCCTGACTTTCGTTTTTGTTGATTTCATCGCATACGATTATTTCGGGAGACATTGTTCTTGTGAGCAATTCAATTGATTTATCCTTTGAAGCTCCGCTTATTATATCGCAAAGCCCCTTTGTGCAAAGTCCTTCTCCAAGCTCAAAGCGTTCATCTATAACGCCAACTCTGTACGGTTTAGTGTATATCCCCATAGAAAGCAGATATATAAGGCTTTTTAAATAGGTTGTCTTTCCGTGTCCTGGGGGCGAATATACAAGAACTCCAAAAGGGTTTTCTTTCATCAGCTTCGCTGTATCAGAAGCTATTTGAGGTAGAAAGCTATTTAAACGTATATTAACCGAGGTTATTTTCGTAAACCTTATGGTTTTTCCGTCTGGGGAAAAAGAGCTTCCGCAAACACCCGCTCGTCCCCCTTTTTCAAGGGGAATAAACCCCTCTTTTATGTATTCCTCATATGAATATCGGGAATATCTGCAAAGAGAATTTACCGTTTCTTCAAGCTCTGTATCTGATAGCTTCAAGCCCTTTTCCGCTGTTACTTCTCGCCCTTGTTCGTCAAAAATAATGTTACCTTCGGCACACGTTACGGATATGGGCGAAAAGGCTCTCAGACGTATTTCGGTTATTTGCGGTTTGTTTAAGGATATAACCGCTTTTGATACCCTTTCGGGAAGATGAATTAAAATTGAATCAAGAGTCATAGGCAAAATGGATTAGGCAATAGTCAATAGGCAATAGGCATTAGTGGACGGGGGTAGGAGGCAATAGGCAATAGGCAATAGGCAATAGTGGACGGGGGTAGGAGGCAATAGGCAATAGGCAATAGGCAATAGGCATTAGTGGATAGGAATAAAGAGGCGTTTATAGTTTAACTTACTTTACTCTATTTAAAAAAGTTTTATTTTCAATCTTGAATTTTTTGCTCTCCACTATTATATCTTAAAAATGATTAAATTCTTCGCTCTCATCTTTTAGAGAAAAGGCTTAAACTTTTAGCTTTCCTCACTACTGCCTACTGCCTATTGCCTAATGCCTTTCTTCTTTCAACGCTGACATTCCAACGGGTATATAGCAAATAATTCCCAAGAGGATTTTTATGATTCCAGAGCGTGAAGAAAAATTATTTCTGAATATAAACGCTATTGCTCCGCACTGTGAAAAGGTCATAACCATTGGAAAAATAAATTCTCTAATAATATTTATTTTCATAAGGCTTACTTTTTTAAGTCTTCCGTAACAAAGTAAAAAGGAAAACGTGTTTGAAACAATAAGTAATGTGATATATCCCATCTCTCCCGTTGTTTTCATAAATAGTAAAATGGAAAATAACCGTAATGCTGAATTATAAAGTCCGTATCTGAAAACTCTTCCTTCTTCACCAATGCTTTTTAAAAGTCCATCGCATACTGTTTCGATATACATAAAAGGAGTTACCGAAGCAAGAATTTTTATTGCGTATGCACTCTCGGTATTTCCATACAAAAGAGAAGCAACGTCTGGAGCAAAAAAGAAAAATATGCTACCTGCGGGAATTGAATATACCGTTACCGTTTTCATTATTCTTTCAATTTTTTCGTCTCTCGTTTTCTTATCATTAGTTCCCGAAATTTGCGGAATTGAAACGGAAACAACGGCAGACAAAAATGAAAACGGAAAAAACAGTGCGGGAATTGCCATTCCTCTTATTGTTCCAAAAACAGAGAGGGCGTTGCTTTTACTTCCCATACTGATTTCAAGCATTGCGGGAATGAGTATGCTTTCAACTGTATGCAAAAGGTTTGAAGTGTATGCACTACCCGCAATGGGAAGCGTTACCTTTCCAATGGCAAAAAGGCTTTGTTTTCTGCTTTCGGGTGATAAAACGGGAGTTGACGTTCCTTTTCCCATAATATACATAATTACAAGGAGTAGAAATGAAGAAAATTCACCTAAGGTCAACCCCGATACTATCCCTATACAAAACTGTTCAAGATTCTGAACCCCCGATAAAAAAGTTTTGAAGAAAAAAACAATAACCGAAATCTTTACAGTCTGTTCAAAAAGTGAAACCATAGACGGTTTGTATATCTGTCCCGTTCCAAGCATATACCCTTTTATACAGGCTGAAACTGCCATAAACACCATACTGAAGCTCAGAATAAACAAAGGCTCTGCGGTTCGGTGGTCCTTTAATATGTGCTTTGCAATAAATGGTGAGAAAAACATAAGCAAAACCGTTGCTAAAAGACTAACACAAAGGGCAATACATATTCCCATACTTAGTATTCGTCTACCAACCGAGTCGCTTTCTTTCTTTTCGTATATACCTTGCTTTTCCGCAACAAGACGGGAAACCGCAACGGTGAATCCAGAGGTCGCCACTGTTGCAAAAAGGGAATAAACAGACATAATAAGCTGATAAAGCCCCATTCCCTCAGAGCCTATTCTTGCGGATAAATATGAGCGAAATATCATTCCTTCTCCCTTTATAAGAAAAGATATTGCTGTCAATACTGCCGCGTGAATAAATATGCTTTCGGCTTTTACGTTTGTTTTCGTCTTTTTATCTGTTTTGCTTTTCGCAGGATACACTTTTCATACCTCATCGTTGCTTTTTTTTAAATATATTTGTTTACAATCATAATTATTCTTATAATTGTTTTTTTTAAAAATGTATTGATTTTAAATTTCTATTATGGTATAATTTTCAAAGAAAATGTATGAATTTGTTGTAAGTTATTCATATTAATTGATATTTGACGGTAAAATAGTAGATATATCATATATTAATTAATTACAAAACGTAATTTGTTAACAAAGATTAGGAGGGTAATTTATTATGTATAAGAAAGGTTTTGACATTTTATCAGCAACGTTATTTGTGCTTTTTATCATTTCAGCTGTTTTATCTTTTGTTTTTCCCGAACAGTTATTTTTTAAAATTAATTTATTCGTACTTTTAATTGTTCTTTTTGTTTCCTTTCTTTCTAAAAAGAATATATCAGAAAACAAAAAAACAACTTTTGAAAATAAATTTTTAATGGCAGTAATGATAATTGCCGTTATTCAATATTCTTTTGGTTCATTCTTTATTTTGGGAAGATTTTTTGCTGAAAATTTTATTAAGTAGACTGAATACATAATTAAGCAGATTGAACACGTAGCTATGGCTTTTATAAAAACAGAAAAAATAAATTGCTTTATTCATCTTGTGTTTTTAACTCATTTGGCGGGGAATATGAAAAAACTATTAACTAATTCAGGAGGGAATATGAAAACAAAATATAAACCCTTAGCGGTTGTTTCAATTATAGGCTTTATAGCTTGTATAGCTTCGTTTATTATTGCATTGATTAATTCAAAGTATGTTTTTTCCGTTGCGTTTCTACTTGCGGCTATATACTGTATAAATCATTTTGCTTTAAGTTTGAAAAAATAAATGATTATGTAACTATAACCGAAATCAACGTTTCATAAATAAATGCTTAAACTTAGGTGCGAAATGAAATTGAAATACTGATAAACAGAAAAAATATAAGATATTTTATCAAAAAATGGGCTTGAAATACAGCCCGATTTTCAAAATTCAACAATGAAAGGCGAAAACGTTATGCGTATCAGGGATAAGGCTACAGATTTCCTTATGATAATAGGGCTTACAATATCATTTCTTGTGGTGATATATGGAATTGGAATATATAATATGGCTATTTCGTCAACGTTAGTTGGGGAAAAGACAAAGTATAAAAATGAATATACTTTTTCGCTGGAATATTTATCGTCTCCTGTAGAGAATTCGGGTATTGCAGAAACGGATAGGGAAGAGAAATATTGTGAGGAAGCAAAGAAACTTTTATCAATTTTGGATGTGGATACGGGAAATATGAGCATTTGCTGGGGAGGTATTGCAGGACAGTCGCTTTTACCTTCTGAGGGTTGGATATACATAGAGATGAACGAAGAACCAAAAAAGAAACTTGAATGGGGAAGATACCCTACTAAAGAAGAACTGAACCAAAACGTTCCTGTGATTGTTGTGAATAATGCTATGCTTGATTATTGCGAAAAAAGTGGTGAAACGTATTATCTCAACGTGTATGGCAATGAATATGAGGTAATTGGAATATTGGACGATTCATATCAATCCTTTACTGCGGGCGAAACAATAATGTTTTATGAATGTTTAGGTGAGAAAACGAAGGAAGTTTTTCATTTAGACATATATAACTGTACTTCTTTCGATGGGAAAGATTTTAAATACGAAAGTGATAATGATATAGAAAAGCAGTATAATGAAATAAAACGTCTTGTACAAGAAAATAATATGGATATATCGCCTATAGTTCCTGAGGTTGAAGAGGATTGGTTTGCTGAAACTGTTGTTATATTGAAATCCATATTCGGAACATTGATATTCGCTCTTAGTCTTGTTAACTGTTGCTCTATATCATTTTTGTGGATAAGACATAGAATGAATGAATATTCTGTTCGTAAAGCCTTTGGATATAGTACGTGGAAGCTGTTTATTCATATTGTAAAGGAGTTTGTACCATTGGCTGTCGTTTCTGTTGTATTAACAGCAGTTGTTCAACTTGTAAATATATTTGCATTTGGCGGTAAGGGAATATACGTTGATAATATTCCTGCTTTATCAGTAGCTTTACTTTTGACGGTTGTTCTTTCAATGATCGTTCCTTTCAACATAGTATCAAAGGTAAAACCCGCAACAGGAATAAAGGAGCTGTAATAATATGAAAAAAGGTGTTTTAAAAATTGCATTCAGAAATATAAAAAATAATAAAATGTATTTTCTGTTTACAGTTATCCTTCTTGTTCTTTGCTTTTCTCTTTTTAGCATTTGTGAATTTCTTTTTGTTCGACCTGTATATAATCGCTACGTGGCTGAAAAGGTGTTGGCTAAAGGAACGGAAAATACAGGCTTAATAAGGCTTCGTGATACCACTGCGGAGCAAGAAATAAACTTTCGTTTGGAAGCCATTGATATGAATCTGGTTCATTCAATCGGAGCGTTTGATGTTGCTCTTAATGACTGGGAATGTTTTGATGAGTTAATCAAAATTCAAGGGGGAAAATCGGAAGCATTGAAGGCGAGGCAACCAGACTTGTATGAAAACTTTGAAGAAGACATTCTTGGATGCATATATGCCGATTCTACAGTTATACCACTTTGCGATTTGAAGCTCCAAAGCGGTAGTATGCTAAATAAGGACAATTTTGACTATGAAGACCAGAATTTAATTGCGTTGTATTTAGGCGACTCATTCTCGGAAATTCCAGTGGGAACGGAATATAAGTGCGAATTCAAAGAGATTGGAATGGTGTTAACCATACGAGTTATGGGTATAATTGAAAAAGGCGAGGAATGGCTTGACGCATCTATAGGTAGCTTACAAGGAGAGATATTAAAATCAAGCTATAATCTTGATAATGAAGTTATTATGGCATTTAACGACAGCGTATATAATGGAATGATGTTCTATACGTTGAATGATAATGCTGATATGAAGGATACTCAGAAAAAACTTTATGATTTGGCTGAGAAGCATAATATGGACGTTACCATTGGAGGAGTTGCTTCAAGGTTCGCTGCAACAGAAACTCAATACAAAAGTTTTAGAGAAATACTTTTTGCATTGATGATTTTCATAACTGCAATATCAACAATGATTATTATATGCTTCAATACTGTATCTGTATTATCCCGTAAAAAGCAATACGGTGTATTTCTTTCAGGTGGAATATCAAAAGCAAGTCTGTTTTTCTCTTTGTTTATTGAACAGGGTGTAAAGGTTATTTTAGGACTTTTATTGTCTGGGGTATTTATTTATTGGGGAACTCCAACATATTTTGAACTTGAAGAGATTGACGTTGTATACGATATATTCTTGAATTTTGTGCTTTGGAAAACAGCGATTTTCTGTGTTGCAGAATGTGCTATAGTTAGTGTAGCAAGTATATTGATTTTAGGTCATTATAAGCCCGTTCAACTGATTAAATACCATAACTGATATTGGGGGAGAGTAGAAAATGATACAACTGAATAATATAACGAAAAAGTATGATAACAATACCATAGCTTTGAAGAACGTTTCTTTGGAAATAAACAAGGGCGAAATGATTGCCATAATGGGTGCATCAGGTTCGGGAAAGTCCACCTTGCTTAATATTTTAGGGTGTATGGATAACGCAACCTTTGGAGAATACATATATGGTAAAACATTTGTGAATAGTCTTTCGAGTAGTGAGGTTCATAAATTCAGACGAGATCATATAAGTTTTGTTTTCCAGAATTTTGCATTGCTTGACGATTATACTGCGTATGAAAATGCGGAAATACCCTTGATTGCAAAGGGAGTTCCAAAGAAGAAAAGAAAAATTATAGTAACAGATATGCTCGACAGGTTGGGCATCAAAGACCTTGCAAACAAACTTCCAACAAAGATGTCGGGCGGTCAGCAACAGAGAATCGCCCTTGCCCGTGCATTTGCTTCGGGAAATGAGCTGATATTGGCAGATGAACCAACGGGTGCTCTTGATAAAAAAACTGGAATAGCCTTGATGAACACGTTATGCGAATTCAACAATAGGGGGAAAACCATAGTAATAGTAACCCACGACAAAACCGTAGCTGATTTCTGTAGCAGAGTGATTGTGTTGGAAGACGGAAAAATAGTGTAAATCAGAACTATGTTTTTTAACCCCGAAATATGTTTTTTCTATATATAGACGGAAAATGGCATAAATCAAAATGGTGTTCTTTAACTCCGAAATATGTTTTTTTCTATGATATAGACGGAAAATGGCATAAATCAATATGGTGTTCTTTAATTTTGAAATATGTTTTTTCTATATATAGACTGAAAAATAGCATAAATCAAAATGGTGTTCTTTAGTCTTGAACTATGTTTTTTTCTATATATAGACTGAAAAATAGCATAAATCAAAACGGTGTTCTTTAGTCTTGAACTATGTTTCTTTCTATGTTATAGACGGAAAATGGCATAAATCAGAATGGTGTTCTTTAATTTTGAAATATGTTTTTTTCTTACATATAATTTAATTTCAGATAAATAATCAAAACATAAAAACTATAGGAGCTATTGCAAATGTGTAAAAATACGTTTGCAATAGCTCCTATTCCATATTATAAACAAAAAATATTTTGCGTTAATTGTTTAAAAAGTGGCTACAAATCTGAATAATAACTGAAAACAATTTATATTTTAAACGCTTTTTCCGTAGGGAGAGCAAAAATAATACCGTTTGCAGGAGAAGTTAAACCAAAGCCGCTGTTAACGTCTTCCATTATCTGTTTACTAACCTTTGACGGAGCTAAAATAAAAAGTATTTCCCTCTCTTCGTCAGCTTTTGTATTGATAAATTCAGCAAACTGTTCAACGTCTGCAAGTCTTCCCTTTATAACCGTTCCACCCGTTGCTCCCGCTTTTCTCGCAACTTGCATAACGTCCTCGCTGAAGCCTTGATTTACGGCTATTACTATAAGATTAGTTTGGTGTTCATTTTGCATATTAATATTTTCCTTTTCTGCGTTTTGGCTTCCACCAAAATTCAATATTTCACATAAAACTCTACTTGATGCCAGAAGGTCAAGAACGATAGTAAGTCCTCCGTATTTCGAAAGACTTTGCGATGCTTCTCCAAATTTTGACACCATCTCTTTTATAGCGTTCTTCGAACCAAGACTGATTATTACGTCTTTGTCATTTGTTCCAAGACCGAAAATATCCATCATCTCAGTTGGTGCAGTACCGAAACCAACGGTTTGGAGGTTAATCTTTATGTTCATATTTTTCAGATCATTAATGAGCTTTTTACCGCTTCCTTGCTCAACTATTGATAAGAGAACCATAATTTTCTTACTCATTCTCTTCACCTTCCATATCAAAAAATACTATATCGTCCTTAATCATACTCATTTCAACGTGTAGCTTTTTAACCTTTTTAGCGTGATTTCTTCTTTCATACAAACCTAAAATCTGTATTGTAATAAGAGGAGCCATAGCAATCATAGCAACGATACCGAAAGCGTCTGTCATAATGTTTCCGCCTATCGCTTCACATGCTCCCATAGCAAAGGGAAGCATAAACGTTGATGTCATAGGTCCGCTTGCAACTCCGCCAGAGTCGAAAGCTATTCCCGTATATATGTTTGGAACAAAGAAGCTGATAATAAGAGAAACCGCATAGCCAAATATTAAAAAAGGCATTATGGAAATTCCTGTAATAACTCTTAGCATTGAAATTCCAACGGAAACGGAAACACCAATGGAGAGTGCAAGAGCAACAGACTTTTGTGATATTGCACCGTTAGTTATCTCGTTAACCTGTCTTTTAAGTGAATGAACGGCGGGTTCTGCGGCAACTACGAAGTAACCCATAAGCATACCTATGGGAATAAGTAAAAACTTGAAATTTCCTCCCGCTATTTCTGCTCCTATAAGTCTTCCCGCAGGCATAAATCCAACGTTTGCACCCGTTAAAAACAAAACAAGACCGATATAGGTGTAAATAAATCCAAAGGACATTTTTAAAATATTGTGTATATGGTATCTTTTCGTTATAAGCTGAAACAAAACAAAAAGTAAAACTATAGGCACTACCGCAAGAGCAACCTCTTTTGCATATATTGGTAACGCTTTAGCAAACTGGTTAAACGCCTCGGTTGTTGTTTTTATTGAAATAGCTTCATAATCAGAGGTTGACGGATGGGGTTTATAAAATATACTGAGTAGAATTACTGATAAAATTGGTCCTACACTACAAAGAGCAACAAGACCAAAGCTGTGTTCGCCCGTGTTTTTACCCTTTTTATTCGTGGCAAGACCTGCACCCAACGCCATAATGAATGGAACAGTCATTGGTCCCGTTGTAACTCCACCCGAATCAAAGGCTGTTGGAATAAATTCACTTGGAGCAAAAAAGGCAAGACCTATTATAAGGACATAAAAAACAACAAGCAGCTTTCTTAGGGGAATTTCTTTTTTATTCCTTATGAAAGTAATGCTAAGAAAAATTCCAACGCCGACTCCAACGCAATTAATAAGAAAAGCGTTGGGAATCGTTGGTACTTGTTCTGCAAGTACTTGAAGGTCTGGCTCAGATACTGTAATTAAAAAGCCCAAAACAAAGCAGATAATCAAAGGGAGAATGAGCTTTCCTTTCTTGTTGAGCGTTTTACCAATACCATCTCCGAGGGGTTCCATAGAAATTCCCGAACCAACTGTAAAAAAGCTCATTCCAAGAATAAGTAAAATCGTCCCGAACAAAAATAAAACAAGTACACCCGCTTCAAGTGTAACGCAAGTAACCGAAAGAATCAGAACGATTAATGCTATCGGCAAAACTGACGTTAAGGATTCTTTTATAGATGCAAAAATATGCGCCATTAAATCACCTCAACTTTTCTTTTAATATATATCTAAACCGTTTATGTGTTTATATTCAGAATGTTTATGTGTTATATACAGACCGCTTATGTGTTATATACAGACCGCTTATGTGTTATATACAGACCGCTTGTGTGTTATATACAGACCGCTTGTGTGTTATATACAGACCGCCTATACTTTATATACAGACCGCCTATACGTTTATATTCAGACCGCTTATGTGTTATATACGGATCGTTTGTGCGTCTGTATTCGAAACATATATATGTTTATAATCCGTCCGTTTATACATATATAATTATTGTGTATATAATTGTATCATATATTTTATTATATATACAATTGTATCATATATTTCACAGCTTTTCAATATTGTAAAACGTAGAAAAATAAATAGATTCAAACATTTTTTTTATGCATATATTTTTATAGAAAAGTGTTCGCTAAATATCACTTTTAATTTTAACTTCAAAAGTTAATAAACTGATGAAGTAACGAGAATTATTGATGTTTCATTTTTACAAATGACAATAAAATAACGGATAAAAGAAATTTTCAAAGATAAAAGACACTTCAAAAAACGGGGTGAATACTTGACAATAAAAACAAATAGTGATATAATGTTTCAAAAAAGTAAATATTTTTACCTTTATTATAAATTCGAATTAAAAACTATCTCTGACAAAATTCATATTATAGGGTGGTGGAAATGTGTTTTTATTCGAAACCTCGTTATTTCTTGGTATAATTGTGTTTGTAGGTCTGCTTTGGCTGTTTGTTGTTTTTTTTATGCTGTTGTTCAAGTATAGAGGAATTACAGTCTTAGCCACAATAATGAGGGTTGATGAAAAAGAAAAGTATTATGATGATACTTCAAACAAACGAATTGCATATGAGTATGAATTTCAATATGTTGATTACAATATGTGCATCCATAGGGGAATATTAAAAAAGAATACTTCTCATAAGGAATTTGTTGTTGGAGATAAGGTTGAAATTATTTATATTAAATGTTTTCCTCAAAAGCCGATATATAAGCGGTATTATGAGAGCTTTTTTATTTTGCCGTGTGTTCTTTTTATTGTTTTTATATCTTTGTTATTTTTTTATTTATGAATTTATAGGAGTTTAAAAATGAAAATAGTAAAGCGTATATCACTACTGATAATAACAATTTTTATGTGTTTGAGCTGTGTTTTTTCATTATCATCCGCAGAAGCAATTGAAAATTCAAATGAAGATACTGTCTCGAAAAATATTCCTGAAGTACTTTTGATCGAGGATGCGTTGCCTTGGAATTCAGAGGCTAACAGAATTGTGCTTTCAAAAGTAACAGAATATGATGTAGTAACAACGACCGACTTTTTGAAAGTTAATCTTTCTGAATATGGAGTTGTTATTCTTGCTAACGATCAGTCCTTTGAAACTTATGAAAAATATAGTGCTTTAAAAGAATATCTGGAATATTTTGCAAGTAGTGGAGGAGTGGTTGTTTTTGGAGCTTGCGACTTGGGATGGGCGAACGGTGATCTTAACGGAAAACTACCTGGAAACGTTCGAAAAAAAACACACTTAGTTGACTCAAACTATATTGTTGATGAGAATCACCCCATTGTTTCGGGTAGCTTGATTGATAATCAAAAGTTGCTTTCGTCAGATTTGGTATCAAATTATTGCAGCCACGTTTCATTTGATGAAGAGTCGTTACCTGCCGGTACTAAGATTATACTTAGAGAGGGGGATTCAAACAGACCGACATTGATAGAGTATCCCTTAGGAAAAGGCAGGGTTATAGCTTCGGGATTGACGTGGGAACATAACTATATTACGGGCGGAAAGGTTATTAATGGTTTAAAGTCTGGATGCTTCGCCCAAATAGCTATGGCGGATATGTTTAAATATTCTATCCATGTGAGCAATCTGGGCGTTGAAGACGTTGAAGCCCTTAACGAATATTATTTGAACAATAATTCCCATCACATTATTGTTACGAATATCGACTCAAATCCTGTAAAAGATGCAGAGATTGTTATAGACGGACAAAAATATATAACAGATGAAAGAGGTTCGTTTTCATATACAGGAGAGTATGGTGTAAAAGAAATAACCGTTTATGCAAAAGGGTACCGTGAGAACGTTCTTTTTTATGATGTTCAACCTCGTCAATTTAGAATAGTTGTTTTGGAAAAGGACTCAGGAGATAGAAAACCATATATAACAATGGTATCTGACATTGATGATTTTGGAGATTTAAGGTATCAGTCCCGTTGCTATGAAGAGGATAGCGATACAAAATTATCCTTGAAAGCAACGTGTAATTGGAATGGTCAGCCAGAAGGAAAGTATGTTATTTTTCAAGAAGGCTCAGATAAAAGTATAACAAGTTCAACAGGAGAGTTTTTGTTTTCACCCGGAAAAACCTTTTCAGCATATAATCCGTTGAAAATAAAGCTTGTTTCAAGCAATGGAATGGAGTCGAATTATGTTGATTTGAATATTATAATCGTTGAAAAGACTCCTGAGGAGTATTTGAATCAAGAATATGAGTTCAGGCTTCCTGACGGTGCTTCTGGAAAAGTTGATGACGCGGAAATAGCGGCAACAATTCCCGTGGATTTTGATATGCGTTCTACTGTATTTCCTGTTCGAGTATATACTGAAACTTCTTCTGATGGAATAAAGACTTATAAGGTTACCATAGGGATAGAGCAATATGATTTTAAACATAATGAATGGCTCTCTTTTAAGCAACAGATTGATAAAGGTTGGGATAAAGCTGGAAGCATATTGGATAATTGGTCCGGTTTAAATGGTAAAACAGGTGGATATAACATTCAAACAGGATTTATAAATCCCAAAATAGATGTTCGTGGATATTATGAATGTAAGAAAGATGCAAAAGGAAATATAATATCACGTTCTGGAAATATTTTAATCAGAGGATATAATAAATCGGTTTATACTCAACAGTTTTTGTTAGGCCCTATGCCATTTTATTTTGATTTGGAAGCATTTTTGAGATTAGATGCCAGTGGTGGATTGCAATATAGCGAAGAAAGCGGTTTTAGTGTTCCTATTACCTTAGCATTTACACCTCGTATAACTTCTTCTATTGGTGCAGGGGTTTATGGTCTTGCTTCCGTTGGCGGAATGGTTGCCGCAGACGGTAAATTCCCGATTTATCCTGCGGGACAGCTTTCAGAAAGCTCTATTAAGTATAACATTTATCTGAGAGTTCAACTTATGTATGTTTTTGATTGGAGATTTTCTCCAGAAGGAGCGGAAAAAGTGTGGTATCCACTTGCTGACTACGCTTCATATTCGATGTTGTCGATGGATAATTTCAAAGCGAATGAAAATGTTACTATTTCCCCGAGGGAATATAACAAAAAAACGTCTGAATGGAATGGTGGTTCTCCTTCTGCAATGGGGCGACAAAACGTTTCAGAATATATTCACGTTCTTCAGGATTATATAATGCCCAACACAATTCCTGAGCTTGTAAAAATAAACGATGATTATATTTTGATTTTTCAGTCTGATAAATCAAACAGAGCGGTTGGAAATAATGTTGTAATGATGTATTCTGTGTATAATAATGATACGGGTGTCTGGTCTCAACCTCTTGAAGTGTGCGAGGGCGTTTCATCTGATTTATTTGCTGAAATATGTGTTGATGATGATGAATTGTATATTGTTTGGCAGAAAATAAGAACCGAGATGATTTCATCAGATCCCACCGAGCTTTTAAGGGAAATGTCAGAAAACATTGATATTAGTTTTGCAAAATGGAATAGCTTGACAAAAACATTTGAGCAATCATATGTGAACTATAATAACTCATTGGATATGTATCCACAAATTGCTATAAATGATGGAAAAATATCTGTTGTTTGGGTATCAAACACAGCGAATAACGCTATGGGAGGAGTGGGAGAATATAAAATATATGTGAGCGAATTTGAAAATGGAATATGGTCTTTGCCAATTGAAATTTTTAGTACTAATATGTATATTGCTGAGATTTCTTCGGGATACGTAAATAATAAATTGGAAATTTTGTTTGCGACCAATATAGGAAATTATGGAAATATATATAGAATTAAGGGCGAAACCGCAGAATTGATATCGTCTGACGATTCATATGGAACAAATGTAATTTTTCGGGATGATTGCTTCTATTGGTCGTCTTCCGGAAAAATTGTTCAATATAACCCTGAGAGAAGCAGTTTTTTAGAAATAACCAGTGGTGATATTTCTGCAATATCGTCATCATATCGAATTGTTAATAATGGATTGAGTACGGCTATTGTTTGGGGCGGAACTGACGAAAACGGAAATGATGCTATTTTTGCTTCGATCCATACAAATAATGGCTGGAGTAATCCGATTGTTCTTATGAATGTATCTGAGTTCATAATAGAGTTTTTTGACGTTGAACTTGCAAAAGATGGCGCGTGGGATATAATTTGTTCGTTGCGTGATAAAACGCAAAATGAAAAAGTTTCCCTTACTCACATTCATATGAAACAAAAAGAAGAAACCTCTTTGAATTATGTAAATCTTGGGGAAAAAACTGATAATGGAATGTATAAAATGCGTTTCAGTATTACTAATAATGGTCAAAATGAATTAAAAAAACTTAGTTGTTACATAAAGGATAAATCAGGAAAAACATATATTGATAAAATTATTTCCTGTTCAATCGATACTGGAAAAACTTCTGTTGTGGAAACTCAGATTGATCTGTCAGGATTAAAAGAATATACGGAACTTGATTTTGTAATTTATGCTATTAATGAGCAGAATAAGTCTGACAATATAATCACCGAACCTGTTGGACAAACTGACGTTTCTTTGAAATTGACACAGTATAATATTGACAATAAATTGATTATTGCGGCTGAGGTTTCTAATGCTTCTGAGTTCTCAACGAATGCTGCAATTAGTCTTGTGGAAAATTCGGTTGACGGCATTATTCTTGATATGAAGAATATAGGTATATTGAATAATGAAAGCAAAAATATTTATCTTTATTCTATAGATCGATCTTCCATAGATTTTAAGGGGAAGGATTATAAATATTATTATGTTGTTGTCAATACTTTAGTGGAAGATGCTAATGAATATAATAACGTTGATGTTATAGCAGTATATCCTTCTGAGAACGTTGAATCCCATATTCATATTTCGAAAAATCCTATTTGGAATTTTGATGAGAATTCCCGTTGGTTGACTTGTGATGATTGCAATGAGCCATATAATATTATTGAGCATATGTTTGATAGTGCGTGTGATAACGAGTGCAATAACGTTGGATGTGGATATAAAAGGAATGTTTTACATATACCTGCTGCCGATGATGGAGATTGTACTACAGTTATTATGTGTTCCATATGCGGAAATGTTTTGACAGAATCGAATCAACATACATACGATAACTCTTGCGATTTTTCTTGTAACAATGAGGGGTGCAACTCTGTTCGGGTTATTTCTCATACATATAAGAGCAAGTATGATAAGGATTGCAACGTTTGTGGAGAACTACGCGATGCTCCGATGAATCCCGTAATTGTTCTGCTAATCATTTTTGCTGTTTTGGTATTAACAGTTGGAGTTTTTTGGGTGATTTATTTTGTGATCAAAAAACAGACCTCTAAAATTCCAAGAAAGTAATTTTTTGAGAATTAAACTGACCTTTATTTTTTATTCAATAACATTTCAAGGGGTTTAATAGATAGCTTTTTATTAGGAAATGGTTGAAAAAAGGATACTCTTAGCGAGAAGGCGTTGAGTATCCTTTTATAATAATGCTTAGAAAATTTTTATATTAGAAAAGACGTTAAATATAAATAATCATTAAAAACGTGGGGGTAATATGAAGTTTATACATCTTTCAGATTTGCATCTTGGAAAGCGGGTTAATGAATATTCTATGCTTGAAGATCAGGAATATATACTTACCAAGATTATCAATATCATAGACGCGGAAAAACCAGACGGTGTTATTATTGCTGGTGACGTTTATGATAAATCAGTTCCTTCCGCAGAAGCTGTGAGCCTTTTTGACGATTTTTTAACAAGACTTGCAAAAAGAAAATTGCAAGTTTTCGTCATCAGCGGAAATCACGACTCACCGGAGAGAATGGCGTTTGGTTCACGTCTTATGGACCAAAGCGGGATTCATATTTCAAGAGTTTACAGCGGAGAAACTCAGCCTTTTGAAATGAAAGATGAACAAGGGGAACTTTTCGTTTATCTACTTCCGTTTGTTAAGCCTATTCACGTTAAAAGATTCTCAGAGGAAGAAATAAATTCATATACTGATGCAATTCGTGTTGCAATTTCAAGAATGAATATTGATAAAACGAAGAGAAACGTTCTCGTAACTCATCAGTTTGTAACTGGAGCAACTCGTTCAGAATCTGAAGAAATTTCCGTTGGCGGAACGGATAACGTTGACGTTTCTGTTTTTGACGGTTTTGATTACGTTGCCCTTGGACATATTCATAGTCCTCAAAAATGTTCGTTTGAACATATTCGTTATTGCGGAACTCCTCTTAAATATTCCTTTTCCGAGGCGAAGGACAAAAAATCCGTAACGGTTGTTGAGCTTGAGAAAAAAGGTGATTTGAACATTCGCACTATACCTTTGAAGCCGAAAAGAGATATGGTTGAAATTAAAGGGACGTACAACGAAATTATGCTTAAAAGCTTTTATGAAAACACAACGTATCGTGATGATTATATACATATAACCCTGACAGATGAAGAGGATATTATTGATGCAATAGGAAAATTGCGTGTTGTTTATCAAAACTTAATGAAGCTTGATTATGATAATAGGAGAACGAGAGCTTCATATCAAATTGAGGGAACAGCCGATGTTGAAAATAAATCTCCATTTGAATTGTTTGCCGAGTTTTATGAATTGCAAAATAATCAACCAATGAGCGAAGAACAAGCTGAATTTATGAAAGAATTAATCGAAAAAGTATGGGAGGATGAATAATGAGACCAATAAAACTTGTGCTTTCTGCGTTTGGACCCTATGCCTCAAAAACAACTCTTTATCTTGATTCTCTTGGAGAAAGCGGTTTGTATCTTATAACCGGTGATACCGGTGCGGGAAAAACCACAATTTTCGATGCTATAACTTATGCACTTTATGGAGAGGCAAACAGTAAATATCGAAAGCCTTCAATGCTTCGTTCAAAATATGCTGATCCGTCAACACCAACAGAAGTTGAACTGACTTTTTTGTATGACGGAAAAGAGTATTGTATTAAACGAAATCCCGAATATGAGCGTCCAAAATCAAGGGGCGAAGGTGTAACAACAGAAAAAGCAAACGCTGAATTGCACTTCCCTGATAGACCGCCAATAACAAAATCAGGTGAGGTTGATAAAGCTATTGAAGAAATAATGGGAATTAACAGAGATCAATTCACTCAAATTGCAATGATTGCTCAAGGGGATTTTTTGAAACTTTTGTTGGCATCATCTGATGAACGAGGAAGAATTTATCAAAAGCTTTTCAGAACGAAGTTTTATTATTCCATTCAAGAGCATTTGAAAAATGAATCAGGTAATCTTAGTCGTGAATACGATTCAATCCGCTCAAGTATAAAGCAATATATAAATGGTATTATAAGCGATGAAGATGATGTTTTATCGTTGCGTGTCAAAGACGCAAAGGAAGAAAAATGCAGTTTGGAAGAAACTCTCGAAATCGTTGCCGCTTTGATTCTTAATGATAAAGAAAAAGATGAAAAACTCAGTGTTGAATATGATAAAAACGCTGAGTCTTTGGACGAAATAACAGCAATACTTACAAAGTATGAAACTTGGAATAAAGCTAAAAAGTCTCTTGAAACGTCAAGAGAGAGTTTAAATGAGGCATCCTTACTTGCGACTGAACTGGAAGCAAAGTTTAAAAAAGAGGAAGAAAACAAGCCGGAAATTGAACGCCTTAGAAATCAAATAGCAACAATCGAAGCAGAAATATCTGAATATCAAGAGCTGGATTCAAAAACAAAGGAAAAAGAAAAACTCGAAAACAATATAATAATTCTATCTGAAAATACGGAAAGGCAGAAAAACCATCTTTCTTCCTTAAAAAAAGAAATAGAATCCCTTTTCGAAGAAAGAAAAGCTCTTGAAACAGCAGCTTCAAAAAAGACAGAAGCAGAGGCACAAAAAGAAAAGGAAGAAACAAAGCGAAAGAAATTAGAGAACTTGTCAAAGGAGATAAAATTCCTTGAAGACCTTGAAGAGAAATTAAGAAAAGAACAGGATTCATATTCTGATCTTTTTGACGAAGCAGAGAAAAAAGGTGGAGAATATCAAGAATTATTCAAGCTATATCTTGATGAACAAGCTGGAATTATCGCTGAAACTTTAATAGAGGGTGAACCTTGCCCCGTTTGCGGTTCGAAAACTCATCCCATAAAAGCAATAAAAGCTGAAAATGCACCAACGAAGTCTAAGCTTGATGAAATCAAAAAATCTTATGAGGCAGCACAGAATGAAGCCGTGAATGCAAGTCAGAAGGCTGCAAAAACAAAGGGCGAAGCTGATGGTAAAAAAGGAACTGTTCTTAATATGCTTTCAGAAACGTTTGATAATTCTTGCATAGCTGATGCGAATAGTCTGATCGAAGTATCATTTTCAGAAATCGATGAAAAGATTAAAAAGCTGAATGAGGATATTTCTGATATTAAGAAAAAAATAAAGAGATGTTCTGAAATTGATAAGATTATTCCAAAAAAACAGGAAATGCTGGAAAAACTTGATTCTTCCATAAGATGCTCAGAAACAGAATTAACAGAAAATTTGGCAGTTTTGAAATCTCTCTGTGAACGCATTAACGTTCTCGTTGGCAAACTTAAATATGAAAACGAGGAAAAAGCAACAAAAGAAAAGATAGTTTTTGAAACAGAAAAGAAAAAGCTCGAAAATTCATATGAGAAGGCTCTGGAAATCCTGAATAAACAGAAAGAAAAAATTGCTGGTTTCAAAGCTGCGATTGAAGAAGCTGAAAAAACAATTTCAGATTCAAAGGAAATTGATATTGAGTCTGTAAAAGAAAAGCAATCAGAGTTACAGAAAAGACAAAAAGAAATCGGAAATCTTCAAAAAGAAATCAACGCCAGAATGTCTTCAAATAAATACGCTGAAAAGGGAATTAATACGAAATTCGCTGATATAAGTCGAGTTGAATCAAAATTGTCTTGGGTGAAAATGCTTTCAAATACGGCAAACGGAACAATTTCGGGAAAAGAAAAAATAATGCTTGAAACTTATATTCAAATGACTTATTTTGATCGAATTATTCAACGTGCAAACACTCGATTGATGATAATGTCTGGCGGTCAATATGAGCTGAAACGCCGCAAAGAAACCTCAAACAACAGGAGCAAAAGTGGACTTGACCTTGACGTTATAGACCACTATAACGGAACAGAAAGAAGTGTCAGCACTTTATCAGGAGGTGAATCCTTTAAAGCATCTTTATCCCTTGCTCTTGGATTGTCAGACGAAATTCAATCTTCTTCTGGAGGTATCAAACTTGATACAATGTTTGTTGATGAAGGCTTTGGCTCTCTTGACGAAGAATCTCTCCAACAAGCAATCAAGGCTTTGATGAGCCTTGCAGATGGAAAGCGCCTTGTAGGCATTATTTCCCACGTGAGAGAACTCAAAGAACGCATTGATAAACAAATTGTCGTAACAAAAGACCGAAGCGGAGGTAGCTCCGTCAGAATCATTTGTGATTGAGAGATAAATTATTGTTTATATATAGATGCTTAAGAAAAAAGAAGAAACATATTTTTTTCAAAAAGAAAGGTAAAGTTATGATAGAGAAATACAAAGTTGTATCCATTATTTACGGTGGCTCTGGAAAAAAGTATGCAGAATTACTTAATAAAAAAATTATTGATATTTCAAGAGAAAACCGATATCCCATATCTTCTAAGATGGTTATGGATAAAATTCTTACCCATGAACTTTTGAATGAAGTTATTGATATTTTTCGTGGAAGTGAAATCTGCGTTACTTTTTTGACAGCAGATGATGTTTGTTTGCCTTTTGAAGAATCGCCAAAAAAGTTTTTTCAGAAGAAGAAAATAAAAAAGAGAGTCAGACAAAATGTTGTTTTCGAACTTGGTATGGCAATTTATCGATTTGGTAGAGAAAGATGTATTATTTTAAGTGATTTTGATCCTAAAGACATCAATGTTGAACTTCCTTCAGACTGGATAAGTTTAAATATTTGTCCTTTTGATGAGAAAACGAAAGAACAAGTTATGGATGATGTTATTGCCAAAATTTTAAGATTAAGTAATGAGCTTAAAACAACTTCTAAAGATGAATCTGCTTTGAATTATTCTCAATTATTCAGAAGAAATGTATATCACGTTGATTATGAAAACATTTTCAAGGCACGTTTTGCAACAATTCATTCTGAAGGGGAGGTTTTTCTTAAGGAAGTACTCGAATTATGGGAGCAGGAATGTAACGCTCTTCCTTTCTATGATGAAAAATGCATATACGTTTTAGAGCGTATAGGTTTTTTGCCTATATTTGGTAATATTCCCGAATTGTACCATTGGCTTGAAAAAATTACTCATATCAATTATTCAGAATCAGATGTGAATTATTATGGAAGTATAGATGTATTGAATTTTGCTAAAAGTTTACTAATAAATGTTGTTAATTATACGCAAATTAAAATGAAAAACCAAAATTTATCTGCCAGAATGTATAGAGAATTATTGGAAGATTTTGTTGCTTTAAAAATCCCGAATTGCACAATAAATCCTTTAATTTTGACTGTTTATTATGATTATCTTGGATTGACTTATATGAAGCTTTTTCAGTTTGAGAAAAATATGGAATATATGAAATGTGCGCAAGATGCATTTGAAAAGGCTGTTAAGTATTCTGAGAAAGTTGATCTTGGGCTTAGGATATGGAGAGGATTCATTTCCTACAATTTAGCAAGAGCATTTGGCATATTGGGGCAGGATGATAAAGCATTTCTATTGTTCAGAGAGTCTATTTCTATCCGTCAATTATGGTTATCGGCTTCGGTATATAATTTAACTGTAAAAAATGCATTATCGTATGAGTATTTCATTGCTAAAATAAATTATCTTGATTTATGTGATGATAGAAAAAGATTGTCAAAGAAAGAAATCGAGAACGAATATAAAATTTTAGAAAATGAATTGGATAATTATTGTAATTCCAACGATAATTTAGAACGTCTCAGATATGTCCGTCAAATGTTACAAGAGCGAAAAAATACTTCATGTGTAAGATAGTAAATTTTAACTACCAATCTATTTGAATCCTTTTAACAATCAATTAAAAAACGCCAATACGGAAAAAACAACCGACCTTCAAAAGTTAGACAAAAATCTAACAATTGAGAGGTCGGTTTATAAATAGGGAAGACGTTTTTATTATAAATATATTTTAATTGTTTATAAAACAGATTCTGCGAATTTAACAAAGGCTTCTTTGCTTTTTTTGTTCGTTTATAAAACAGATTCTGCAAATTTAACAAATGCTTCTTTGCCTTCTTTTGTTCGTTTATAAACCCCTGCGTGTTCAAGAACCTTGCAGAAAACTTTTCCAATTTCTTCGTTGAGAATATCTTTAACGTTTTCTTTGTTAAGCTCAGGATGTGTTTCAACAACTTCTTTTGCCCAGTCAGCGTGTTTTGAAGTCATATCGTCTGCATAAAGGTCTTTTCCTTCAATTATTGCAGTGGCAACGGCATCCATCTCGCCAACAAGTCTTGCAGGGAGAACAGCAAGTCCCATAACTTCAATAAGTCCAATATTTTCCTTTTTAATATGGTGAAGCTCAGCGTGGGGATGATAAACACCCATTGGGTGTTCTTTGGTTGTTACGTTGTTTCTGAGAACGAGGTCAAGCTCGAAGCTGCCGTCTCTCATACGTGCGATGGGAGTAATGGTGTTGTGCTCCTCGCCGTCGGTTTCAGCGAAGATGTACGCGTTAGCATCGGTGTATGCGCGCCATTTCGCAAGTATGTCTGACGCGAGGGTGCATATGCTTTCCTTGTTCTTTCCGTTCAGTCTGATAACAGACAGCGGCCACTTTACGATTCCCGCCCTGATATCATCAAAGCCCTTAAAGGTAAGCTGTTTTTCAATGGGCGCTACTACGAGTTCTTCCTCGGGGATTATTGTTTTCTTATTCTTTCTTGCCATTTATGTACCGTTCCTTAAACTTTTTTTATAGTATGTGCCGCAGCACGAATCATTCTATTGTAAAGAGCCAGCCCAAGCCC
>JAZNJM010000035.1:0-13116 GCA_045578045.1 Eubacteriales bacterium | reverse complement strand
TCCGTAAAATGCACTTTCCTCAATGGTTTCAACGCCTTTGCCCAAATCAACGTTTTCAAGAGCAGTACATTCATAAAAAGCATTTACGCCAATATTTTTAACGTTTTCACCACCTTTTACACTATTAAGGGAAGAACATCCGTAAAATGCACTTTCCTCAATGGTTTCAACGCCTTTGCCCAAATCAACGTTTTCAAGAGCAGTACATTCATAAAAAGCATTTACGCCAATATTTTTTACTGCATCGGGAATAACAATGGAAGAAAGAGACAGACACTTGCTGAAAGAGGATTCACCGATTGATACAACGCTTCCGTCTGCGGGAATAACGCTGTTCGAACAGCCTAATATAAGGTTTTTGCTTTCTTTTTCAATCAAACAGTTTCCGTTGCTTTCATACTTTTCGTTTTCCTCGGATACGGTTATTTTCTCATATCCGTTTCCGTAAATAAAGGCTTCTTCGTCAATAAAACTTACTTTTTCGGGAATATTGAGTTCTTTTAATCCGTTGCATTCTGCGAAAGAAAACCGCCCTATATATTCAAGGCTTTCGGGAAGAATAAAAGACTCAAGGAAAGAACAACCGTAAAGCATACCTTCTTCCATTCTTTTAATGGAATCGGGAATAGATAATTCCGTGAGAGAAGTACAATAAGAGAAAGCGTATTTTCCGATTCCAAGCAAAGTTTCGGGGAGAGATAAAGACGTAAGATTATTGCAACCCGCAAATGCGTTTGCCGCAATTACCGTTGTTCCGTCTTTCACGGTGTATTCTGCCTTAAGCTTGGCATTGTCTACTTCTATAAGACATTTGCCAATATATAAAACACCGTTTTCCCAATTGGATTCGTCTTTGTATGCCGCTGTGTTGTTGAATGGACTTCCGCCATCACCACCGCCAATATAGCTTATATTGCTTCCCATTTCTATTTTTGCAAGAGCGGTGCAGTTTATAAATGCCATATCACCGATTCTTTCAAGAGATTCGGGAAGAACTATTTCGGAAACAGCTTTGCATCCGTAAAATGCAGCTGTTTCAATTTCTTTAAGTGTGTTTGAAAGAGTTACTTTTTCAAGAGATGTACAGTTTCCAAAAGCATATTCGCCAATGCTTTTTACTGTGTCGGGGAGTAAGACTTCTTTAAGACCTGTTTTGTTTTGGAATGCATAACTTCCAATTCTTACAGTATCGCTTGGAAGTTTACTTTCATCAGTTCCCCAAAGTATAATATTGTTTTCTTTATCAAATAAGCAATTTTCATTCGTTTCAAATTTTTCGTTTTCTGCTGATACTTCAACTTTTTTCAACGCGTTACAGTACGCAAAAACGCCTTCGCCTATTTCGTGGGCTGATTTTGGTATATTGACAGAAGCAAGAGAAGAACAATATCTGAAAGCAAGTTCTCCGATTTTTGTTACGGATTCGGGAATCGTTACCGTTTCAAGAGAACTGCAACCGTCAAAGGCAAAACCGCCAACGCTTTTTAACGTTGTGGGGAGTGTTACAGTTTTAACGTTTTTCAAATTGCCCAACGCTCTATAACCGATTGCTTCCACACCTTCGGGAATGGATATTTCTTCAACCTTATCAAAATAAGTAAATGCAAAATCTCCTATGCTTGTAATACCTTTTCCAATTACTATATTTTTAACGTTATTTCTGCTTGAATACCAAGGGTAATACTCAGGAGATGTCATTGAATCCATTGCGCCTTCGCCTGTTATAGAAAGCGTTCCATCATCAGAAATAGCCCATTTGATATTGTATCCCAAGTTACCTGCGCTTTCGCCCAATTTTTCCGCTGAGATTTCTTTTTCATTAAAATCTAACGGATAAGCTGTCAACGAAAACGAAGAAAGTAAAATTGTTGCTGATAATACAGCAGATAATCTCTTTTGGTGCTTTTTCATTTGAATTATCCTCCTTTAAAAATTGAATTTTTTTAAAATAATGTAAAGCAATATTTCTTTGCTTTGATATTTTATTTTTTTGCCATAGCGAGCGAAAAATGCTCGCCCACTATGGCATTTTGGAATTTTTCAAAGTTTGGGGACTTTGAAATTAAATTTTAGAAAATTTGACTCGCGACAAAGAAAAAATATCGGCTTAAAACCTTACTTTTTCAGCGGTTTCGAACCGTCCCCTGTCTCTCGTATTTTTTTTAGCGGAATTGACCGTCCACCGTCAGATTTTTTTGTCCAATCAGAACGAAGCAATGCATAGTTGTTTACAATAACAGGAATTACAGTAAGACCGCATGCATAACAAGCAGTAGTTGGTTCTTCTTTTTGAAGAAAAACAGAAAGTGCAACCCCGCAAATAGCAATTGTTGTGTCTATCGTAAAACGTAATATTCTTTTATTGATGCTTGATTTTATCATAAGGTATATTCTCAAAATTAAATATAAACCGTTTGTAATTATCAGATAAAATAACAACACCCAAATACATATCGTCATAAATTCACTATATACTAGCGATTCATTACGCACATAGAAAAAGGCTCTGGGTAAAAGAATATAAAAATGAATATACATAGTAAACTTGGATTTAAGAATTTTTTCAAATATTGGATACATAATATCTTCCCTTAATATGTCGATACATTTATTCCATAAGGCATTCCAAACCATGTCTTTTTAACGGTTATTTCTATCCCTTTTTTTCGCTGGAGAACAGCATCAAAAATGTTCTCCACAATAGGTGCCAAAATAAATATTCCAGTAACTGTCGCTAAAGCCATTAGGGCCAATTTTACTGCAGGTCCCGCAAATGTTCCTAACTTGCCTACAAATAAAGTGAACTTTGCTATAATTGTGGTTTTTAACTTTTTTATTCCTATTGCTATAAGAATCGGACCTATGGGTTCAATTCCAAACGCAAGTAACAACTTGCCTATTGTATTTAATGGTATTTTCCAATACCCACTTGGATCCTCACTATTCACCGCATTATTCTCGCAATAGGCGAACAAGTTATAACTCAACGTTGTATCTGTTACGCCGAGGAAGTCGGTGGAGTCGGGGCTAATGAAACGTCCAACAACAGGGTCATAGTATCTGCTTTGGAGATAATAGAAGCCTGTTTCGGTATCGTAATAATAGCCACGGTATCGGATAGGGTTAATTTCACCGAGGGTAGAAGCCATAGAGCCTGTTATGGAAACAGGGTTACCCAATGCATCGTATGTATAACTTACAACTACAGTTCCAGAAGAGTTTACAATCCCCGTTATATCACCTTGGAGGTTTTTGCGGTAATAGTAAGTGGTTCCGTTATAAACCACACCGAGTATTACACCCGAATCATCATACAAGAAATCGAGAGTTATAACACTTCCATCAGCATAGGTTCTTGTCTCACGGACTATAGATGTTCCGTTTAATATATATTGAGATTCATAAAGGAAATTTATACCTTGTTCACCGTAAACGGTTTTCTTTGTACGAATATTATCTATATTGTACTCGTACATATACATGCCTTGATCGCCATCGTAAATCAATGACATCTGCTTACCAGCGGATTCAAGCCATTCTATGTCGTCTGCGTTTCTCCAATTTTCAGGGTTTCCTGCCGCATCATAGGTTATGTTTATTCCGTTGTAGTTGGTAAGTAAATCGCCCCATGATTCATCACCATAGGTGTAAGTTACAGTATTTGTTACTGCTCCTAACGTGCCCGTTGTGTATGCATAGGTCTTTTTGCTTGTTATGTTGCCGTAACGGTCATATTCATATACATACGTTTCATTTGCATATTTGTTGTTTTCACGAATAAGCTGGAACGCATCGTCATATACGTTAGGGTTGTCCCGCCTTGGAATAATAAGCAGGTACCCATTATTCCAAAGCATTTCAACCTTGACATTAAATTTCAGAAATTTGACATTCGACGGAGCTGAAAACCCGCTTAAAACCTCACTTTTTCAGCGGTTTCGAACTGTCCCCTGTCAGACCCGTCACAGTGGTCCGAACCGTCACCTGTCCAGTCGGATCACTCCGTCCCCTGTCAGATTCATGCTGTCAGATTATAAATCTTCTCTCTTAAATGTTAAAGTTTTATATCTGCCGTTAAAAAGTGTATCACGATCATATTCCGTAACATTAATATTAATGGTCATATGAGTTTCAGAAAACGTGCATCCGGCGTAAATTTCACCCAATTTATTTTCTGGAGATATGCGAGAATTATAAACGTTTAAAAAAATCCTGTTTGTACCTCCAATAAAATACACCTTTATAGGATACGTTTTACCGTTTATTATAATCTCCCCCTCAGGATCAGTATAGTTCTCAATATCATTATCAACCACAAACCATGCATTGATGTCTTCGCAGCTCCATTTCGTGTGGTCGTATTCGCATGGCCTCTGCCCACTATAAGGATCGTAATTACAGCCTGTAAGAAATAACATTAAAACCAAAACAACTGCAACCGATTTTTTCACTATTACCACCATCCCATTTTTTTAGACACGCCCCAGAATAAAAGAGGTTTGCATCCGTTTTCTTTTAATAAATTAAGATATTTTTTCAGAGAAATAGGCTTCGTGCCATATTTGTCGGTATAATATCTGTCATTATAAAATCTAAATGACACTATAAAGAACAGAATAAAGTATAAAAATATAGTGTGCAATTAAAACTCCTTTTGCAAGGAAAAAGATCCCCCAAGTTCCAACTATTGACGCAATAAGCGACAAAACATTTGTATACGCACCAAACAATGGAGAAATGAAATATGACAAAAGAATAAGGCAGTGACTCGTTGCCAAAAGAAAGACTTCTTTCGTGCTAAAAAAACATTTTCTTATTTCGACATTTTTTCACATACATGCCTCTTCGGTGAATTATATCACAAGTACGTTGTTTCAAGTCACAATTTGATACCGTTGTAAGTCTTTTAAAAACACAGCAATGTCCTTAATAAAATCTGTTTATTATTCTATTTTTGTAAATCAAACATTGAAAATCAAAAGACGACAGCCACAAAGTAGGTGATACTTTGCGGCTTGATTATTTGCGGTCAAAACCGCTATATTTGGTCGGAGTGACAGGACTTGAACCTGCGGCCTGATGGTCCCAAACCACCCGCTCTACCAGCTGAGCCACACCCCGATTTTATATTGAATTTTTAAGTTTTTGCGTAGAAGTGGGACAAACTGTGGTCAAGCCCGATTTTTACGCTGTTTTGCATTTTCTTAAAGTGCCGAAAATGCCCGTATTACAAGGCTTTTCGGGCTTTTTGTTTTTTCGAAGCGGCGTACCTTGTTCACGCTCCCAAACTAAGCGCTCTACCATCTGAGCCACACCCCGATATTTAATTAACTATTTAATTTATCACGATTTGGGGAAACGTATTGTCGCGCTTTCAAGCACTCTCCCTGTTGCGGTACCCGAAATTTTTAATTCGTTGACACTCACAAAATTTCGACCGCTGCCACACCTTATTCCTCGCTGAATCTGCCGCAGGCAACGCTCGGAAACGGTTCCATCTGAGCCACACCCCGAAAGGCAATATTTAGTTATAAAAATGAGTTTTAACGGAATTGGTCAAAGTTGTTGTAAAACCACGGAATTAATAAAACAAAAAAGTGAAGTTCCAAAAATAACACACGTGGATTTCAATTGTTATAAAATCTGGGTTGGATGACCGGATTCTAACCGGCGACCCTCAGGGCCACAACCTGATACTCTAACCAACTGAGCTACATCCACCATATAAATATTAATCATATCGGGCAGAAACCTGCCCGATATGCTGGCGTGCCTTGAGGGACTCGAACCCCCGACCTACTGCTTAGAAGGCAGTTGCTCTATCCAGCTGAGCTAAAGGCACATTTCACTGTTTCGCTGAAAGCTCACATATATTAACACAAATATCTCTAATTGTCAAGGGCTTTTTTAAAAAAAGCTGAAAAAATTTTTCTTAAAACAGATAATAGGGTGAATATTGTTTTTTTAATCTTTTTTATACTGAATACAGATGTTTAGCTTATTAATTAGTGAATATTGTAAGAATAATAAGAATAAGAAAATATATATATTCGAAACATATGAGAATATGTACATTTGAACCATTAGAGAATGCGTTTTTAACCATCCTTTATAATTTAGTTTTAAGAGCGTATAATGGTAGTATGTTTTATTAAAAACCGAAAGTATTCTTATGCTTAATTCAAAATGCTATTAAAAAAACACGAAAGTCTCTTGACAAAGAAAGAGATGTATGCTAAACTAAAAATGTCGAAATGGATAGACTTTTTGAGGAGCGAATAGTTATGAATGAATTATTTAACGATATATTTTCAAGGGTTGTTGAAATAAGTATAGCTTCAAGTTTTTTGATATTGGCAGTTATACTTTTTAGAATAATAATATCAAAAAAAGCGTCCAGAGGTGTTGTTTGCTTATTATGGGCATTAGTTGGAATAAGGCTTTTAGTTCCGTTTTCTATTGAAAGTGAGTTCAGTCTTATACCAGAATTTTCAGTTAAATATTCTGATTATTCTTCTGATATTGAGAATAACTTGATGAAAGAAAATAATTCAAAAGAAATTTCTGAAGATAAATCGAAAGAAAATTATGAATTTATCTCAGAAGTAAATGAAAGTCAATCTGATTTTGATTACATAAACAGCGAATATATTGAAGAAGTATCCTATAACGATTTTGAAAGCATTTTAGATATTTCAAAAGAAAGCTATAGAGATAATTCAGGAAACTATTCAGAAGATGGTTTTGAAGATATTACCGAGGAATATTCAGAAACTAAACCTGAAAGCAACGAGGAATATTCAGAAACTGAACTTGAAAGTAACGAGGAATATTCAGAAGCTAAAACCGAAAGCAAGGAAATTTCTGGAAGTATAATACTTCGTCCTGATGATATGTCAACAGACGGAGCTGATGTAGAAAAATCTTCTGTATCTTTTGAAAATACAAATAATAATGAAGAACAGTCAAATAAATCTGAACGAAAAAATATAGAGTTTACGGAAAAAACTATAAGGATTTTTGGGGCTATATGGTTTGTTGGAATGACTTTGTTAGGGCTATATGGTGCTTTTCAGTATATAAAGCTTAAAAATAGAGTTTCTGCGTTTTCCCTTGACGATGAAGGAATCAGAAAATGTGAAAACATAGAATCTCCCTTTGTTTTGGGTGTAATAAAACCTAAAATATATGTGCCATATGGACTTTCTGAAAAAACAGAGAGGTATATAATATCTCACGAAAAAGCACATATAAAGAGGCTTGATTATATAAGTAAAATATTAGGGTTTGTTGCGTTGTGTGTTTATTGGTTTAATCCACTTGTTTGGGTAGGATTTGTTTTATTTTGCAGGGATATTGAATATGCGTGTGATGAAAAAGTTGTGAGTAAGCTTGATAGCGAAAGGAAAAAGGAATATGCGTTGGCTTTGCTTGAATGTAGCACGAAAGGTTATTTCATTTCAGCGTGTCCCGTTTCCTTTGGTGAGATAGGAGTTAAGGCAAGAGTTAAAAATACGTTGTCTTATAAAAAACCGTTACTTCTGATTGTTGTTTTATCTGTTATTCTTTGTGCTGTTTTATCGGTGCTTTTTATGACCGATCCTAAAGCAGCAGAAGGAGATTTAGAAATTGTTTCTGAAGAGACAAGTAAAGATGAGTCTGAATTTATTTCTGAGGAATCAAGAGGGGAAGTTTCTTTTAAAAATGAATCAGCGGAAGACGTTTCAAATGATACAGTATCTTTTTTGGGAATTTGTGGCGAAAAATTGACATATGAAATTAAAGATTCACTTCTCGTTATACAGGGAACTGGAGAAATGTTTGATTATAACAGCTACGATTCGCCTTGGTGGAATAAAGAAAAAATAGAACACGTTACTGTTGAAGAAGGCGTTACAAGTATAGGTGAAAAAGCGTTTTTTGGTATGAAAATAAAAAGCGTTTCATTACCTGAAACCTTAAAGACGATTAAATCACAGGCATTTCAAAGCTGTAGTATTGAAAAAATAATAATTCCCGACTCTGTTGATTACGTTGGCGGAAAAGTTTTTGAAGGGTGTTCGTCTCTTGAAAGTGTAGATTTTGGAAGTTCTTTGAAAAAAACAGTTGGAGGGACTTTCAGAAATTGCACATCCTTAAAAGAAGTAAAACTGAATAATATTGAAGTAATTTCAAATGAAGATTTTTCAGGGTGTACAGCTTTGGAAAAGATTGAACTTGAAAATGTTACAACCGTTAATAACAAAGCATTTTTTGGTTGTACGTCTCTTTTGGAAATTAATTTTTCTGATAGTATTTCTTACGTTGGAGAAAACGTTTTAAATAATACAGCATTGTATGACGATGTTTCAAGATGGGAAAACGGTTCATTTTATGTTGACAATGTTTTGGTTTCAGTTGACGTTAACGCATTAGGCGAAACTTATGAGGTCAAAAGCGGAACAAAAGCTATTGCGGGAGCTGTTTTCAAAGGGAGCAAAACTCTTGAAAAGGTTGTTCTTCCTGATTCTCTCGTTTCAATTGGTTCATCAGCTTTTTCAAATTGTGAATATCTCAAGGATATTATACTTCCCGATTCTCTTGCTTCAATAGGTCAATCAGCTTTTTCATATTGCTATTATCTTCAAAACATAAAAATGCCCAAAACGGTAAAATATCTTGGTCAGTATGCGTTTATTGGGTGTTTCAGATTGGAAGAAGTTGAAATAGGCTCTGTAACAGAATGTGGTTATGCTGTTTTTTTGGGATGCGATAGGCTTAATACGGTAACTTTTGCTAATGGTGCGTCTGTTGTTGGCGGATATATGTTTGACGGATGTAAAAAGCTGAAAACTGTTTCGTTGTGCGATTCCATAGAAGTAATTGGTGATGGAGCATTTTTAGATTGTTCAGCTTTAGAAGAAATCACTTTTCCAAAAAATCTTAAATCCGTTGGATGTGAAGTTTTCAGAAATTGTGAAAAACTCAACTCCGTTTCTTTGGGAGAGTCGCTTGAAAGCATTGGAGTATACTCATTTTTTAAATGTTCATCTCTTGAAAAAATATCCTTAGGCAAAAACGTTAAAGAATTTGGAAAATATGCTTTTGTTGATACTAAGTTTTATAATGATAAATCAAACTTTAAAAAAGGATTTATATCAATTGGGAAATATTTAATTGCTCCTGAGTTTGATTCAGACGGAAAAGGCGGTATTATTGGAGATGATAATTCCAAGGAAAGCGAATCAATATCTGAGAAAGAAACTAAAAATATTCGTCTTTACGTTTGTAATGAAAACGCAACGGCATTACATATTGTTGAATCAACAACAAACGGAAATATCGATAACATAATAACACAGCTTATAAGTCGTAAATGTATCCCAGAAGGAACAAAGGCATATTCTTTTGAGCTTGAAGGGAAAACTGCAAAAATTGACCTTTCCGCAGATTTTGGAAAAGTTCTTGAAAGAGACTTTGAAGAAGAAAACATTGTGATGGGGAGTTTATTTAATACAATAATAAAATTCTATCGCGTGGAAAACGTTGTTTTTACTGTTGAGAGTGAAATATTTGAGAAGGACTCTGTTCGTTACGATTTTCCTATAGAATTTATGGGCGAAAATATTACTGCTGATATTGCAGGAAGCGGAAACGAATTGGACGTTAACTGGAATATAAAAGGGGATACTCTTCTGATTTCGGGAGAAGGAAAAATGAATGATTATAAGAAAGGTAAAGCCCCTTGGAGCGAGTTTGCGAAAAACATAAATAAAATAGAAATTGAAGACGGAGTTACCTATATAGGAAAATATGCTTTCTATGGCACTAATGCAGAGAAAGTTTCTATTTCGTCCACTGTTTTGGAAATTGGCGAGGGGGCATTTATGAAATGTTCATCGCTTATAGGGGTTTTAATTCCTAATTCTGTAACTGTTGTGGGAGAACAGGCTTTTGCAGAATGTGGAAAATTGGACTATGCTGTTTTATCATTGAAGATGAAAGTTATAAAAAAGAAAACTTTTTATAACTGCTATTCATTGAACAGCGTTTTAATAATGCGAAACGTCAGAACTATTGAAGAATATGCTTTTGATTCTAATTCCAGCTTGGATATATATTTTTATGATGGTAAGTCAAGCTGGGATAGTATGAAGAAAGCGAAAAATTGGATAAGTGGAAGCTATAAGGTTATAACAGGGCCTGAAACACAAACCAATTCATTCGCAGAACCAAGTGTGTTTTCCAGTGGTATTCAATCTACAAGTCCGTTTGGTAATTCTACAACAATGGGATATCCGAATACAGGGTTGAATCTTCCAAGTGGAAATAATTATCTTCCCAAAAAGGCTTCATTTCCTTCTTCAAGCGCTAATAAGAGTTCAGCTCCTTCAATAAGGATTTGGCCATAGATTTTTTATTAAATTGTGATTTAACGTTTTTTTCAATTAAATATAAAATAACGGAGGAAAAGTGTATGAAAAAACTATCTTTTTTACTTTCAATGTTAATCATAGTATCGCTTTTAGCTTCTTGCGGTGAAAATGAATCGTCAAAAGAAAAAGAAAATTCAAGCAACGAAATAACTATCAGCAAAACAACTATTGAAGAAAGCTCGGAATATTCTGAAATACTTGATAGTTCTGAAAATTCTGAGGCTGGAATAATCTCAGATATTCCAAATAAGGAAAAATTGGTTGAGATGTATTTACCTTATAAAGGACATCTTGTAGGAGAATTTATTGAAAAGATTTTTTCATCAAAAGACGGCTTCGGAATGACTTTAAACGGAGTTTATGATGAAGAAATGTTTACTCAATTTTTTGATTTTGAATTTTATTTTAATGATTATGATTGTTTTCTGAAATTTGAAACTGTTTACGACAGCTTTTATTCTAAAAGTAAAATATATAAAAACGGAAAAGAATATATTCTTGATAACGTATCAAAAACTTTTGTAGAAAATGAAGATTTTTCTTTTGACGATGTTTCGTTTAAAGATTCTTTTGAAAAAGAGGTTGACGGGGAAAAGTATATTGTTGAAAAGTATTCAGATAGTAATAAATCGTTTCTTTTGGAACCGTATGGAGAAAAAAATGCTGAAGAAACATATTATTACTTCAAAAACGGAGAATTGTGTTTCTTAGAAATTGGCTCTGTCAGATTATACGTTGAATACTTAGACAGTATTCCAAAAGGAATATTTGAAATCCCCGAAGATTACGTTTTTGCTTCGTAAGAAATATAATGAGGTACAAAAATGAATAAATTGATATTGAAAAATAAAACGGCGTTGATAGTTGGGATTGTTATTTTTGTTGTTGCCTTGTTGTTTTTCTCCATTGCTTTTCCTTATATAAAAGCGGAGTATTTAACGATAAAGTACGGAAAACAGTTTAACGAGCTTTATTCTCTTAATGGTTGGATAGATGAAATTGAATTTTTCAAGGTTATTGATTATTCAGAAAATGAGGCAAAGGTATATTATGTTGAAAAAGACAGATTCACAACAAATTATTTTTATTTTTATCGTGAAAACGAATCGTCAGAATGGAAATTGAAAACGTGGCATGTCATATACGCCAAATATGGAAGTGCAGATGATATTGCGTGGCCATACTATTTCAAAGAATGTTTTATATAAATAATTCGTTATCCACAATGGATTTTATTCAGAGAAATAGCATTTTCTTGCGGAAAAAAGTTTGAAATAACGTGAGAAGACGGGTTTTTAGCGTTCTGTCTTCTTCACGTGAAAATACTTTATTTAAATTTTTGAAAATAAATTCTATTTTATATTGACAAAAATAGATTTAATGGTATAAAATATACAAAAGAGGAAATTATCACTGTTTTTTCTTATTACACAATATTTTCTTAGATAATAAATTTATATATAAATACAAAAAGAAATGGAGAATTCACTATGAAAAAAATACCAAAGGTTTTTGAAAGCGAATACAGATTTTGTCTTGTTCTCTGGGAAAAAGAGCCGATGTCTGCCGCAGATTTAGCAAGAGTTTGCAAAGATAGGTTACAATGGTCAAGAACAACAACTTATACCGTTATCAAACGTTTAGGTGAAAGAGGAATTTTAGAAAACAAAAACTCTGTTGTCCGTTCCCTTGTTTCAAAGGACGAAGTTCAGCTATCTGATTTGGACGAGCTTATGGAAAAACGTTTCGAAGGTTCTCTTCCTGCGTTTATTGCCGCTTTTGCAAAAAGACAGAATTTGTCTGAAAAAGAAATTGATGATATTAAAAATATAATCGAACATAAGTAATAGCCTGATAAACGAATTCTCGGTTTTAAATAGGGGTATTAAACTTTGGTGTAAACTTCGGGGAGCGCAGAATATTCTGCGCTTCTTTTATAGAATATAACTTTTATATTTTCATTCTTATGAACTAAAAGATGGTCATAGTACATCATCAAGGTATTACGATGTTAACGGACACATTGGTTTTAGTGCAATTTTTTTTGGAGGGAAAGTGATGAAAAAAAGGTGTATTTTTGCACTTGTGTTTTTACTTCTTGCCAGCTCTTTTCTTTTCGGCTGTAATAAAACAGAACAGCGAGTAATTTTAATGGGCGTTGAAGAAACCGTTGACAATAATTCCGCTTTTACCGTTGTTAATGAATTAGATAAAAACCGTTTTTCTGTGTCTTATTCTTCAAACTCTGGTGCAAATAAAAATTCCTCTTTCTTTTCATTTGAAATTTTTCCTGTATCAGGAAAAGGGAAAAGTTGGTCAAGCTATAACGATTTGAATGATAATTCTGTTTTTTCGTTCACTGACGACAAAAACGCTGATATTATATTTGAAAACGGAGCTTATGTTTTTTCGGGAGAAAAAACGATTTATATTTCTTACGACAACGCTCCTGCGGAAATAAAGAATTTCTGCAAAGCATTTTCATCAAATTCTGATAATAATGATTATTCAATTTATATTAACGGATATCTTTTATCTTACAACATTTAAGACATTGGTTTAGAATTATACAAATTTAAGGTACTACTGATAAACCCGCCTTTTTCAGGCGGGTTTTAATCATATAAAAAGATATTTGAGACAAATTTGACAAAAAATGAAAGCTCATCTTAAAGAGAAGTCGGAGGCCAAGCGGTCTTAG
>JAZNJM010000034.1:0-3329 GCA_045578045.1 Eubacteriales bacterium | reverse complement strand
CCTGAACCTGATCAGGATCTGTGTAGGAAGCGTCTGCATCGCTAACGTTTACTGCGTCTTCGATACCTGCAAGTCTTCCAAGTTCGCCTTCAACAACAACGCCGTGAGCGTGTGCATATTCAACAACTTTCTTTGTGAGAGCTATATTGTCTTCGAAAGAATGGTGAGAACCGTCAATCATAACGGAAGTGAATCCGCCGTCAATACAAGATTTACAAAGCTCAAAAGTGTCGCCGTGGTCAAGATGTAAGCAGATAGGAAGATCTGTATCTTGAATTGCAGCTTCAACGAGCTTAACGAGATATGCGTGTTTTGCATAGTTTCTTGCGCCGGAGGATACCTGAAGAATAAGAGGAGCGTTTTCTTCTTTTGCTGCTTCAGTGATACCCTGAATAATTTCCATGTTGTTTACGTTGAAAGCACCTATGGCATAACCGCCTTCATATGCTTTCTGGAACATTTCTTTTGATGTTACAAGTGCCATTTGTTAAACCTCCAAAAACATTTGTTATAAACTTTTGTTTTAGTCTCAATTTGAAACTATAATACCATTTTTTCTCTTTCAAGTCAATAGGCAATTTGTAATAATTTAAAATAAAAATCTTTTATTTTATTGCGTTTTGTATAAAGCGTATACGTTTGTTTCCCAAGAGGGCAGACAAGGGTGATGTCTCAGATATATATTATATCCCTCACATATTCTTTTTATTAAAAGAGGAATTTTATATATATCGTCCATTCTGTGATATGCGGCAACGAGTAATTTTGGGTGATTTTCATTTATCGTTTTTTCGCTTCCCATAAGGGCGTTTTCTTCTTCACCCTCAACGTCATATTTTATCACTGAACATTCGTTTCCGGAAAGTATTCCGTCAACGGAACGGACGGGAACTTTTGTTATTTTACCCGCTGTATTAACCTGATTCGAAGCTAAGGCAGAGCCTCTACCACGGGAAAAAACAAATTCTGCTTCACCTTCCGTTTTACCTATAGCACAGTTAAAAACAGAATATTTTCCAAATTTTTCCTTTAGCTTTAAAAAACTTTTAGGGCAAGGTTCTGCGGCGTATAACCAATTAAGTCCACCCGAATATTTTTCAAAATCTGCCGCCGTATCTCCCGTATATGCTCCGCAATCGAAAACCGTTTCTTTTTTTGTTTTATTTAAAATAATTCCGTATCCATCTTCTATTGAGCTTTCACATTGCTTTAAATATCCTATATCTCCCGAAAGCCGAAAACGAAGGATTGATTCAAAGACGTTTTTTGATTCTTCATCTGCAAGAAGGGAATATGCTTTTTCTATTATTTCTTTATCTTTTAAAAACGTTTCTTTTGTAAATGGAACGTTTTCGCAAACGGGCATCTCAGGGTAAAGAAGATTGATTTTTTTCGAAAGCTCGAATATCTCATCAGTATTCTTAACGCCGAAAGCCATTAAAAACAAAGCGTTTTTATGCTTTTCAGAAACAACACCTATTGGTTGTATCTCAAAACCTCTGAATATCCGTTTTCTGTAAAACTCATCTGAAACGCATATTCCGTCAATCTCAACTCCTATTTTTGTCAGATAGTCAATCAGCTTATCAGCTCCGTCTCCCGTTCCGTATATAAACGTTTCGCAAGGGTTATTTTTAATGAGGTCAAATACTAATTGCATTTGGTTTCTCCTCTTTTTTTAACATTCGCCCTAAACGCTTTCTCGTGTATACGTAATACGGTATCTGAGCAATAATCGCCAAAGACCAAGTGATTGGATATGAAAGGTATAAAACCATTATATCCTTATCATTTGAGAATATGAAAAGAACCCATAAAACCCTTGCCGCACAACAGAAAAACAACGATATGAGCATTGGTCCTATTCCGCATCCCATTCCCCTTAGAGAACCGTTTATTGTGTCCATTATTCCGCATAGGAAATATGTTAAAGAGAATACTGTAAGCCTTATAGCTCCATATTCAATTGCAAGAGCTTCGTTTGGGATATAAAGCCTCAATAGAGGTTTTCCCAAGGTGAAACCAACGACGCCAACGAATACGCCCACAATAGAAACGCTTCCCAAACAGATGAAAAGTATTTTGTTAAGTCTTTCTATTTTCTTTGCTCCTAAATTTTGCCCCGAAAACGTGAGGGCTGTCTGATGAAATGCATTCATACAAACGTATGCAAATCCCTCTATATTTCCCGAGGCGGTATTACCCGCAATTAATGAGCTATTTAATTCGTGGTATGTATCATAGCTGTTTATTGACGTTTGAATTATAACGTTTGAAATTGAAAAAACAGAAGACTGTATTCCTGCCGGTATTCCAATCAAAGCAATTTTTGCCAACGCCGATGGATGAAAACGTATATCTTTAAGAGTGAGCTTTATGTCTTCATCCGTTAGAACGAGGCGGCGTGTTACCATAAATGCAGAAAAATATTGTGAAACTGCCGTTGCTATTGCAACTCCCGCAACGCTCAAATGAAAAAATGCAACTAGTATAATGTTGAGAACAACGTTTATAAGTCCAGAAATTATAAGGTAATACATTGGGCGTTTCGTATCTCCTGCTGAACGCAATATCGCCGCACCAAAGTTATATACCATTAAAGCGGGCATTGCTAAAAAATATATCTGGAGATATTTTGTTGACAAACCGATTATTTCGGTTGGAGATTTCATCAATATCAGAAGGTCTTCTGCCAAAAAAGGTCCGAGAATCGCAAGAAACACTCCTGCACATATGGATAAAGCCATAGCAGTATGAACGGTTTTATTTAGATTTTCTTTGTCTTCTGAACCAATGTTCTGAGCTACGGTAACTCCAACTCCCGTTGAAAGTCCGATAAACAAATTTACACATAAATTAACAAGAGAACCTGTGCTTCCAACAGCGGAAACAGCTTCTTTACCTTCATATTGACCGATAACTATAATATCAGCAGCATTAAATAAAAGCTGAATAAGGCTTGATAATATTATTGGAATTGTAAAAATAACTATTTTGCTGAATAACGGTCCGTTCAGCATATCAATTTGTTGTTTCTGCTTCAAAAAAACACTTCCTTGTTAGAGATTAGGCAATAGGCAATAGGCGGTAGGCGGTAGGCATTAGGCAGTAGGCAGTAGGCATTAGGCAATAGGCAGTAGGCAATAGGCAATAGGCAGTAGGCAGTAGGCAGTAGGCAATAGGCAGTAGGTAAACTGTACCCATAAAAATGGACACATGTATTTTAGTGATTTTAGGGACGTCCCTGAAAAGTGGACAGAAAAAGGAACCTAAAACCCTAAAAAGTGGACAGTTGAAATTATGGGATAGATATGCTAAGATGTATCTGG
>JAZNJM010000033.1:0-15103 GCA_045578045.1 Eubacteriales bacterium | reverse complement strand
TTTATTAAAAATAAAAATTATTTATTTTATATTAGGAATAGGATTAGGAATAGGAATAGGATTAGGTATAGGATTAGGTGTAGGTTTAGGATTAGGAATAGGATTAGGATTAGGATTAGGATTAGGTTTAGGTTTAGGTTTAGGTTTAGGTTTAGGTTTAGGTTTAGGATTAGGAATAGGAATATAATTAGGTATAGGTATACTATGCAAAACTTAGCAAAATTAGCAATTGCATAATTTGCATACGTTTGCATACGTTTTTTACTTTTTTCTACCATTTTCCTTATTTTTCAATCTTTTTATGCCATTTTCAAAATCTGATTATTTTAAATAGCGTTTAATAAGTTTTCTTTACCTCATTGAATTTACTAAAGTTTTTCACACATTGATAAATTAGATAAAGTTTTCCACACTTTATTTCACACTTTGCTGAATTTGCTCAGTTTTTCACACATTGATGAATTAGCTAAAGTTTTCCACACTTTATTTCACACATTGATGAATTAGCTAAAGTTTTCCACACTTTTTCCACACTTTGCTGAATTTACTAAAGTTTTTCACACTTTGATGAATTATCTAAAGTTTTCCACACTTTTTTCCACACTTTGCTGAGTTTGTTAAGGTTTGCAACCATTTGCTTACGTTTAAAAACATTTACAGAAATTCCCAATGGTTGCTGTTATTTGAGATATTTTCTTAAGTTAGTTACCGTTTATTTTAATATGTAAAAAACTATGGTTTAATAGAAATATATGCATCTATAAAGTTTTCGTTATTTAGTGCGTTTTTTGACTGCACTTTTATTGACGTTTCCAAAAACAGAAAATCAAATACAAAATTTTGAAAAAATGTATGAATATAAAAGCGTTACAAATAATAAATATATAACACATATTTATATTTTCAAGGAGAACCGTCTTATGTTCATCTACACAATAAAAGCCTCAAAGCTAAAATTTTTCGCAGCCCTCTTTTGTGCCTTTGGAATACTTGCGTTGCTTATAGCATTTGTTCCCGATTATGACGATTATGCAGACGTTGCGGCAGTTGCCTATAATTTCGAGGGTATGGACACAAATGAGGAGAGAACGGAATTTTTAAAACAGTTTGGATACAACGTTGAAAAAGAGCCAAAAGAGATTGTTGACGTTATTATTCCCGAAGAATTTGACAGCGTTTATAAGGAATACAACGACATTCAGAGAAAACAGGGATTAAACCTCAAAAAATACAAAGGAAAAACCGTAACGAGATACACGTATGCAATTAAAGATTATGAAGGATATGAAGACGGAGAAGTTATAGCAAACTTGCTTATATACAAATCGAAAATAGTTGGCGGAGATATATGTTCCGTTGGAGAAAAGAGCTTCATACACGGATTCGAGCAAAACAAAGAATAAGGAAAAGTTTTTAGGAGAAAATAATAAAAAATCGGATAAAGCGGAGAAAAAAAACAAATGGACAATAAAAAACTTTTCGTTTTGAGCTTCGTTATAGGGTTGACAGCATTCACAATATGCGCTATAGGGTTATATCTTGGATTCGGAGAATATTTCCATTTTTTTGAAGAATTAGTTGGGATATAAAAAGACGAAATAAGCCAAAAAGAAACCTCCTGAATGTTAAAAAAATTTAATTATATATTTTTTATGCAATATGTATAAAAAAAGTACCTAATTTTTGGGTAAATACGCTCTATCTTTTTTCAAAAAAATCTGATAATATATTGGAGTAAAATTTAACGCTTTTTGCAAAGAGCAAAAGCATTCAGGAGGAAAAAAATGGCAAGTGTACTTTTTAAACACCTTTATAAAAGATACCCTGGCGGCGTTACAGCTGTTTCAGATTTTTGTCTTGAAGTAAAGGATAAGGAATTTATTATTCTCGTTGGTCCTTCCGGTTGCGGAAAAACCACAACACTTCGTATGATCGCAGGTCTTGAAGAAATAACAGAAGGTGAGCTTTTCATCGGCGATAAATTGGTAAACGATGTAGCTCCTAAAGATAGAGATATTGCCATGGTTTTCCAGAACTATGCTCTTTATCCTCATATGACTGTTTTTGACAATATGGCTTTCGGTCTTAAACTCCGTAAAACAAGAAAAGAAGAAATCAAACGCAGAGTTGAAGAAGCAGCAAGAATTCTTGATATTGCTCACCTTCTCGATAGAAAACCAAAGGCTCTTTCCGGTGGTCAGAAACAGCGTGTTGCTTTAGGTCGTGCTATTGTTCGTGAACCTAAAGTATTCCTTCTTGACGAACCTCTTTCAAACCTTGATGCTAAGCTCCGTGCAACTATGAGAACTGAGCTTACAAAACTTCATCAAAGACTTAAAACAACGTTTATATACGTTACTCACGACCAGGTTGAAGCTATGACAATGGCAACAAGAATTGTTGTTATGAAAGACGGTCTTATTCAACAGGTTGATACACCTCAAAACCTTTACGAGCTTCCTTGCAATATTTTCGTTGCAGGTTTCATTGGAACTCCTCAGATGAACTTTATAAACGGTACTCTTAACCGTCCTAAGAACTCTAAAGACATCTATTTCACCTTTAACGAAGGCGTTTCACTCAAAGTTCCCGAAGCTAAAAACGAAGACGGGCAGCTTGAAGAATACATCGGCAAGGAAGTTATCCTTGGTGTTCGTCCTGAACTTATTCACGATGAAGAAAGATACATAGAACAATTCCCAGACTCATTAATCAATGCAAAAGTTGAAGTTACAGAGCTTATGGGTGCTGAAATCTACCTTTACATCGGAATCGGCGAAGAAACCGCAACAACAGAGGTTACAAACCTTGTTTCCCGTGTTTCCTCAAGATGCAGAGCAAGAACAGGCGATGAAATTAAAATGGCTATCGATATGTCAAGAACACACATTTTTGACAAAGATACAGAAAAGGTTATCGTTCACTAATAAAAATCAAATAAAGGGCTGTCTGTTTCGACAGCCCTTTATATTACTATAAAGATTGAAAAAGTTTAAAAAGGTTCTGTTTATGATAAGAATACTCTCTTATTTTCTTATAAAAGACAAAAATAATATTCCAAATGATGAGCTAAGAAGAAAATACGGTACTGTTTGCGGAATACTTGGAATTTTCCTCAATATGATTTTATTCGTTTTAAAAATCATAGCGGGAAGTCTAACGGGTTCTGTTTCCATTAAATCAGACGCATTCAACAGCCTTTCCGATGCGGGTTCTTCCCTCGTTTCCCTTTTAGGCTTCAAACTTGCTTCACAAAAGCCAGATAAAGACCACCCCTTTGGACACGGAAGATTTGAATATATTTCTGGTCTTGTCGTAGCTATGATAATTTGTCTTATGGGATTTGAGCTTGGAAAAGAGTCTGTAACAAAGCTATTTAACCCCGAAGCACCTAAGTTTGAAATTACCGCGGTTATAATTCTTTTTGTTTCAATGGCAATAAAGTTATATATGTTTTTCTATAACAGAAAAATAGGAAAAAAATACTCTTCGCAAACACTACTTGCAACCGCAACGGATTGTATTTCAGATACCTTTGCAACGGGGGCAACAATAATAACCCTTTTCGTTTATAAATTCTTTGAAATAAACATAGATGCATATTGCGGAATTATTCTCTCTCTCTTGATTTTCAAAGCAGGATTTGGAGCTATTAAAGATACAATATCTCCCCTACTTGGAACTCCGCCCGAAAAAGAGCTTGTAGAAAAAATTGAAAAAATCGTTATGGATAATAACGTAGTTATAGGTGTTCACGACCTTATAATACACGATTACGGCCCTGGAAGAAGAATGATTTCCATTCACGCAGAAATTCCCGTTGACGGTGATTTAGCAACGATGCACGATTGTATAGACAATATTGAAAAACGTTTATATGATGAATTATCTTGCCACGCAGTTATTCATATGGATCCCGTTTGCTGTGGAGATGAAGAAATAGACGGACTAAAAAAACAGCTTATAGAGGTTATAATCTCCTTAAGGCTTGACCTTTCTATCCACGATTTCAGAGTTGTTAAAGGCCCATCACATACAAATTTGATTTTTGACACCGTTGTTCCAATGGAGTGTAAAATACCTGATGATGAAGTCAAAAAGCTCATTTCAGACCAAGTCAGCAAAAAAATGGGCGAAAACGTTTTCTGTGTTATTCAGATTGATAAACCGTATATTTAGGCAGTAGTGAGGCAATAGGCAGTAGTGAGGCAATAGGCATTAGGCATTAGGCAGTAGTGAAATTTGGAATGAGGATTTTTTAATGAGGAATGAGGAATTAGGAATTAGGAATGATGGAAAGTTTTCTCCCAAAGGTCGAAAACTAACTATTTTATTATAATTAAATTATAATATTTCAGCTTTTGCACAAAGGGAAAAACTTTTCTTGACTTCAAACTTCGAACTCTTAAAAAATTCCATTTTCAATTATAAAAATTAGCTTTTGAGCGAAGCGAAAAAGGTTTCATTTATTCCTAATTATGAATTATGAATTATGAATTATGAATTAAACTCTCCGCTCTTCAAACTCCAAACTTTTAAAAATTTTCAATTTGATTGGCTTTTGAGCGAAGCGAAAAAGGTTTCATTTATTCCTAATTCCTAATTCCTCATTAAAAAGTTCCTAATTCCTCACTATTTTTTAAAAAAAACGTGCTTAAAAAGCAGAAAGAAAACTAATGGAGGCTGGATATGAACTCAAAATCAAAGAATCTAAAAAAAGTAATGGTGGTAATAATATCCATAGTAGTTTCGGTTGTATTGCTGTTATTAGCTATCAGGTTTACACCATTGGCAACCCTGATTTTTTCTGATGATGAATATGAGTATGGTGATTCATATGATGAAGCGATTGACACTATAAACAACAAATTACCAACGGATGTATTCTTCATCGGGGAAGAGATGACAATTCGCGAAGGCGTTAATTACAAAACCATAAGTCATATAGATGAAAAGACGTTGTCAAGCGAAAAAAAGTTCTCTGTTCTTATTATCAGCGACCTTAACGGTTCGGTTAAAATCAGCGATGATGAATATACTTTTCTGAAAGAAAGAATTAAAGATTATAATTTTTATCTTTATTATTGCGGAACAGACAAGATAGAAAAATTCATTGATAATGAAATCTTTGAAGAAGGCATTTATATGAAAGGTGATCTTTGCAGTGCCTTCGTTACGTTTGAAGGCGAGAGAACTGGCTATGGCGGTATTTATACCGAAAACCTTAAAAAGATTGACGATAAAGTTGGTAGAGAAGAAGGCTTAAGTGAATCGCTGTTCACGAATCTGCTTAGATGCTATAAATCGAACAATTAATAGTTAAAAAGGCAGTAATCTGATTATTGCCTTTTAATTATTTCATATCAAAACAAAAACGAATTATTTATAGGGTGGAGAAAATGCTTAAATGTATTGGAATATCTAAAACATATTCTACGGGAGAAAGTGTAGTAAAAGCCATAGACAATACAGATTTAGAATTAAGTAATAACGAGCTTGTATGTATGGTAGGACCAAGCGGTTCGGGAAAAACAACCTTATTAAACGTTTTATGTGGTTTAGATAGGGTAGATAAAGGGGAAATCTTTTTTGAAGATAAAAATTTAACAAAACTTTCTCAAAAAGAGTTGGACGAATTTAGAAGAAAAAACGTTGGAATCGTATTTCAAAGTTTTAATCTTCTGGAAGAATATAACGTTTATGATAACGTTGCTCTTCCGTTGAAAATATTGGGAATAGAAAAAGAAGATATACATTCTTGCGTTTTACAAGCGTTAAAATGTGTTAATCTTGAAAATTATGAGAATAGAAGAATTAACGAATTAAGCGGTGGACAAAAACAACGAGTTGCAATAGCAAGAGCAATAGTTAAAAATCCTCAAATTTTATTCTTAGATGAGCCTACGGGAAATCTTGACGAAAGCAATACAATAGCTATTTTTGAATTAATAAAGCAAATTAGCAAAAATTGTCTTGTTGTGGTTGTATCCCACGATATAAAAAACGCCCAGATATTTGCTGATAAAATAATTAATATTGTTGACGGAAAGTTGGACAGTATAAGGGAAAGTAACGAAATTTACAGAAAAATCACTAATATTTCCATAAGTGATTCTAACAACAATAAAATATACGTTGCAAAGGAAAACGAGTCTGTTTCTGATTTAATAAACCGTATTATCGCAGTATACAATCAAAAAGACGTTAAACTTAATTTATTGGTAGACGTAAAAAGAGATAATTTGGAAGAAACGCAACAGTCAATTAAAACGAAAGAATTTCAACGAAGCGGTAGCAAGGAAGGACTTGCTTTCTTTGATAAAGTGCGTCTTTCTTTATGCAATTTTCGCGTTCAAAGGGTTCGACTTTTTATCACCTTTTTGCTTTTTGTTTTTACTTCTACATACACTTTATTAATGTATACAGTTTCAACGTATGACTATAAAGAATCCCTCGTATCCTATTTGAAAACGCAAAACATCAGCGAGGTTGAAATATATAAAAACAACGAATATATAAATATATTTGGAGAACCCGTATTAACGCAAACAAATATAGGAGAAGAATTAGACAACACAATTTCATCAGTAATTAATAAAAGCTATATTACCAAAACGATTTGTATTGAAAAACTGCTTGAAGCCGACAATGAAAAAATGGTAACTGACGTTAATGCTAAGGTGATAAATTCTGAAAACAAAAACTATTATAATTTAGTTTCTGGTAAATTGCCTGAGAGCGAAAACGACATTGTATTAAGTGATTATTTGGCGTTGACATTATTTTCCGAGATTAAATTTGATGAAGTGATTGGCAAAAAAATTTCAAATAATGATTTTGAATTTACCGTGTGTGGTGTGGTTGAAAGCGGTTGCTTTGATGATAAAGAAACGGTAGATTCTAATTTGTTAATGGAAAAGTATGGATTTGCCATCATAAATGAAAAACACGTTCAATCGTTTAAAAACTTACCTGTTATTAAAGTCTCTGCATGTGATATAACTCAATCAAATTCCCTTTCTTCATACGTTTCGTCTAACACACGTGTATGCTCAATAGAAAGCATTGATTCATCTATGCTCATAGCGGGACGAATGCCAAATAATAAAAGCGAGGTGATTATCGGTTCATATCTGGCTGATAGAATTGATTATGATTATGAATCTTCAGATGAAATTATATATTCGCTTTTGGATTTAAAATCCGAGCAATATAATGGTGCTTATGATAAAATTAATCTATATGACCTTTTTCCAAATGAAAAAGTTCATATAGTTGGCGTTTTTAAAGCAAGTAATGAAAGTATACTCTCTTCTGCTGATATAGCATTAGATGATATAATATTTGATAAGATATGCGAAAAATACTGTTTATACTATTGTTATGACGGTATTTTCGTGAGATGCCAAGACATTCCTGAGATTATTCAACAGTTTGATTTGTATGATATAAAAATCAGTGAAAGCGGTTGCCAAACAATATATATGTTTAATGAAACGATAGAGAATATCAAGAGCTTTTTGTATGTGCTTCTCTTTCTATCGGCTTCAATTTTTATCTTCTTTCTCATATCATACGTCAGTTATTCAATAAACGACAGGTCTAAACAAATAGGAATAATGAGAAGCCTTGGTATTCCTAAAAATAATATAGTATCCATTTTTGCTATTAATATTATATTGCTTTCTTTGGCTACGATACCCATATCTATTGCAGGTTTTGGCGGCTTGACAGGGTATTTAAATCAAGTATTTAACAATAACTATATGAACAATATTGATTTTGATATCATTGTAGTAAATAAAATAGCTATTGTTTTAATAGAATTGACGTTTTTAGTATTAAGCTACATCTTTTCTTTGATACCAATATTAAGAATGTCGAGGCGTTCCCCTACCCAATTACTAAATAAGCAGTAAAATTAATAAAAAATATTTCAATACAGTAAAATTAATATAAAATATTTCAATACAGCAAACTTAATATAAAATATTTCAATACAGCAAACTTAATATAAAATATTTCAATACAGCAAAATTAATATAAATTATTTCAATACAGCAAAATTAATATAAAATATTTCAATACAGTAAAATAAAAGCGGTAGTTTTCTTCAATTTAGTGAAAACTACCGTTTTTTATATTATTAAAATTTGCTTTTGAGCGAAGCGAAAAAGGTTTCCTTTATTCCTAATTCCTCATTCCTCATTCCTCATTAAAAAAGTTCCTCATTCCTCATTCCTCATTCCAAATTTCACTACTGCCTAATGCCTACTGCCTACTGCCTAATGCCTAATGCCTAATGCCTATTGCCTACTGCCTAATGCCTAATGCCTAATGCCTATTGCCTATTGCCTAATGCCTACTGCCTACTGCCTAATGCCTAAAATATCTTCAACGTATCAAAAACGCCTCTAACGGGGAAAAGACCATCTTCAAAACCTTTAAGTTTTGCAAGGGACGTTTTTGGAACTATTATCTGATTAAAGCCCAAACTTTTCGCTTCTTTAACACGCATATCTATACTTGAAACTGCACGACATTCTCCGCCCAATCCAACCTCACCCATTGCAACGGCGTCATCAGGAACGGGAGAGTCCTTCAAAGAAGAAATAAGGGCGAGTGCAACAGCTAAATCGGCTGATGGATCGTCAAGCCGCATTCCTCCCGCAACGTTAACGTATACGTCATACGTTGAGAAATTAAGTCCAAGCCTTTTTTCAAGAACAGCTAAAATAAGATTAAGGCGGTTATAATCAATACCCGAAGATGTTCTTCGCGGAGAAGGGAAATAAGTTGGGGTTACGAGAGCCTGAATTTCTGCAATTATAGGTCTTGTTCCCTCAATTGTACAAACGGGGCAAAAGCCCGAAACCCCCTTTAAGCGTTGAGCCATCAAAGCCTCTGAGGGATTCTCAACGGGAGAAAGACCGTTTTCTGCCATTTCAAAAATACCAACCTCATTCGTTGAGCCAAAACGGTTTTTAGCAGCACGAATTATTCTGTTAGTATGCTGTTTATCACCCTCAAAATGCAAAACCGCATCAACCATATGTTCTAAAATTTTAGGTCCTGCAATGTTTCCGTCTTTATTAACGTGTCCAACGATAATAACAGCTCTGTCATTTTCCTTTGCGTTTCCAATAAGACGGAAAGTGCTTTGTCTAACCTGCGTAACAGAACCTGGTGAAGAAGCAACCTCAGGATCATATATAGTTTGAATTGAGTCTATTATAACAACCTCAGGGGAATGACAGTCCATCTCTCCGAGAATATTATCAACGTTATTTTCGCAAAGCAAAAGAAGATTATCCGTATCAACGCCAAGCCGTTCAGCACGGAGCTTTATTTGTGAGCCTGATTCTTCTCCCGAAGCATAAAGAATTTTTTTCGTTTTTCCAACGTGTTGACAAATTTGCAAAAGGAGAGTTGACTTTCCAACGCCTGGTTCACCCGAAAGCAAAACAACCGAGCCTTTTACAATTCCACCGCCCAAAACTCTGTCAAATTCTCCAAGCCCCGTTTTAAATCTTATGCTTTCAGAGAGCTTTAATTTACTTATGGGCGAAGCAGATGAGTTATCTTTTGATATGATTTTTTTGGCTGAAAAGCTGTTTTTTGCAGTTTTAGAGCTTTTTACGTCTACAACAGAAAGCTCCTTTAAAGTGTTCCAACTTCCACAAGAAGGGCATTTTCCATACCATTTAGAGCTTTCGTTTCCACATTCATCGCAAACAAAGATTTGTTTCATTTTCCCATATCCATTCTATAATTCCTTTATATATTAAAACGGCAAGAGAGGAAGTATATTCCTCAGAGGTAAGTAATGCAGCGTCCTCACTATTTGAGAGAAACCCACATTCAACTAAAACGGAAGGACATTGAAGACGCTCAAGAATATAAACGGTTTTTGTTCCGTCTTTAGTTACCCTTTTGTTGTCCTTCTGAATAATTCTTATTGAATTTTGAATACTGTCTGCAAGAGATATGCTAAGAGGAGAAGTTCCATAAAAAACTTGTGCCCCTTTGCAAGAGGTTAAATAAAATTTATTAGCGTGTATGCTTATAAAAATGGGGTTTTCAAAGGATTGTGCAGCTAAAACTCTGTTTTTAAGGTCGTGTTGCTTTTTTTGATTTTCTTCTCCAACGTTATATAAAAGAACGTCTTCCGTTCTTGTGAGATAAACGTTATAATCCCCAAGGGAGAAAAGCTCACCTAATTTTTTTGCAATATTCAGATTAATTTCTTTTTCTATGGCATTATTTGCAACTGCCCCAGGGTCTTCCCCACCGTGTCCTGCATCAATTATAACTGTAAAGCCTTTTTTCTTCTCCTCAACTTCTTCAACGTTTTGGGAATAGCTTGGAACGAAAGCATCAGAAAATCCCTCAGAAGAAAAGAGAGCAGAAAAAGCAAACATAATAACCATAAGCAAGATAAAAATAATAAGAAGCAAAAAACCCGTTTTGGGAGAAACAGAGTTCTTTTTTGCGGATAATTCTTCGTTTTTCAAAAATATGCCTCCTTAATTTTTTAAAATCAATGAAGCATATTCTGAAAATCTTTTATTTATTACTGTTCTCTATTTGTTTTTTTATGAAAATATCCTGCAAAAAGGGTTTTCCCACTCATTCCAACTTTAAAGCCAACAGCACAAACGATAACTGTTAAAATTGTGAATATAATGAATGACAAAAGCTGAACTATATCACTACTTGACTGTGGAACGTATGCAAGAACGAAATTAAGAGTACCAAAATGCATTCCGTTGCAAAGAAGTAAAAGAATCCATTTAAAAATATTTAATGCCCCAACATTCAAAATCAAGCAAACGGTGTATGCAAGAATTAGAATAATCGTTGGAATATACGAAAAAACTGCACATAAAGCGGCGGTTTTAGCGGTTGGCAGATTTTGTCCTTTTTTGGAAACGTATTTCGTCCCCCATTCCCAAAATGAATCGTATATAACGAAAAAGAACATTGCGGCTGTAAAAATTCCACCAATAAGATTAGGAACTTCTCCCAAATTGTAATTATACGCCAACGCATTAACGGGGAAACCGATCATAAGTCCAAGAGCTGAAAGAGCTATCTGATTTATCAATAGCTTATGAATCATTTTTTGATTTTCTTTATAAAATCCAAGCATAAAAATCCTCCTTAATTTTATTTGTTTAATGTTTAATAGCAAATTGAAAAACCTATTTAAAAACGAGTTATATTATAAATAACTAACGTTCAAAATCAACCGTTATTATTCGCTCAATTTCACGGCTGACTACCCGTTTATATATAATAACACACTTTTTATAAAAAAACAATAAAAAAACAATAAAACCTTATTGAATTTTTCTTTTTCCTATGATATTATTATAATATATTATTATAAAAGAGGTAAACTATGGCATACGTTCCAAAAGACGAAACAGCTCTCGGAATAAACTATTTTGAATATAACGTTGAAAAGAAAGCAGACGGAAAAACAAAACTGCAACGCTTTGGTATATTCCTTATTGACATTGTTCTTTTAATTGTATTGTTTATCGTTGTTCCGTCAAGTTTAATATTAATATCTTTTTGCGGTTTTGCAATGATTTTTGCAATTTTAACTTTTTTTCTGTATAAGAAAACTCAAGTAGAGTTTGAATATGAAATCGCTGGCGGAGAAATAACGATGGCTAAGATATATGGCGGAAGGTCGAGAAAAACTCTTTTCTCAAAGAAAATTTCTGCTTTTTCCCTTATTGCTCCATATACAGAAGAAGCCTTTAAGGAATCTGCAAAAGGTGAATTGAAAATATACAACTGCCTTTCCTCTCCTGATGCAATAGACCAATATTTCGGTCTTTTTGAAGACGAAAACGGAAACAAATGTGCAGTTATTTTTCAAGCACCAAAAAAAGCGGTTTCCATTATGCGTTTTTACAATTCGGGAGCAACACGCCTGAAATAAACGACCTTTTTCGAAAGACGTAAAAAATATGAAAAAAATATATTCTGCAAAAAGTTTTAAAAATGCTGATATGCGTTATGACGGAATAAAACTTATGGAAAAAGCCGCAAAAGGCATTTTATCAGCTCTTATTCCCCATATAAAAGGTGGAAATTTAACGATACTTTGCGGGGCGGGAAATAACGGAGGCGATGGCTGGGCTGTCGCCTGTTTTCTTGAATATGAAAACGTTACGGTTATATATACAAACGAACCCAAAACAAAAGAAGCGTTATTTTATAAAAACAAATATAAGGGAAAAGCAATTCACATTGATGAAAAAGAAGCACTTGAGAAAATAAGAGCTTCTGAAACAATTCTTGACTGTATATTTGGAATAGGACTTGAAAGGGCGGCGGTGGGAATATATGAAAAGATTTTTTCCGCTGTAAACGAAAGCGGAGCTTTTGTTGTTTCGGCAGACATTCCAAGCGGTATTTCAGCGGACGAAAGCAAAGATTTTCCACATATAAACGCAGATTTAACCGTTTGTATAACTGATATAAAGCTCTCTGCCCTACATTCTGAAACAAAAAACGCATACGGAAAAATAACCGTTGCAGATATTGGCGTTGATATGAGCAACGAACTCCCATTGGCTTTTTTGTGTGATGACGAATTGTTGAGCTTTCTTCCAAAAAGGATAGAAAACTCAAACAAAGGAACCTTTGGAACCCTTAAAACCCTTTGCGGAAGCTATAATATGACAGGAGCAGGAATCCTTGCAATAAACGGAGCTTTAAGGTCGGGCGTTGGACTTGTTAAGGCTTTTGGAGATGAAAAGGTTTTAGAGATTTATAAAAACAGATTAACAGAACCTGTTTTCAAATCATATTCAAAAAACGCCTTTATCGCTGAAAAAGCATCTTGTGCTTTGATTGGATGTGGAATCGGAAACGTTTATAACGATGATTTAGAAGAAATATTTGAAAACCTTTTTTGCCCTTTGGTTATTGATGCAGACGGAATAAATTTTCTTTCACAGAATATAAATGTTTTAGAGCGACTCACAAAAGCAAACAAAAACGTTATACTAACTCCCCACCCAGCCGAAATGGCAAGATTAACGGGGAAAACCGTTTTTGAAGTTCAGGAAAACAGACTTTCTCTTTGTAAAGAAACCTCTTTGAAATATAATTGTACCGTTGTTTTAAAGGGAAGCGGAACTATTATCTGTACCCCGAATGAAACTCCAATTATTAACACAACGGGAAATTCTGGTTTGGCAAAAGGCGGAAGCGGAGACGTTTTGGCAGGTATTATTGCCGCATTAGTTACGCAAGAAACACTTCCCCATTATGCATCTGCCATCGGAGTTTATCTTCACGGATTATGCGGAGACAGATTGAAAGAGAAATTAAGTGAATTTTCTTATCTTCCGTCTGATATTCCAATAGAGCTTGGAAAGCTCCTTTGTGAAAAGCTCAAATAAAATAAAAGGGGCATTTTCTTGAAGGGTAAAAGACTATTTTTAGGGATTTTTTTAATTTTTGTTTCTGTTTTTTTCTGCTCTTGCTCAAAAAGCTCTGAAAAACAAAACAATCAAACCGAGCTTATTAAAGGCTTTTTTCAATCAGACGTTTCCGTTGTTTCAAAAGACGGAAAACTTTCATTCATTCTTTCTAACGAAAAAATAACCGTAACTTCAAACGGACTTTTAAAAAACGCAGTTATCTACGAAGAAAACGGAGAGCTTAAAGCAGAAATTTTGGGATATAAAATCCCTCTCCCCAAAAGCTATATTTCTTCAATATACTCTCTTTTTTCAGTTTCAAAAGAGATTAAGGAAAAAAATATAAAGGAACTGATTGAAAAAACGGATAAAAACGGAAAAATGTCTTTCCAAAACGCAACTATTGAATTAAAGGAAGAAGAAATACTTTTTTCCACAGGTGAAAAAGAATTTATAATAAAAAGGACGGAAAAAGAAAATGATAAGGATAAAAGCAGAGGTTGACCTTAAAGCAATAAAAAACAATCTTTCAGAAGTAACGAAAAACGTTTCAAGCAATATAAAAAAAATAGCCGTTGTTAAGGCTGATGCATACGGACACGGAGCTGTTTCCGTTGCAAAATATCTTGAAAATGAAAAAGCCATAGACGGATTTGCCGTTGCAACCTTTGAAGAGGCTTCAGAGCTGAGAGAAAATTCTGTATCTCTTCCCATTCTCGTTTTAGGATATATCGAACCCGAAAACGCAAAAAAAGCGGAAGAATTAAATATAACCGTAAGCGTTGGAGACGTTGAATATGCAAAAACTCTCTTTTCATTCGGTTCTCCAAAGGCTCATATTCAAGTTGATACGGGTATGAGCCGAATGGGCGTATATTGTCATAAAAAAGAAGACGTTGAAAACGCCCTAAAAGATATTAAAGAAATATATTCCTTTGGAAAAGACAAAATCAAAGGTATATACACCCATTTCGTTGAAAGCGATATTCCATCAAAGGAAACGACTAAAATTCAATATGAAAGCCTTTTCTCTCTGATTGAAGAATGTGAAAAGGAAGGAATATATTTTGAAACAAAGCATTGCTGTAACAGTCTCGGAGCTGTCAATTTTCCAAATTTTGCTCTCAACGCTGTGAGAATCGGTATATGCCTATACGGATATGAATCTGAAAACCTTACCCCCGCTATGACCTTTAAAACGAAAATAATAAAAATATTTGAGGGCAAAAAGGGAGATACAGTAAGCTACCTTGGAACGTATACCCTTGAGGAAAACAAAAAAATTGCTGTTTGCGGTGCGGGATATGCAGACGGTGTTTCAAGACAGCTTTCAAACAAAGGATATTATGTTGTAAACGGAAAAAAAGCAAATATATTAGGAAGAGTTTGTATGGACCTTTCAATGATTGATATAACAAATATTCAATGCTCTGTTGGAGATGAAGCGGTTATCTTTGGAATAGAGCTTCCCGCAGATGAAGTTTCAGCCCTTTGCAACACAATTTCATATGAAATTCTATGTAACGTGAGTAAAAGAGTTCCAAGGGAATATAAATAATAAATATTCAGGGGTTGTTTTTATAATTCAACCCCTGATATTTTTTATATTTTTTATATTTTTTATATTTTCCAAATTTTTTTACTTTTTTTAGATT